>CAZFLK010000012.1:0-63666 GCA_964519245.1 uncultured Verrucomicrobiota bacterium
CGCTATTTTGGCGGCGAACAGAAGTTCTTCACGGATCAGGATCCGAGGGAGCAAACGGGTGATTATCTGCGCATCGCCGGACTCGGCATGACCCAGGACGTCCTGTTCAAGGGCGCGGACAGGGTCACCCTGCACCTCGGCTCCGGCAACGACGCATTTCAGGTCAAGAGCTCCGGCGTCAACGGCGACGACGCCGAGATCTTCCTCTACACCGGAGCCGGCAATGATGTGATCACGATCCGCTCGGACTACCACTCGCTGGATCACATCATCGGAACGGTTCACGTCGATGCGCAGGGCGGGGATCATAACGAACTGTTGATCAGCGACGCCCATGACGCAGACGCCAATCTGGCGGCCGTCGTGACCGACCACTATGTGACCGGACTGGCTCCGGCGGACATCTTCTACACGGCCAGCGGCGGCTGGTTCGCAAGTCATTACGACGGCGGCGCGAAGAAGTTTGTCCCGTCCATCACCGTCTACGGCAGCAAAGCCGCCGACACCATCGAAGTGCGCACGACGCGAAACAACCCTGGTGTCCGTGAAGTGACCGAGGTCGATGGCTGGGAGGGCGGCGACACCATCACCGTGACGCATCAGTTGCCGCGCTATCTGGTCGTGCGGGGTTACACCGGCGGGGACACCCTGAATGCCGAAGCCGCGCGGGTCGGCATCGAAATCTTCGGCCACGAAGGCGACGACATCATCACCGGCGGCAGCGGACGCGATTTGCTGGTTGGCGATGATGGTGTTGACACCATTGTCGGCAACCAGGGCGATGACGTTCTGTTCGGCGATCATGCCATCATCGAACGCGAGATGGACTTCAACCTGCAGTTGCTGCAGACGACCAATGATGGCGTTGGCGCGAACGACACCCTGTTCGGCGGCGAAGGTAATGACATTCTCTTCGGCGGGACCGCGAGTGACACGCTCAGTGGCGGCGTGGGTCAGGACATTCTTCTCGGCGACGGCGGTGAGGCCCGACTGGAGTCTGGCGTCGTCGTTCGTGTGACCGCCTCGAACCACACAGGTGATGGCGGCGATACAATCGATCAGACCGGTTCCGAAGGCGCCGATATCGCATTCGGCGGCACGGGGAATGACAAGATTTACGGCGGCTCAGTAGACGCCAGCTCCGATATTCTGGTGGGCGACAATGGCGTCGTCGTGCTGAACGAAGCTGCCAACACTCCGGCGAACTTCGATATCTACACCCATCAACCGACCTCTGGCGGCGTCGACACCATCGACGGCGGTCTTGGTGATGACTTCATCCTGGGCGGCTCCGGCGGCGACGATGTCGCCGGAAACGACGGCGACACCCTGACCGGCGGCCCCGGCCGTGATGTGATCCTCGGCGACGGCGGTTACATCACCCGCGATGCTTCCCGCAAGGTTACCCAAATCGAATCGAAGGACACCGGCGTGGGCGGCGACGACAAGATCGACCAGACCGGAGCCGGCGGAGCGGACATTGCCATTGGCGGCGCCGGCAATGACAGGATATCCGGCGGCGAAACGGATACCGCGACCGACATCCTCCTGGGCGATAACGGCGTGGTCTACTTCAACGTCGGCGATGACGACTTCGATTACGACGTCTCGACAACGGCCGCCTCGACCGGGGGAATCGACATCATTGACGGCGGTTGGGGCAATGACATTGTCATCGGCGGCGCCGGGGACGATACCCTGCGCGGCGGACGCGGATCCGACGCAATTCTCGGCGACAACGGCTACATCTGGCGCGACGCCGCCTTGAATGTGCGTCGCGTCGAAACGAGCGACCCCGCTGTTGGCGGCGACGACGATATTGATGAGACCGGTTTCGAAGGCGCGGATGTGATCTTCGGCGGCTCGGGCGATGATGACATTTACGGCGGCACGGCGACCGAGGGCGATGTGCTCATCGGCGACAACGGCGTCCTTGCCGGCGGTTCCCCGCTGATCGTTCCCGACGCTGCGTTGGCCGTCGGAGGCGACGTCAACGACACCTACACCAAGGACGGAATGCACGGCGGCAACGACCGCATCTTCGGCAGCCTTGGTCCCGACACCATTATGGGCGGCTCCGGTGACGACGATCTCTTTGGCAATGCCGGCGATGACACCATCTTCGGCGACGGTGGCTATATGGACCGCAACGCCGGCGGCAGCCTGATCACGCTCCGCACGCACGAACCTCAATTCGGCGGCAACGACCAGATCGATTACATGTCCTACGACGCCGCGAACCCGCATGATCAGACCGCTATTGCGGCCATGGCCTTCACGGATGCGGCGCTGGGCAATGACCTGATCTTCGGCGGAACCGGCGGAGACACCATTGACGCCGGTCTCGAAGCGATTTCCCATCGGATCTTCGGCGACAACGGCATGATCGACATTGCCACCGGGCAGTTGGATTCCACCGACCCCGATCACGGCGGCCCGGACGAAATCACCGGCAGCCCCCTCCGCGACTTCATCATCGGCGGCGCCGGCGGAACGGACGCGCCGGGCGTCGACGGCGACACTATCGCGGGAATGTCCGGCGATGACGTGATTCTCGGCGACGGCGGCCGTATCGTGTTCGACGCCTTCGGCGACCCGGTCACGGTGGAAACGCTGCACCCCGCCGCCGGCGGTGACGACCTGATCGATTCGATCGCCCTGCCGCCCGGCAAACGCGCCTACAATACCGAGTACAGCGCTGCGTTCGCCGGCGATGTGAACGAGGGCGCCGATCTGATCCTGGGCGGCAACGGCAATGATTTGATCGAGGGCGGCGAGGTCGACGACAGCGTGGACGTGCTGATCGGCGATAACGCCTCGGTGGAAATCGCCAAGCTTGCGGCCTATGTCTCCGTCGTCCTGTTGGACGACACCACCTTCACAATCACCGCGGCCTTCGACGGCATTGTCACGACCTCGGCGCTGGGCGGCGACGACGACTTGCTCGGCGGTCGCGGCAACGACGTTCTGCTCGGCGGCCCGGCGAACGATCTCCTGGTCGGCGGCGTCGGCAACGATGTCCTGCAGGGCGAAGCCGGCATGGATGTGATGTGGGGCGGTGCGAATCTCCTCGCGGAAAGCAACTTCCGCTTTGTGGACGCCGCCGATCGTGCGACGAAGCTGGATGTGCCGCCGAACTGGGTCGCTTCCGAGGCGGCGCAACCGACCGGATTTGAGCCCGAACTCATGACGCCGAAGGCCCTGGCCGGACTGTCCGTGCAGGGCGACGTCATGGACGGGCGCGACACGCTGTTGGGTGGCCCTGATTCAGACTGGTTGTTCGGCGGCGGGGATATCGACGGACTCTACGGCGGTCTCGGCGACGACTACCTTGACGGCGGCGTTCACAACGACTACCTCCTCGGAGGCCCCGACAACGACGTGATGCTCGGCGGCGACAACGACGACATCATGCGCGGCGACTTCAATCTGGCCGGCGAATTCTCGACCGATGGAACGAAGTTCAAGGGCGTTGATTCCGCAGTGGAATACGAGTTTACCACGGCGGGACGCGACCAGATGTTCGGCGGCAAGGGCAGCGACCGGATGTTCGGCGACGGCGGTCCGGACTCGCTCCGCGGCGAACGCCTCTATGGCGGCGATGACATCGACTTCCTTTATGCCTACTCGCATACGACCGGCGCCTCGACACCGGCTGAGTTCCAGGCGGAGACCCAGATCGGTGGCAGCGAACTTCACGGCGGTTCCGGTTCGGACTGGCTCTACGGCGGCATCCGGGCGGACATCCTTTACGGCGACAGCGGCGCCGAGTTCATCCACGGCGACTGGCTCTACACCCGGCGTTACGCGCCCAATCCGAACGCCGACACCCTCGGCGGCGATGACAAGCTCTTTGGCGGCGCGGGCGAGGACCAGCTGCTGGGCGGCGGCGGCAACGACGAACTCTGGGGCGGCGCCAATTCGGACTGGCTCCAGGGCCAGGAGGGCAATGACAAGCTCTATGGCGGCGGCAACATCGACATGATCGTCCTCGACAGCGACCCCAACTATCGCAACTTCGGCGATGTCTTCGATGGTCACTTCGGAAATCAGTTCCAGTCCGATACGCTGGATGACAATGCAACCGATATCCTGCTGATCGAAGGCTCCGACAACCGTGACACGATCTTGATGTCAGAGGAATCCGTGATCCTCGGATCGGTCGAGGTTCCGGAAAGCGGCATGATCGCCGGACAGGCGACCTTCACCCTGACGCTCGGCCAGATCAGTCAAACCTTCACTGATATCGATCTGAGCCTCGGCATCGACAACGCGGTGGACGCCCTGAACGTCGCGCTGCATGCGGGCAACAGCCCGTTCTTCAATTACGAGGACGCCAATGGCAAGCGGCATGGCCATGTCGAGGCAGTGCGCCGGGGAATGAACATCGCCTTCGTCACCCGCAATCAGGGCGACGACACCACCCTCACGCTCAGTGGCGCAAATGACTACGTTAAGAACGTGCTCGGTTTCGCCACGGCCGGCACGGGCCAGGATTCCGAAAGCTACTTGGTCGTCGACTTCTTCGTCGGCGGCGTCACCGACATCTCCTTCGATCAATGGCCGGCGCGAGGCATCACGACCTCGGCGCCAATCCATTTCGTCGCGCTGACCAAGTGGCGCTCAGCGAGCGGCGATCCGGCGGTCGAGCAGTTCCGCATCTCGGGCCTCGGCGGCAATGACACGCTCGGCTTCGTTCCGGGCGCCGCGGCCGTCGACATGACGGTCCTGAGTGACCGCAGCTTTGATTGGGCCGGCGTCGTTGATGGCGGCCCCGGCAATGACACCTTGCTCGGTTCCTCCGGCCGCGACCGACTGGATGGCGGCTTCGGCAGTGACACCATCTACGGCTTCGACGGAGACGACCGGCTCTTCGGCGATGGCGGTCCGGGTCAGGGACTGATCGGCGACGACGATTGGTTGTTCGGCGGTTCGGGCAATGATGACCTGATCGGCGGACAGGGGACCAACCGCATCTACGCCTGGCCGATCGATCCCAACATCGGCGGCATCAATGACACCGCCATCACGGAACTGAAGTTCGAGGACGGCTTGGAGGCGTCGGTCACCGACACGAACCGAATCGCCAGCATCCTGTCGACAGCCGACGTGCCGGAGGACGGCATCCTCACCGCTGATGCCCACTTCGCCCTGGTTATTGGCGGGCGCTTGTTTGACGTGGTCGTGCCGAAGAGCGCCACGGATGGTTCCGCCAACGTGGCCGATGATCCGAACGCCAACATCGACGATCTCGTCGCGGACATCAACGATGCCATTGATAACGCACTTGGAATTCCGGATGGCGCCGACAATGGGCTGGTCCGGGCCACGCGGGCAGAAGACGCGAACGGCGGAAAATTGGACCGGATCGTTCTTTCGACGCAGGGCACAACCTTGAGCATTACCAACTTGGGGACAGGGAATCCCGCCGCGACGCAGTGGAAGTTCGTCCAAGGGCAGTCCTCCATCGAAGGAGTCATCACCGCCTTGGATGTCGCGCCCGCCGACGGGAAGATCTCAGGCGGCGACGCCTCGCTCCAGTTGCGGAACAACAACACGGTTGCGACGTTGACCGTTTCCGTGGCGGACACCGATGACAACGCGTCCCTCGATGATCTGGTTGACGACATCAACCTGAAGATTGCGGCATCGCCGCTGGCCGATCAGGTGAGCGCTGAGAGCAGCGGCGGACGCATCCTGTTCCGTTCGTTGACCACATCCATCAAGCTGATTTCCAAGTTCGGCGTCTACCTCAACGAGGACACCGGTCAGTATTACAACCACGACGGCAACGGCCTTTACGCCGAGGTCGACACCGGCCTGAACCGCAACCTCGGCAGCCCGAATGACGACCTCCTGTTCGGCGGCACCGGACTGGACTTCCTCTACGGCAATGGCGGCAACGATACGCTCTACCGCGCCGACGGATCGACATTTGAATCCCTCGATGGCGGTCTCTCCGGCGATGCTTGGAAGGAATACGCGAAGGAAAGCGACAAGGTCTGGTACTACCGCGCCACCAACGCGGACGATGTCATCAATGTTGACTTCGTCACCGAGCCCGGCTTGTTCCAGGACCTGCATCTGATCACCCGTCTGACGAACAACAACGGCAACTTCACCTTCGCTGCCCAGGTGAAGTTGAACTTCAACGCCACCGACGACGCCGGCAACCCGATCTGGAATCCGGTCGATGCCTACACCGACTTCAGCGCATTGCGCATGCAGGCCGAAATGGGCGAACCGGTCGATTCCGGTAATTCCATGGCCGCCGCGAAACTCGAATACCAGCAACAGGAGATGGAGAACAACCTCCTGCCGCCGGAGGGCGACTTCATCGCGATCATTGTCGACGCCCTGGGCGGAAACGATCAGATCAACGTCGGGCCTACCGTGCAGAAGACGGTCTGGGTCGACGCCGGCCCCGGCGACGACACGGTCCAGTTCACCTCGGGCAACGCAATCCTGAGCGACGTGGCCGAGCGGCCGCACCGCAACGATATTCCTGACTTCGCCACCGCGCTCGGCGCCGCAGCCCTGATCGGCCGCGCGGACATCTCGGAATTGAAACTCGGCCTGGTCAGCGGCGACGTCGCGAAGTTCAACCTCGGGTTCAACGGTTCCAACGATGTCTTCGCCCTGAGCCTGCCCTTCGATGGGTTGAACGGTGTCGGCGACAACTCGACGTTGGCGCATCTGGTCGATGACGTGAATGCGGCGCTGACCTCGGCGGATTTGGCGACCCAGGTCAAGGCCGTCGCCATGGGCGGCCGATTGGCGATCATTCCCACGCTTGGCGGCAACGTGGTATCCATCCAGATCACGGCTAACGCCGACGACACGTCCGGCGCGCTCGACCAGTTGCAGTTCAAGAACGAGGACATCGCCGGCCAGGCGATCCTGCTGGCCATGGGCGACGCGCCGGTCAACGGCCAGATTCAGACGGACATTCAGTTCGGCGTGCGCCTGAACAACGGCGCGGCGGTGAACATCACCGTTTTGGCCAGCGCCACCAACGGTGAGGACGGCGAGGCCAACGCCTCCATTGACGACCTGATCGACGACCTCAACGCGGCCATCGACGAGGCCGGTCTGGAGAGCTCGTTGCGGGCCGGTCGCGTCGACAACCGCATCCGCCTTTACACCATTGCGCCAATCCAGAATCCGAGCGTCTCGCTGGTGATCCCTGAGAGCAACGCGATGATCGATCAGCTCCACTTCGCCAACGGTCAGACCGCCAAGGCGATCTACGTGCTCTCGCGCAACACCAACCTGACCGGTCTGACCATGGACAGCGCTACGGACGTGGATTACTTCGTCTTCCAGTTGGGGCATATCCCCGGTGGCGCGCCGCGCATTGAGCTGACCAGCGCCTCGCCGCTCGACGGCCTTGGTATCTCGATCTTTGACCTGAATCAGTTGGCGGCCAACGCCGCAGTCACCCCGGTCGCCGTCAGTCCGGACGGGCCGGACCTTGACGGCTCAGGCAACAACTCGATCGCCGACGCCTATCTGCTGCCGGATCTGCGCGACTTGGGGCGGATTACACATCTCAACCTGCACACCGATATGGATGAAGACTTCTTCCATTTCGAGTTGGAGGCGGACGCCGCGGCCGGCGACAAGATCAGTCTCCTCCAGGGCGGCTTTGAAGGGCTTCTGGAATTGGCCGTTCTGGACCAGGACGGCGCGGTCGTGACCTCCGCGCAAACGACCCTTGAAGATGGGCCGGTCATCAGCCTCGCGCTCGATGCGCTGACCAAGGGGGATTACTACCTGCGGGTGAAGCAGGTCGCCGACAATGATGGTTCCGGCGCCGTTGATACGGACGAACTGGACGACAACCTCGGCTTGGCTGGCGGCGACGCTTCAACGGCGGCCCTGGGTGTGGTCAATGCCAACGGACCTCAGAATGCCTTTACCGTGCGGGCGACATCGAATGGAGCGCAGTTCAACGGAGTGAAGATCATCTTCGAAACCGGCATCGTCACCGCCGGCAATGAAACGGCTTCCTACAACTCGACAACCAAGGAGTTGACGCTCTCGATTGAGGATGGAGCATCGACCGCAGCGCAGATCATTGCCGCCATCAAGACCGACCCGATGGCGGCCGATTTCACCGCCGAACTCTATGATGTGGGCGGCGGCTATGAGCTCTTCCCGGCCGTCGGCGGCAACGGTTATACGATTCTCAACCTCTCGGGGCAGTCCAACAGCTCCATCTCCCTGAGCGGCTTGCAGGCCCACACGCCGTATCTGCTCAAGATCGATTCGCCCAACGAAGTGCCGACGATCTACAGCCTGAATTTCATCCTCGAGGAACCTGCTCAGGAAACGCAGACCATCAACATGGCCGCCACCGTCAACACCGTCCGCAAGGACGTCATCCTCGGCGGAACCGGCCATGACCGGTTGCAGGGCGGCAGTGGCGAGGATTGGATCTTCGGCGGTCCCGGGAATGACGTGATCACCGGCGGCCTCGATACCCAGAAGAGCGACCTCCTGTTCGGCGGGCCCGGTGACGACACTTTCCAGATCACCACCGACTACCTGCCAAGCCTGACCAACAACCCGGACGCCACTTTCATCCCGACAACCGTGGATCGACTGTTCGGCGGCGATGGCGACGACCGTGTCTTCTATCAGGGCGGCGACCTCGACAACCTGAGCCGTCCGATTCCGGACTTCGCCTCGATCCGCTACAACCGGATCCTGCACCGCTACGAATTTACGACGCTCCTTTGGGATACCGCCAACCAGGAATGGGTCGAGGAGACGTTGCCCGGTTCTTCGCTCGTCGCCGAGAATAGCCCGACCAGTGTGGACGGACGTCTGGATTCCAACACCACGTTCGAAATCGTCCTCGGCGGTGTGAACTACTCGGTCACCGTTCCGAAGAACCTGGGCGACGGCGTTCTCGCGGGCGGCAATGTGGTCGATCTCGACAACGGAGTCAGCCGGACCTTCCGCCTGAGCCTCGGCGCCAACGCTCGATTGACCGTCACCGTCACCGGCACCGCCGCGGTGGATGACGCGGACGATTACGCCGCGCAGATCCGTAGCCAGATCGATGCCAGCGAACTGGCGGGGAGCGTCACCGTCGGATCGGTGGGCAACGCCGGCATGGCCCTCGAGTTCCGTGTGCAGGGCATCGTCGAGGCGGATGAATTGAGCGTCGGGTTGGCGCTCGGCTCCACCGCCGCGGACCTGGCGGATCTCGGCTTCAATGCCGCGGGCCAGAGCGCGCCGGTCAACAACTCCGCCGGCGATCTCGCCAAGGACATCAAGACGGCCATGCTGAAGGCGACCAATCAGGATACAACAATGATGGAGGATCTGACCGATCGCCTGGCCGTCGGATCCGACAAGGGCCGTCTGGTGTTCGTTACCAGTGAGCTTGCCAAGGATGACACACTCGCGATTGCGAGCGGTGGAGCTTTCGGCGACGGCGCGGCTCTCGGCCTGGCCGCCGGGCAAGAGGGCGTTGCGCGGCGCGTGTTCTCCCAGACCTACGCCTACTACCAAATCAACGAGGTTGAGCGCACGGTGATCGATCTGCGCTCTGGCAACGATGTGTTCCGCGGCGACGCTGAGTATGTCTTCCGCAACCAGGACGAGGAATGGGGCATCAAGTCCGGCGATGTGCAGCAGGGTGGAGTGATCTCCAATCTCGAGATTCATGGCGGTCCGGGCAACGACCGGCTGTTCGGCGGCCACTTCGATGACCTGATCTTCGGCAACGACGGCAATGACTTCGTGGCCGGCGGACCGGGCGATGACGTGATCGACGGCGGCCCCGGCAAGGATCTCCTCGCCGGCAACTCAACCTCTCAGCCGGACGACTTCGAATTTGTCACGCGCAACGCCGTCGATGGCCTGAATGACGACGTCAATTTTGCCTCCTTCCTGCCCGACCTGACTGCGGGTCTGGAAATCGACGGTCTGACCTTCCACGAGGGCGACCCGGGCGATTGGTACCTGATCCGCACACCGGAGCCGCTCAAGCAGTTGCTGGAGCCCGGCCAGGGCTGGCTGACTCAGGAAATGATCTCCATCGTGTTCGACGACGCCTTTGAGAACGACCTGTTCAACAACGGCGGCGGTGGACCGATCCTCGACGACCTTTCGAAGCTCGAGAACACCCGCTACTTCCTCTTTGCGGCCCAGGACACGGACGCCGGCGAGGCCTTGTCCGTCGTTCCGGTCGAGAAGTTCAGCGGTGTGCCGGAGTATTACCTCCTCCACGTCGTCAACCTCCGCGCACAGCAGGTCAAGGCCGTCGATGCCGGCCCGTCAAACGGACGCATTCAGGACCCGTCCAAGGCCGACGACGACACCGCGAAGTTCACCCTGATCCTGGACGGCGCCGCCCATGTGATCACCGTCGCCGACGACGCCGGGAACACCACGCTAGATGACCTCGTCGACGACGTTAATGCCGCCTTCGTCACGGCGAACATCGGCGACCGGGTCTTCGCCTACAATGAGCTTGGCAAGATCGTGATCAGCCGCGTGGACGCCGGTTCCATCTCCTTCACTGCGGATCCCGGAACGGCTGCCAATGTGCTGGGCTTCCTGCCCGTGGATACCAATGCGGGTCGCAACCCCGCGATGGGCGGCTACAAGATCGTGTTCAGTGAGGCCGTCGGCAAGACGATCGAAGTCGCGCCGGCCGCCGCCAACCTCACCATCAACTCGCAGTTCGCCGCCTACCGGCCGGTTGTCATTCCGCTCGGCGACATCAACGGCGACGGCTTCGGGGACTTCGTCGCCGGCATCAGCGACAACATATTCGGAACCGGGCCGACCCAGATCCGCATCTACCTCGGCGGCCACATTGATGAGGACTTCGACGGCGACGAGATCTTCGATGTCGGCGAGGACCTCAATGCCAATGACAAGTTCGACACGGCCAGCGCCTACTTCCTGAATAACTCGGACTTCACGCTCGCCCTGCCGGCGCCGGTCCTGCGCGAATCGGTCGGAGCCGACACCGCCAAGCTGCGCAGTTACTTCAGTGAGCCCGGCGATGTGAACGGCGACAATATCGACGATATCGTGGTGGCGGTTACCCGGATCGACGGCGGCGCCAGCGCTGCCGCCGCTGTCTACGTGTTGCACGGCCGGGCCGACGATCCCGCGACGCCGCAGCCGGATGGCTGGGCCGCCAATGTCGCCCTCGCCACTGCCGCGGATGTGACCGTGGATGTGCCGGACGTGGCGACGGGCAGAATCGCAGCCGCAATCGTTGGCGACCTTAACGGCGACAACAAGGACGACCTCGCGGTCAGTCGCGACAACACGCTCTATCTCAAGTCCGGAGCCTCCTTGATGGCGGCTGAGACCCTGACCGCTTGGACCGACAGCTACACACTGGGTGGCGGGACGCTGGGCGACTTTGGGGCTGTCGGTGATTTCAACGGCAACGGCAATGACGACTTTGGCGTCATCGATGAGACGACGGACCGGCTGCATGTCATCACGAACGAGGCCTTCACAGGCAATACCGTGGCGTTGGACGCCTCGCCGGCTGAGATGAGGTTCGATCACACAGCCGATCTGGACGGCTATTCCATCGTCGCGCTGGGCAACCTCAACAAGGATCTCGATACCGGTCGTCCGATCCAGGACTTCGGTGTCACCAGCCAGACCGGCTCCTTCGTTCTGTTGGGGCGGACGGTCAATAGGGCGATGGATCCGGATGACGCCATCGCCATCGAAGCAGGCGTCCAGCTCGTCAATGCGGGCGACTTCAATGACGACGGTTTCGACGACGTTGCGGCCGTCAAACTGGAGCGGACTCCGCGACTGGACGAGAACGGCGGACAGTTCGTGCATTCCGTCGGAATCCTTTATCTCGGAACGATGACGGGCATAGATTCCGCCAGCCCGAACCTGGTCTTCGAACGTTCCCAGCCGAATTACCTGGCTGAGGCCGGAGCCTCGATCCCGGCGGGTCTGTTCGCCTTCGTCGGCGACGTGAACAACGTCCCGTCCGGCGTGGTTGCCACGGGTACGTTCACGCTTGCCGGCGACATGATCACTCTGACAGCGACCAATGCCGGGGTGGTTTACGAGAACGTGACCGTCGTGGTCAATCCGTCGCTCGGCTCCGGGCCCGTGACCGTGTCGATTAACAAGAGCGGCGGTCCGGCGGCCTATGTCATCACGGTCCATACCTTGATGGATGGCTCGACCACGACCGCCGAGGTGGCGATGGCATTGGATACGCTGGCCGACTACAGCGCGACCGGCGGCGATGGCACGGCTTCCGGTATGACCATGGAGACTTTTGCAGGCGTCACCCAAACGGCGAAGTCCGGTGACGGTCATGCGGATCTGGTCCTGGCCGAGCAACTCGGCTCGACGCTGCGCGTCTATCATGGCGCGGAACTGGAGGACTATTTCAACCCGCAGCCCACGCCGGCGTTTGTTCTGCCGCGTCTCTATCGCTTCGATCTTGCGCTGCCGGTCCTGTCGGCGCCGGACGCCAACAATTACCAAGGCATCGACATCTCCGGGTCCAACGGCGTCAATAGCCACCCGGATGTCAATGAAGCCTTCGTGATCGAGGGCGTTGACGGCAATGAGCGCCTCGCCAACCTGATTCCGGTCGGTGACTTCAATGGCGACGACGCCGAAGACTTCCTCGTCTACGGCCGCCTGCGCGCCTATCTCTTCTTCGGTCCGTTCGAGACCATCGGGCTGTCCGAGGTGACGGAGCGCGCGGATCACATCTTCGACCTCGCCGCCTTCGGTCGACCCGCCGAAAAGATGGGCGACATCAACGCGGATGGCGTTGCCGATCTCGCATTCGTTCGTTACGACGCCGGAACGACCACCACGACCGTCACCTATTTCTCAGGCGGTGTGCTGCACGAAGTTCCGCGCGTTGTTAATGCGGTTGCCGATCTGGATCCGCGCTACACGCGTCAGATCGTCCTCAGCAATGCGGAAATCGACGGAGCCAACGCCGAGTTGCTCGTCCTGAACTTCCTCGGCGACATCAACCCGGCCAACAACGTCGCCCACTCCGACATCGTGATCGTCGGCGACACCGCTCGGAACGAGACCCTCTACGGCTACATCTTCAGCGGCGCCGATCTGAGCGCCGCGCCGCATGTCTACGGTCAGGACCAGGCCATGGCCATCAACTCCTCCAGTGGCGCCAAACGCGTCGATCTGGAATTGTTCACCTCGACATTCAGCTCAGGAACAATCAACCAGAGCATTCCGAACTCCGGACAGGGTGCGGAGAACAACCGCCAGTCCGGTCTGATTCCGACCTCGACGGGCAGGGCCTATCCCTATATTTCGATCGATGGAGTCAATCCCGTCACTCAGGCCTTTGGCTTCCTGGTCAGGGCGGCGGGCGATCCCTACCAGACCACCAATACGATGGCGGGCGCTGGAACCACCGCGATCTCAGACTATTCGACCGCTTCCACGACCGTGCCGGTTAGCGGCATTGCCGGCAAGGTCTTCGACGTGGATGTCCGGATCCGGCTGAATCATACCTTTGACGGCGACCTGACCATTGTCCTGAGCGCGCCGAACGGCGGTCCTTCCATCACTTTGTTCAACCGCCACGGCGGCGGCGGTGACAATCTGGGAACGGGGACGGGCGCAAGCACGGTCTTTACGACCTTCGACGATGAGGCGCCGACCTACATCGGAAACGGCGTGGCCCCGTTTGCCTCAATCCCGTCCGCCTCAAAGTTCATTCCATACACCAGCCTCTCCGCTTTTGACAATTTGGACGGAGCGACGACGGCGGGGAGCGCGACGAACCCGAACGGCAACTGGACGCTGAGCATCACGGATAACGCCGGAGCCGACCAGGGCGCGCTCGTCGACTGGCAGTTGGTCGTCAAGGCGGAGCCCGCAGCGGCAGTGACAACCAATACGCTGAATCTTGGAGCCAACGCCCGGACCGGCAACCTGACCGACGTCGATTTCCGGGTGGCGCTCTATCATCCCAACTTGGCCGATCTGAAAGCGGAGGTGGTCGTTCCTCGCACGAGTGGAATGACCACGACGGAGGTGGCAAGTTTCACCCTGTTTGACTTTGGCGATCTCGCCGGCAACTGGGTCTGGTACAACTGGTTCGACACCGTGGGCGACTTCAGCGCGGCCGATTACCTGCCCTATTATGAATCCGTTCGACCCGTTGACAGCGCCGCCGCATGGAATACGGAGATCGGAAAGGTCAATGCCTTTGACGCGATGTCCAACCTTGATTGGACGGGCGACTGGCAACTGAAACTTTCCAGCAAGACTGAGTCCGCCGGCTTCCTCTACTTCTGGGAGGCTCTGGCCAAGACCGACGACACCATCAGTTCGGTCATCACGACCGATACCCTCGTGGGCGAGATCAACGATGTGGATGTCGTCCTCAATGTCACCCACCCGGATGTCGGCGATCTGGAATTCATCCTGAACTACGATGGCAAGGACCAGGCGGGCATGCCGGCAAGCCGCACGGTCAATCTCGTCAATGGCAGCGCGAGTCGCGACGGCGCCAACTTCTCCGGCATCACCTTCAGCCAGGAGGACGGCGTCGCCCTGGAGAACAACACCCCGTTCTCCATGATCGTCAAACCGGACTCCGGGACGCTCAATAGCCTCCGCGGCCTGGATCCGAACGGTGTCTGGACACTCGAAATCAAGAACGAGGCCGGCGATTACAGCGGCACCCTCGACAACTGGAGACTGAACATCACCACGAATCCGTCAGTGGCGCGTCTCGACGTGAATGGAGCGCCGGGCACGGTCTCGGATGTGAATGTCCGCGTGTCGCTGGATTACCCGACCCTCGCCAACCTGCGCCTTGAACTCTACTCACCCGAGGGCACGACGGTGGATCTGGTCCAGCAGGACGATCTGAGCGGCGCCAACCTGAGCAACATCGAGTTCAACGATGGAGCCTCGGCCTTGTCCGGAGGCGCAGCGCCCTACACCGGCGTCTTCTCGCCGAAGCAGTCCCTCAGCGCCTTCCAGGGCGAGGATGTCAATGGCGAGTGGCATTTGCGAATCTACGACGAGGTCGGCACAAGCCTCACCGGAACACTCAAGAGCTGGGATCTCGAATTCGCCTTCGCGCCCGAAGATCTGGACACGACCGCCATCGGCGACGTCAACGGCGACGGGTTGGAGGATCTCGCCTTCAGCCTCACGCGCTACGATCATCCGAATCCGACGCCGACGGATCCGCCCACCACCGCCACGACATTCATCCTGCCCGGCCAGGAAGTCGCGGCGCCGGCCGCCCTTCAGTTGATTCGCGATGGAGGCGCGCTGGTGTCCGGAACGTCGCTCGGCGGCGGCGCCTACGCCCTCGGCGATCTGAACGGCGATGGTTTCGACGACTTTGCCTTGAGCCGCACCCGCGAGGACAACTTCCTTGCCCAAGGCGGCTTGCTGGTGTTCCTCGGAACTTCGAAGTATGGCGCCGAGGGCTCAATTGTGCGCCTGACCGACTCGGCCGCGAGCTTCAAGATTCGTCAACTCGCCGCCGAGGCCTTTGGCGCCACGACGCTCATCGGCAATCTTTCCGCCACCGCCGGCGACTTCAACGCGGACGGTCAGATGGACCTCGTCGTGACCCAAGCCTCGGCCCTCCAGACCACGGACTACTCCAATGAACTCAATCCGTCGGTCGTCCTCAGTCAGCAGGAACGCGGCGCGGCCTACATCTTCTTCTCCATCATGAGCAAGGGCAGCGATCTCACGCTCGCCGACGCCGGCTTCATCGTTGAGGGCGCCGATGAGCACGACCAGCTCGGCGTCCTGTCGCCGGCGGCCGGCGTTGATCTCGATGGCGACCGCGTCCATGACCTGATCGTCGGCGCCGAATACTCCGAAGGCTTCGTCAGCGGCAATGTCAAGGTGGACGCCGGTCGCTTACATGTGATGTATGGCGACCACGCGTTGTTCGAGATTCCGCAGGCTTACGCGATCCTTACCAACCGCACGATCAGCGGCAGCGGCGACTTCCTGGTCAACCTCGGAACCGGCCGGCCTTCGATCTTCCAGGACTCCGACCTCGACGGCGACGGCTTCCCGGATGACACGCGTTATGCGCTGATGTCCGGCGAAACCGAACGTTGGTATCGCTTCACCACCCTCGGTGATGGCACGGCCGGCGATTACATCCGTCTCGATCCCGTGTTCGTGGACCGCGAGACCAGGGCTCTGGCGCCAGTCGACTCTGGCATGTTGGCGGGCGAGGACCCGACCATCACCCTGCTGCCCGACGGCGAAACGCTGGAGATTCGCAGCGCCTTGGGATTGGCCTACACCTACTACGAATTCGAGGGCGCGGCGCGGCAGGTGACCTCCTATTATTGGAGTTACGACACCTTCCAGAGTCCGCCGCGCTGGGTCGCGGTGCCCTACACCTACACGACAATCGATCTGCCGACGACTCTCGACGCCGCCTTCGCGGCCGGAACGGAGGTCAAGGCGGGGGCCGCGACGCAGGTCGATCTCTCGGTTGCCCAGCGAAGCAACCAATATGCCGTCCGCTACGAAGGCTACCTCCAGATCACGACGGGCGGCGCATACGACTTCACGCTGAACTCCGACGACGGCAGTCGACTCTACCTCGATCTCGACAAAGACGGGACCTTCCAAGCGAACGAGTTGATCGTGAACAATGATGGGATACAGGCGGCCTTGGAGGTGACCTCGGCGTCGCACATGCTGGATGCGGACACGGCTTACAAGGTCAAGGTCGAGTACTTCCAGGTTGGCGGCGATGCGGTGTTCGAGTTCACCTACAACGGCCCGGACAACGCCGCGATCACGGACAAGACCGTCCCGTCCAGCGCCTTTGTCAACACCTTCGCCCAGCGCGTCGGCATCGCCGAATTCGATCTCTCGCCGTATCTTCAGTATCTCGACGATCCGGAGGCTCTGGAGAGCGTGAAACTGTTCCTGAAGTCCGCGGCCTCGGCGCAGGACTCGCTGCCCACGAATCTGGTCGATATCGCTGTCGTCGGTTCACAGCTCTTCCTTGTCGGCAACGACACGGCCGCCGCCCAGCCGTATCAGATGTATGTCTCTGACGGAACGCCTTCGGGCACACGCCTGATCGGTGGGCTGTCCGACCAGCCGAAGCAGTTGGCCGGCGACGGCGACTTTGCCTACTTCGTCATAAAGGACCGCGAGATCTGGCGGACGGGCGGCTCCAGCTTCAGCCCGATCGACACCTTGGTGAACGGCGACGCCGCAAACCTCACGGGCATTGGCAACAGCCTCTACCTGGTCGAGGTCGTCGCCGGCGACGACAACGACCGGCTCTGGTTCACCAGCGGCGTCGGCATGCAGCAGGTCCCCACACCGGCCGGAGCCGGCTCGCCGGTCGTCGATCCCGCCGAGTTGACCAAGGGCGCCAACGATACGCTTTATTTCGTCGCGGATCATGACGGTGGAACGGCGCTTTTCCGGGCCGATGAGCTCGACGTGACTTTCGTGCGAGGCGACGTCGCCTCCGGCGCCGACCGTCCGCGCGGGTTGTTCGCCTTCGATGGCGACGTCTATTATGTCGGTGAATCGCAGAGTGAGACCGTCCTGTTCAAGATCTCGGGGACGAGTTCGGGCTCGATCGGAACCATTGGAGGCTCCGACTTCTACGAGTTCCACGAGGTCGCCATGGCCGGCAATGATCCCAAGGCGGTCTACATCACCGCTTGGAGCGGGACTCCCGAGAGTCGGACCTCGGTTGGACTCTATCGGTTGACCGCGTCGGATGCCCTGGAGCAGGTCTCCTTCAGCGGCGGCGGCGCGATCCAGACCTTCACCGATGTCCAAGTCTACAAGAACAAGGTCTATCTCGCGACGACGACCACCGACACCGGCAGCGAGCTGTTCAGGGTCGACGGGCTCAACGCCGCGGTGGTCAAGAATATCAGGGCTGGCGCGGACGGCTCCAACCCGGCCGAGCTGACCGTGTTCGACAGCCTGCTCTACTTCACCGCCACTTCTGACGGTGCGACGACCAAGCTCTGGCGCAGCAACGGCACGCAAGGGGGCACGACCGAGGTGTCCGGAACGCCGAATGATCCCGCGGGACTGGTGGTCCTCGGCGGTGAAATCTACTTTGCCGGAACCAAGACGGCGACCGGCAGGGAACTCTACTACGTGCGGGGCGACACCGACGCCGTCGGGTTCAAGGAAATTCACGCCGGAACAACCAGCTCCAATCCGATCGATCTGATCGTGGAGGCCGGCGTGTTGATCTTCACGGCCGACGACACGCCTTCGCAGAAGGGGCGGTACGTCTTCGATGGCGATCTTGCCGGCAGTGATCCGCGTCTGCTGATCGGCGCCAACCCCTCATATAAGGTCGTTGTTCCGGGGCCCAATAATGACTTCACGGTCACCGCGCCAGGCTCATCGTCTGAGTATCTCGGAGTCGAGGTGCGCCTGGTCAATGATGTGGCTTCGGGCAGCGAGTCGGTGGTCTACACGGCCGGCTTGAATCCGACCCTTGTAATCCACATTGAAGCGGGTGTGACCACCGCCAATGCGCTTGCGACCCTGACCTCGATGCCCGCGGGATGGTCCATCACTGCAGCGGAGGGAGACGGGGCTGCGAAAGGCACGGGAGTCGTCAATCTGGCGAAGAGCTCAGCCGGAGCCGGCGGCGGCGGCGGCAACGCGTCCGCGACCGTCTCGTTTGCGGGCCCGAACAATGATGTGACCTTCACGGCCCTAAACTCCGGCCCGGCCGACAACAACACCGAATTCGTCTTTATCGACACGACCGTTCCAGGCAGCGGCGATGGAGCCGATCGCCTGACCTATACGGCGGGAGTCAAGGCCAACAAGACGCTTAGCTTCACCAGTGGAGCCTCGCTCGTGGTCACCGCCACCTACTCCGGCGAACTCTACAACGGCGTTACGTTCAAGACCGTGAAGGACGCTGCAAACATCTCGAATGACACCGCATTGGTGGATCAAACGGCTACAATGGGAACCTTGGCTGGCGGCAATCTGACCGTTGTCGTGAAACATGGCTCCAAAACCAAGATGTCCACGATCATCGCGGCAGTGAACCGGGATCTGGCCGCCAATCATGAATTCAGGACCTACTTCGGACTCTCCTCGTCCAACGTGAAGCAGAAGACCGACGACGCCACGAAGACGGGCTCGACCTCCAACGGAACGAACAGCCGCGTCACGCTGAACATTCAGAACGGCTTCACTACCGCGAACGCGCTCCGGACGATCGTCAATACGGCCGCCAACTGGCCTGCCAGCGACCAGCGTTTCATGATCGCGAGTGTGACCGCCCCTGACGGAACAGGCGTCATTCACGACATCGATGACTCCAGCGGAACCAACAACGCCTCGCTCAACCTCGCCGCCGGGGTCGCGTCCAATATCCAGTTCACCATCTCCGATGCCGATGCCGCCAAGCTGCTGAGCATCAAGTTCACCATCGGCTCCACGACGGTCGGGCCGATCGATCTTACCTCCGTCACCACCGGGGCCGGCGTCAAGACCGCGCTAGAAACGCACGCGACGTTCATGGGGGGCAATCCGAGGCTTACGGCGACCTGGGACGACGGAACCAAGAAACTGACCATCACGGACGATGGTGTGGACGACTTCAGCGCCATCGCCCTCATCAAGGAGGGCGCCGAGGTTGACAACTCCGTGGCCGTGGCCAACGGAACGGACGCCACGCCCGACAAGGTGACCCTGACCGTCGATTCCGCCGCGCTGGCGCCGACCATGGTGTTCAGCATCAAGATCGGAACCGATGCTGTTTCGAACTACACCTTGACCGGCGTCACCGACCTGGACTCGGTGGCGACCAAGCTCAATGCGGACATGGCGTTTGATGAAAACGGCTCCGGTCTGTTCGCCAAGGTTGACGCCGGCAAGTTGGTCATTGAAGACCATCAACGCAGGGACCTGAGCATGGCTTCATTGCGGGCCGCGACCGCCATGACCGCCGATACTTACAACGCCGGCGACATGATGACCGCAGCCACCGCGGTTCTAACCATTGATCCAACCAGGATCGCCGCGAACATGACCGTCCAACTGAAGATCGGCATGAATCCCGTGAAGAGCTATGTGCTGACCGGTGTCACACCCGGGGACGGCAGCAGCCTCGCCATGACGCTCGGCATGAACGGCATGTTCATGACCGACGGCTTGATGGCGTCGTGGGACATGATGATGAATCAGCTCACCATTACGGATGCCGCCCCCGCATCGACTTTGTCGAGCGCCGCCGTCCAAGCTCCGGAGGCGATCACCGCGTCCACTTACGACAACATGGGCGCGGCGGCGACGGCGGCAACGGCCGTGTTCGACCTGACCGACGCGCAGGTGGCGGCCTTGGCCACCGGACAAATGCTGTTCCACATCGAGATCGATCCGCCCGTGCCCGCGCCTCCTCCGGGCGGCGCTTCCGCGCCTTCCGACATTGTGATTGATATCTCGGAAACCACCCTCACAGGTTTGACCGGCGGCGCCAGTGTTGCCGCGATTCTGACAATGAATTCCGCCATCACTGCGTCATACAATGCGACCGCGGACAAGTTGACCATCACCCGGACCAATGGCGATGACTTCAAGATGGCCACGGCGTCGCTGAAGACCGTCGAGAAAATCACGGAGCTCGGAGCCAGCAACAAGACCGGAGCTCCGGCGACGGGCACGCTGAAGCCGGGCGGCGCTACCGCCAACGACGTCGCCATCACCGCTCAGGACGTCAAGCTGACCAACGAGACGACCAGCCTGGCGCTGGAGGCCTCCATCAACGTGAAGTTCGTCGATGACGGGACCATCACCAACAACAATGCGACGGCCACGTATAACAAGACCGCCGCGACGCTGGTGATCAACATCAAGAACGGCGTCACCACCGCCGCCAAGGTGAAGGCGGCGATTGAAGGCCTGCGCGACGCGGCCACGAATTTGTTGACCTACTCAACGACCACGGCGGCCGTCGGTTCCAACAACATCTTTGTGGCGACCAACACGGGAACGGGAACCATTCACACCGCCATGGCCACGGCGACCGGCGCCACCGCCGCCGCTTCGGGGGCCGTGGTCATGAACGCGCCGGATGGCAACAATGCGATCCGCTATCAGTTGGCGTCCGGAACCGGCGCCTTCACGATCGAGTATGTGCGCAGCGCGGACGGCATGGTGAGCGTGACCAAGTCGGGATCGGTCTATGAGATCGCGTTCGTTTCGGGCGTGACGCTGGCCAAGGACATCATTCAGGCCGTCAATGCGGACGGGAAGCTCAGCGCCGAGGACGCCGTTGATTCACTGCTGTTCGCCGACATCGATTCCGGGAATTCGTTCACTCTGGCCGGCGACGCCATCACCCTGACCGCGGCGCTGGCCGGAGCTCAGTTCGATGGCGTCGATGTCGTGATCGACCCCTCGCTCACCAGCGGCACGGCGGCCGCAAGCATTGACAAGACGGCCGGCGCCGGAGCCTACGTCATCACCGTGACGGTTCGCTCGGATGGATCCTCCACCACGGCTGAGGTCAAGACGGCGCTGAACAACCTGACCGACTACAACGCCACTGGCGGCGACACCTCGACTGTCGACGGCAGCGCGACCAACGACACCACCGGGGTCATTAACGCGAAGGAGGGCGTCACGGTCGATCGACTGGCCGATCTCGACCTCCTTGCCGACACGAATGGAGCCGCATTCAACGGCGACTACTACTTCGTGGCGAACAACACCAGGACGAACGGCCCGGACGAGGGCGATACGCTTTGGTTCATCGATGGCTCCTCCGAAGACAAGGTGAATCTGGGCGCTGCGAAGACCGCGAGTTCCGACTTTGACATCGAGATCATCGGGGCGACGACAACTCACCTCTACATTCTGCTCGGCGCGAATGGCGCCGGAGGCGATTCCCGCACGGTCTATACGGTCAGCACGAGCAACATGCTGTCGCAGGTCATGTCCGGCGGCGAGGCGCTTGCACAGGCGTCCAACTTTTCCGCCGACGGCGCGAACGCCTGGTTCTCCGCGGTCAAGGCGGACGCTCCGGGCACGGACGGCGTCGAACTCTACCGCTCCTCCTCCGCCAGCGCCGCGACGCTGATCGAGGTGGACGCTGACAGCAACGATGACAGCAACCCGATGCGCGCGCTGGTCTCCGGTTCTTTCGCCTACTTTACGGCCGAAGACGATGGGACGCTCGGGCTGTATCGTGTGTCGACGACCGGAACCTCTGAGGATCTGATCACCGGTCAGGGCATTGTGACCGGTCCGAAGAATCTCACCGCCTTTGGGGACAAGCTGATTTTCTCGGTGGCCGACGACGTGTTTATTACCACCGGCAACGGCCTCGAGGTCGATCGATTGATCGATGGGGCCGACCTCGCCGCTGACCCCGATCCGGACATCACCGTCACCATGCTCGAGAACTTCACGGTGACGGGCGCCAGCAAGGTCTACTTCACCTCCAACGGCGGCAAGCAGCTCTGGTCGACTACCGGCGTCATCGACAACCGGACGCTTGTGGATGTCGGAACTGCGCTTTCCGGCGCCCAGACCTCGGTCGAGAAGATGTTCAATGTGAACGGCAAGCTGTATCTCAAGGTGAAGACCTCCGGCGACCGCAAGATCTATCACTACGACGGCACATCCACGCTGAACGAGCGTGACAGCTTTGCCGGAGAGTTCGAGCGACTGACCCCGGCCGGCGACGCCCTGTTCTATGTGAAGAACGGCCAACTCTGGGTGACGGACACGACCACGACCAAGCAGTTGACCGTTGAAGACAATAATGACACCGCGGTCGGCGTCGACAACGTCACGGCCTTGGCCGCGCTGGCGGACAAGATCTACTTCGGCGCCGACGATGTAAACAACCCGGCCATCGTCGCAGCGCTTCATCGCAGCGATCCGACTCCGTCCGCCACCGACCGCACAACCAAGCTGCTGGAGGACTTTGGCGGCGGTCTGCTGGCCCCGTTCGTCGTTCATATTCTTAATGGAGAAGGCGATGGGGTGGTGACGCCGGCTGACGGAACGGCGGCGACGCTCTATTCCTTCGACTCGGATGGTACAACCTCGGAAATCAATCTCACCGGGGCCATGCGCGACTTCTTCGAACGTGGATGGACGCGCATGACGGTCCGCATCGAGGCCACGACCGCGGAGGGCTTCCAGATTCAGGACTTCACGGGAAGTCGTGATACGGGCAGCGTGCTGGAGATTACGCTGGAACAGCAGAGCGGCGTGCTGGCCGATGTCTACACCAACGAGGGGCGTCGCTTCCTCCAGGGGGAAACCCTGATCGATCTCCGCAACCTTGAGGGAGGAACCTACTTCATCCGCGTCTACGATCCGTCCGCGGCAATGGGCAGCTCGTCGGTGGCCGACGATCAGGGCTTCGCGCTCGCCTCGCCGACCGAGGTGGTCGATGTCGCCGGCACGCTGCACTTCCTCTCCGGCGGGAAGCTTTGGCGCACCAGCGGCACGGTCGCCCTCGAGGTGATGGACGCCGCGGGCGGCAGCGTCGGCGCCAACGCCTCCAAACTGACCGATGTCAACGGAGTCCTGCACTTCTTCCGGACCAACGGAGCCGCGCGGGAACTCTGGCGCGTGCTGGACGGCGTCGCCGTGAAGCTGGGCGATCTTTCCGTGGGTGTCGATCCGGCGAATCTGACGGTGGCGGGCGCGCGCCTCTACTTCACCATCGGCAACGAGCTTTGGACCGCCAACGAGGATCTGAACGCGGCGACCTCCACCAACAACGCCAGGTTTGAGGTCTCCGTCGATCCGACCAAGATCGCGACCACGATGACGTTCCGCCTGACCATTGCGGGAACGCCGACCGGCGCCATCAACCTCACAGGCATCACGGCCATGAATGGGACGTCCTTGGCCGCGGTCCTGGACGCAGCGTTGACGGCTCTGACGCTGGACGCGACCTGGGACGCCGCCAATAACCAGTTGGACATCGTGGATGCTTCCGGACGCTCGCTGCGTGGCGCGGCCTTGTTTGAGACCGGCATGGACGAGACCGCTACTTCCGCGCTTGTCGGAACGCCCTCCTACTCGAAACCCGTCTTCAGCGGCGCGGTGACCATGCTGACGGCTACCCTGGCCGACGCCGCGAACTTCGAGGCCGTGGGCGACCGGCTCTACTTCACGCAGGGCATTCCGTCCTCGAGTCTGTTGTATTACACCGACGGCGGCGCGGTCATGCAGACCTCGGCGGCGGACATGTTCCCCGGCGCGCAGCCTGGCTCGGGCGCCGCCAACATCGGCGGTTTCGTCTACTACCTGGTTGACAACGGCGCTTCGAACCGCGTCGAGCTCTGGCGCACGAAACTTGACGCCGCCGCCAACCAGGACGGCACATCGGGCACGCTGGTCAAGGAGCTTCCGGTGAACACCGATACGCCCGATCTGCTCGGCGCCGCCAACGGCCTGCTCTACTTCACGGTCAATCAGGGCGCCTCGGTCTTCCTCTGGCAGACCGATGGAACGGCCGCGGGAACGCGCCTGATCGTTGGGCTGCCCGGGGCGGCGGACCTCCTTTCGGTCGACGATCAGTTCAAGATCCGCCTCGTGCACGATCCCAGTCTCATGCACGTCTCCGCGACCGTGGACACCAATGTGGTTGCGACTTTCGCCAATGGAACGCTGACCGTGGTCGCGAATATCGACACGGTGGAGACCCAGGATATCGCGGCCGCGGTGAATTCGCTCTTCGGATTCACCGTTGATCTGGACTCGAATGGAACGTTGCCGAGGGACGGGGTGACGACCGGGCTGCTGACCGGCGGCGAAGACGCGGTCTACTCCTCCATCGCCGTCTCGCCCGCGGGCGCCGACAACGATTTCGTCATTCGCGCCGTCGTCGACGGTCCGGATTGGGACGGCGCCCTGCTCGACTTCGTCGATGATGACAATCTGGCGGCGGGAGAAGCGGTTGCGGATCACGTGGTGGTCACCGACCAGAACGGCGCCGTTGTCAGTCGCACGATTGTTGTCCGCTTCAATGATACGACGACCGCTTCCGCAATCGTCGCCGCGGTGAACGATCTGGACGATTGGAACGCCGCGCTCGTCACGGACGAGAGCGGCGCGGGAACAGTGGCGATCGCGGATGAAGGGATGCTCACGCGGACCGCGGGCGTGCGCGGCGTGGCCTCCACCGCGAGGCTCGTGATCCCCGGCGCGAACAATGACCTCTTGTTTAGCAGCGACCGTCTGGTCGGCGGCATGGCTGACAACGTGGTCAGGGTGAACATCATCGACACCGGCGCGATCTCCACCGGCTTGGCAACGGCCAAGTATGACGACACGAACAAGATCCTGACGGTTGATATTCAGGGCGGCGTGACAACGGCCAATGAGGTCGTGGCGACGCTGTTTGCCGTGCCTGGTTTCTCCGCGGAACTCGACAAATACGACGAGGTGGAGAACGACGGCAAAGGAGCTGTCCGGATGGCGAATCTCGTGCCGGAGGTGGGAAGCTGGACGCTCGGCGACGCCCATACGGTCACAATCACCCGCGCCACGTTCTACTTCTCCGTCAACAATGGCGGCACGGCCGAATTGTGGCGTGCGATCGAGGACACCGCCCAGCGGGTCACGACCTCGCCGTCCGGAGCTGTCAGCCATCTCACCAACGTCAATGGCGACCTCTACTTCGTAGGCAACAACGCGAAGGCTCCGAGCCTCTGGCGCTCCTCGACGGATGCGCTCGGCAACATCACCTACAGTCAGGTCAGCTCGCTGCCGGGAGCGGTCGACAAGGTCTTGGGCGTTGGCGAGCGGATCTACCTGGTGATCAACCGGCCGACCCCGGAACGGCCGATGAATTCGGATCTTTGGGTGAGTTATGTCGCAGCGGACGGCTCCCAGCTCACGCGCTACCTCCGCAGCTTTGGCGGGCCCGTCAATGAGTTGGCGGCCATGGAAACCACCACGTATGTGACCATCGGCAGCCGCACGACCGAACGCACCGCGCGGATCGACGGCGTGCTGTTCCTGTCGGCCCAGGACAGCGCCGGCGGATCCCAACTGTGGCGAATTCTCGACAACACCGAGCAATACACCGCCAAACTCCTGCTGGCCGACAGCTCGCCGACCGGCATCGGAAACCTGACCGTCGTCGACAACACCCTCTATGCCCAGGTGGGCAGTTCCGAGATCCAGCGCGTCACCGCCACCAGTGAGGTTGCCACCCAGTTCCATTCCGGCACGGCGGTCGATCAACTGACCGCCTCCGGCGGCGCGCTCTATTACCGCACCGGCGGCTCGGAACTCCGCCGCGCGGGCGTGCTGAACGGAAACCTCTTCTACAACATCGACACTTGGGCTCCGTTCGCCGGCGCCGCCCACTCGCAGTCCGATCGCGATTCCATCACGGGCGGCGAAGGCGCCGATATTATCATCGGCAATGGCGACCGCGACTACCTGTACGGCGGCAGCGGCGAAGACTTCTTCATTGGAGAACCCTATGAAATTCGCGATCGCGGAGTTGGCGAGAACAGGGTGGATCCGAATCAGTCTGAATTCTCAGTGATACAGCCGCGGCCGATCGATCCGGAGGTCTACATCTTCGATGCAGGGCTGCGCGCGGCTTTGGCGCGGGCGCTGGATATCGCGACCACCACCGGCTTCGACGGCAACCTCGTTACCCATGGCCGACTCTTCGCCAGCGAGTTGTTCATCCTCACGCAGTTGAACGCCGCCAACCTCGGGATCGGCGACCTACGCGGACTGCGCTTCGCCAGCAACCTCGAAACCTTGAACCTTAGCGGGAATCCCGTCACCAACCTGGATGAGCTGATCCCGGCCTTGGATGCCGTGACCGGCGCCTCGGTCGGAATGAAGAACCTGCGCCACCTGGGAATTGATCAATATCGCGCGAACGATCCGACCAGCGGCGGCTCTGTGGGAACCAAGGCGTCAACCTCCATCTCCTTTGGCGACGGCGTCTTAATCGACGTGACCGCGGCCGCAAACGGAACCGACTACAACGGCGCCACAATCGTGATCCTCCCGGATCTCACCACGGGCATGATCTCGGCGACCCAGACGGGGTCGGCCGGGGATTACGTGATTACCATCCGCGTTTACGCCGACGGTTCGTCGACAACCAAGCAGGTGGCCGACGCAATCGACGACTTGGGCGACTGGGACGCCGCGGGTGGCTCCATGACCCAGAAGGTTGTTGGCGGTAATATCTCCAGGCTCGCCGACGGCCAGATCCGCGCCACCTTGCGCGCCCTGAGCCTCGACAACACCGCCTTCGCCAGCACGGATTACTTCAATATTCTTACCGGGCTGAACCGCCTGATGTTCCTCAGTGTGAACGACGTTACGCCAGCGATTGGCGGCAACCGTCTTGGCAACCAGATCGGCGGGGGTAAGACCGTGACATCGTCCGACGGAACGGAAACCGCACTGCTCGCCAACACCGTCATTCTTAGCGCCGGCAACAACGCCGCCTATCGTCTGGACTCCAACGGCGCCGCCGATGTGGGTGAACAGTTCCAGATCGAGAAGCTCATGAACGGCGACTATCAGGTGACCTTCCTGATCGACGGCGTCACGCAGAAGGTCGAGGAATTCTCGGGAGCGGCCGCTTTCTACTTCGACGGCGGCGGGGGAGACGATCGACTCATCATCGATCCCAGCGTCGATGTGCCGGTGATCGCCTTCGGCGGCGATGGCAATGATTACCTGATCGGATCGAGTGACGCCTCGGTCAACAACAAACTGGATGGCGGCACCGGCGACGATACGCTTGTCAGCACGGCCGCCGCCGACACCTTGGTTGGCGGCACGGGCAACGACACCTTCATCCTGAAGGCCGGTTGGGGCGACGACACCATCGTGGAACTGCCGGACGAGGGCGACGACACCATCAATCTCGCCGATCCGAGCCTCGCCAACCTGCAGGTTACGGTGACCTTGACCGCCAACATCACGATCACCGACGGCCTGAACACCCTCAGTCACGCAGGCGCGCGCATCGAGAACTTCATTGCCGATCCCGCCGCGGCGGCCCTGCATCGCTTCAACGTCAACCTGCCCGGCTCCGCGTTGACGCTCCGGCCGGACTACCTGACGCCCGGATCCCGGACGCCGATACAGTATGTCGGATTTGACGCCCTGGAGATCGTGGCGATTGACGGGCAGGTGACCGTTGATGAGCGACTCGAGTTTGCCGGCGACTTTGTGATCCGCACCGGCAACCTGCAGCTCAATGATTCCATTCGCGCGGCGGGCCTGCTGCTGGATCTCTCACAGATCCTCCGCGTTGTTCAGCCGGAGTCGCTCGACCATGGATCGGGCAGCCCGATCGTGCTCGATGCCGACAACCTGAGAATCCTGCATGACGCCGGGGTCGGTCAACCGGATCATCCGGTGGTGATCGACAGCGATGTCTTAGAAGTCATAACCGATGGGACGAATGCCAATGCGGCCGGCGTCTATCTGGTTGAATTGGACGGAACGTCAATCGGTAACGTGGACATCGACGGCGATATCGCGGGCTACGACCAAGCCGAAACCGATTCCGGCATTCGCACCCTGGGTGGCGACGTTTCCATCCTGAACCTCGGCGGCCAGTTGGCGGTGGCGAACACCGGCGCTGTCGGCATCGAAGCGGGTGGCGGTGACATCACCCTCACGACTCAACTCATCGATATCCAGGCGCCGTTGCGCAGTTGGTATCTCTGGAACGAGGGGGCAACCGAGGGCAACGACCTCAACCGTGGCACGCTCCTGATCCAGCCGGTTGATGAGCTCTCGAAGATCGGACTGGCCGACGACGCCTACACCGCCCTGAGCGATCAGGACCTCGTGCAGGACAGCATCCTGCACCTCAAGGCATCCGAACTCGATTACATCATCGACGGCTTTGCCGGAAGCCTGACCGGTGAGTTCGATGGCATCACCATCGGCCGCAGCGATGGCCGCCACAAGGTCGAGATCGGAACCTACGCGTTCCGCGACTCCGTGACCATCCGCGCGCCGAAGTCGCCCGGCGGCATGAATGTGGTCGGCACGTTCAGCACGATCGCCGACGCGCGTATCCGGTTCATCGGGGCCTTCGCCACCACCGTGCTGGACGCCGATGTCTATACCAACGGCGACGACAAGCTGTTCAACGACAGCGTCCGTGTCGGCGCCGGCAAGGATGTCGTGGTCAGCACCGGTCCTTTGGGCGGTGACATCACCATCGAGGGACGTCTGGACGGCACAGCCGACGGCAGCGGTTTGAAGGAAAGTCTCACCATCATCGCCGGCTCCGGCAACCTGGTGATCAAGGGCGATATCGGCGGCGTTGAACCGCTGGAGAACCTGACCATCATCTCCGCCGGCGAGGTCGCCATCCACGGCAGCGTCAACGTGCGCGGCAAGTTCCGGATCATCCGGACCACCGGCGTCACCGATTTGGGCGTCCCGTTGACCGTCGGCGGCCCCGTCGGCGATGTGACCGTGGGCGAACTTGATTTCGCCACCGAGTCCAACATCGTTTTCGAGGGTAATGTGACCCAGACGGGAACCAATGCGATGGTTCTCGAAACCACTGGCGTCAACGGTTCCGTCACCTTCAAGCAGAACCTGACCACGGCCGGCGACCTGCGGGTGACGACCGCCGCCAATGTCCTGTTCAGCGGCACGGCCAATATTGGCGGCGCGATGATTCAGAACGCCGGAACCACCACGGTGTTCAAGGGCGCGGTCACCGCGGATTCCTACGACATCACCACCGCCGATCTGAGCTTCGACTCCACCGTTGCCGTCGCCGCAGGCAACAACATCCTGCTTACCGCCAATGAGATCAACTTCAAGGGCGGCGTCGGATCGGTGACCAGCGCTGACATGACCAGCGTCATCACCCTCCGGCCGAATTCACACGTGATTCCGATCAACCTCGGTACCGCCGCCGGCGTTAGCTCCAACTCGCTGGACCTCAGCAAGGCCGATCTCGACGCGATTCATTCCAACTTCGCCGAGGTGCGGATTGGCTGGAACGAATTGACCACGGTGAGCTCCGGCGGCGCGGACAACGCCAAGGCCGCGGTAGAGATCGTCTCGCCAGGCGTCCTCAACGACCTGATCTTCACTGCGCGCGTCGACGGCGCGGCCTTCAACGGCGTCATCGTCCAGATCTTCGATGACGGAACCTTCACGACAAACGTCGCCGAGGCGCGCTACTTTGACGCCACCAAGATCCTGGCCATCAATGTCAGCCTGACGAACACGACAGCGGCGACCGTTTTGGATGCAGTGAACAACCACACCAAAATGAACCTCACCGCCACGGAATACACCGCCGCGACGCGGCCGTTCACGGTCTCGGGTGGAGCCGACTATGGGGCGGGAACCGGCGACTTTGTCACGGTGATCAGCGATGTGACCGCGGGCGGCTCCGATGCGGCCAAGGCGACCGGTGTCCTGGAGATTTCCGGATTGATAGGCGGGGCTGTCAATGACCTGAACTTGACCGCGGACGCAAACGGCGCGGCCTCGAACGGAACGCTCTTCAAGCTGGTCAACGCAAATGTGGCCATGCCGACCGCCATGGAGGCCGGCGGCGTGATCACGGTCACCGCACGGTTGTCCGACTACGGCGCCGACCTCGCCCATGGCATCGCCGACATCATCACGGCGATCGACACGACTTCCTTCACCGCGCTCGCGGCGGCGACTGATCCGGATCTGAGCGGAACCCTCGAGATCGGCGAAGGAGCCATCGGCAGCAAGGCCGTCTTCCATGCCAAGAGCATCGAAGTCACCGGCAACTTCTCGGTGGCGGACGAGGCGACCCTCAACGCGATTTACGGCGATGTCGAAACGCCGGGATTGGCCGTCCTTACGACGACGGATCTCAACGTGAACGCCGCCGGCTCCATTCGACTGAACACCGCGGTCGCAGACATCGACGCCCATGCCTCGGCCAACGGCAATATCGTCATCAGCGAGGCCGATTCGATCGACGTCACACGACTCCTTGCGGTGAATGGCGATATCTCCCTCTTCACTGCGGCCGGCAATATCACGCTGACCGCGGCCGGCAGCGGCATCACGGCGCTGGGCAGCGATGTGATTCTGCAAGCGGCGGACTCCGTGCAGCAGGACAACGTCATCGTCAGCAGTTCCGGTTCGATCGGCGTTGAGGCGGTTGCCGGATCGGTCGCCATGGGGGCCGGAACATCGACAACCACCGGGGGCGGCAACATCCGCTACGCTGCGGCGCAGGATCTCAGCCTCACCACGCTTGATGCGGGCGCCGGCAAGGTCAGCCTGATCGCAACGTCCGGTTCGGTGAATGATGTGAACGGCGCCACACTGAACATCACCGCAGCCGCACTGCGCTTCGAAGTTGGGGCCGCTCTCGCCTCGGGCGCAGATCCGCTGGAGATCACGGTCGACATGCTGGCGGGCTCCGCGGCGACGGGCGCCTTCATCAACGAGGCGGACGGACTTGAGATCACGGACGTGTCGGTTGTGACGACCTTCCTGAACAGCAACCTCGTCATGACCACGCAAACCGACGACACGTTGTCCGGAGTTGCCACGACGAACGATGGTCCGGTGATCGTCGAGGTCGCCATGGGCGATCTGACCGTGAGTTCGCCGGTTGCGGCGCACGGCTCCGGCAACGTCCGCCTTGCCGCGCTGGCCGGTGGTTCCACCGCGACGGTCAATGCGGCGGTCGGTTCCGGGGCGGGCCACATCACCCTGTTGGCCCAGATGAATATCAGCCTGGGCGCCGGCGGCTCGCTCATGACCACCGGCGGCACGATCGATGTCGAGGCCGAAGAGGCTGGCGGCACGATTTCAATGACCAACGGCGCGGTGACCCGCACGGACGGCGGCGTGATCCGCTATGCCGCGGACGGCGATATCTCGATCGCGGGCCTCGAAGCTGGCGGCGGTTCGATCAGCGTGGTGTCCACGAATGGCGCAATCCTCGACAACGGCGACGGCGCGGTCGATCTGGTGGCGGACAACCTGCGCCTTGTGTCGGGTGATTCGATCGGCCTGCCGGGCAACGCGCTGGACACCCGAGTGACGACGTTCGCCGCATCGGCCGGCGATGGCGGCCTGTTCCTCTCCGAGGCGGATGGTCTGGTTGTTGATGAAGTTTCCGCGATCACCGTGAACCGGGTTGCGGCCGACGCAACGACCCCGGTCGGCATGCAGAAAACGGATGACGCACTCAGTGACCTGGTCGCGACCGGAGCTGGTCATCTCACGGTGTCGACCCTGAACGGATCGCTCACCATCAACGATGGCAACACCGACCTCATGGGCGCCACCGGCATCGGCGTCCAGTCCGCGAATGGGAATATCTTGCTCCGCGCCGCGACCTCCGAGGGCAATGACAAGGACATCACCTTGAACGCTGCGGTGAAATCAGCCGCCGGCAGCATCAGCGTCATCGCCAACAACAGTGTGACGATCGAGGCTGACGGCGACATCCAGACGGCGGGAGTCGGAACGGTCGAAGTCGAGGCGACGAATGGCGGCGTGACCATGAACGGCGATGCGATGGGATCGGACGCCGCTTCCATCTCGACGGCCAACCAGAACATCCGCGTCAAGGCGGCCAGCGACATCCTGCTCGGCATGGTCGACGCCGGATCTGGAGAGGTCAGCTTGGAAGCCCTTTCCGGAACGATAACCGATAACGGCGACATCGCGCTTGATGTGATTGCCGGTTCCGCCCGACTCAAGGCGTCGATCGGCATTGGAGCGAGCGGCAATCCGTTGGAGATCGAAACCGGAACATTGGCGGCTTCAGCCGGATTCGGCGGCGTCTATCTCACGGAACAGACAGCCGTGACGATCGGCGAGGTGGGAATCGTTGCCGCGAATCGGGTGAACGCCATGGGCGCCGTCGTCGCCGTCAATGACGCCGCGATTCTGGAAGGCCTGAAGACTGTTGCCTCGAACGGTCGCATCGTGCTGGTGACTGTGGACGGTTCCATATCGGTGGTTCGCACAGTGCAGTCACACGGAACGGGCAACATCCTGCTCAAAGCCGGAACCGCCGGCGCGAACGACAAGGATATTGATCTGAACGCCCCGGTGATGTCCTCCGGCGGCCGCATCACGATTCTGGCGAACAATGACGTTGCACAATCGATCGCCATGGTCGGCGCGACGCAGGGCGATATCACGACCCCGGGCGGTGGCATCGATGTCGAGGCGACACACGGCTCCATCACGATGACGAACGGCGTGAAGACCCAAGCCGATGGCGGAGTGATCCGCTACAAGGCGGCCGGTGATGTTTCCATCGGCGGGTTGCTCGCTGCGGGCGGTTCGGTGAGCGTTATTGCCACAACCGGCGACATCCTGGATCTGGGCGATGCGCACAAGGATATTGTCGCCAACGAGTCCCGCCTGGTCGCTGGCGCTGGCATTGGCGAAAGCGACGATCATCTGGAGATCGCCGTCACGACCGTCGCGGCGCAGGCCGCCGGCGATGGCATTTACTTGCTGGACGACGACGCGATCACCGTCGGCGCCGTGGGGCCGGTCGCTTTCCATCGGGTGGCGGCCACCGGCGCGGCGTCCGTGCAGACGGATGCCCAACTGACCGGCGCGGGCACAACTGCGGGCAACGGCAACATCGTGGTCGGCACGGTTGCCGGCGGCGTGACCGTGTCCCAGAGCGTCGTGGCGCACGGAGCCGGGAACATTCTGCTGCGGGCCGTCGGCGCGACTTCGGATATCGCCCTGACCGCTCCCGTTTCGACCTCGACCGGCAGCATTTCAGTGATCGCCGATCGCAATGTGCGCCAAGAGGTGAAAGGCGATCTGACGGTCGGCGGAACCGGAACCATCGACGTCGAGGCGGCGGGCGGCACGATCGTGATGGTCGACGACCAGGCCGCCATGAATCCGGACAGCGCCACCGCGACGACCGCGGGCGGCTCCATCCTCTACGTCGCGGAAGGCGATATTACGCTCGGAGCTTTGAACGTCGGCGCGACGGGAGCCATCCAGATCGATTCCGCAAGCGGGTCGGTCCTGGACGCGGGAGACACTGAAGTCGACGTCACGGCAATGACTGTTCGCTTTACCGCAGGAAACGGCGTCGGGACAGGCGATGCATTGGATCTGGCTGTGGATGTGTTGGCGGCGAGCGCCGGAAACGGCGGGGTCTTCCTGCTCGACCGGGATGCGGTGACCGTTGGTTCGGTCGCAGGAGCGCAGGTGAGCCGGGTCGGGGGCATGGGGATCGCCAGCGATCATCCGGTCGCAGCGGCGGCCGACCTCGTCGGTGTCATGACCGTCGCTGTGGCGCCGGGCGTGGGCGTGTTCGTCTCGGCCGTTGATGGCGTCACAGCCAACGGTGCGGCGGCGGCCAATGCCACACTTGAACTCCTTTCCACCGGAGCCATCAATGACATCCTGTTCGAAGCGCGGGAGACCGGCGTGGAATGGAACGGCGCCGAGATCCGGATCGAGGACGATGCGGCGTTGAGCGGCGATGTTGCGGAAGTCCGGTTCTATGACGAAGCCAATCCGCTCGATCCGATGGATGCGCGGAAGATCCTCGTCATCAAAGTCAGCTTCAACGAAACCACCGCGGCCACGGTCATCGACGCGGTGAATGCTCACACGTTGAAGAATGGCGCCGCGGTCGAATTCACGCCGGCTGAGCGTCCGTTCACGGCCTCTCCGGGCGGCGACTTTGGCGCTGTCGGCGGCCACGTCGCCGTGCGGACGACCAATGGTTCCCTTACGGTCAGTGAGGCCGTCAGTGGCGCGGGCGCCAGCAACATCCTGCTCGAAGCCGGGACCACGGCCGCCAATGACAAGGACGTTGTCCTCGGCGCCGCGGTCACATCCGGCGGCGGCAGCGTGACCATCCTGGCCAATCACGACATTCTGCAGGCCGCGGCCGCCGACATCACGACCATGGGCGACGGCACGATCGAGATGGAAGCGACCCACGGGTCCATCACCATGAGCGACGCCGCGGCGGACAGCGCCTTCGCGACCACGGCAGGCGGCAACATTCGCCTCCTCGCCGGAATGGATGTCAATCTGGGCGGCGTCGACGCGTCCGGCGGCGACGTCAGTGTTGTTGCGGCGGGCGGTTCGATCACGGACAACGGCGATTCGGCGGTGGATGTGACGGCTGCTTCGTTGAGGCTGGAGGCGGCCAACGGCATCGGGACGGGCGCCGGCCATCTGGACGTTGCCGTTGAGAGGATTGCCGCCCAGGCGGCCGGCGGCGGCGTGTTTGTCACCGAGGCCGATGGCGTGACCGTGGATTCCATCCCGGGTGTCGCGGTCCATCGCGTGGCGTCGCTGGGTTCGACTTCGACGGTGACGAACGATCAGGCCTTGGCCGGCTTGAGGACTACGCAGGGCAGCGGGGACATCGTTCTGGCGACCTTGGCCGGCGATCTCGCCGTCGTCCAACCAGTGACCGCGCATGGCGCCGGAAATATCCGCGTCGATGCCTTCAACGATCTGGCCGTTCAGGCTGCCATCGGGAGCACGAGCGGAAACATCTCACTCAGCGCCGGCGGCAGCCTGACGCAGACATCCGCCGGCGTCATCGCCACCGGCGACGGCACGATTGATGTTCAGGCGACGACCGGTTCGATCGCTATGAGCGCCGGCGCTGTCGCGGTGACCTTGAACCGCAACATCCGCTACCAGGCGGGAACGGATGTCAGCCTTGGCCTGCTCAACGCTGGCTCCGGGAACGTGGCGGTGATCGCCGGCGGATCCATCAGCGACAACGATGCGGAGGCCTTGAACGTATCGGGCGCCGAAGTCCGGTTGGAGGCCGCCGCCGGAATCGGAACGGGCTCCAACGCGATCGATGTCGCCGCTGGAACCCTCGCCGTCGCGGGCGGCGCGGACGGTGTCTTCCTGAGCGAAGCCGATGCCCTGACGGTCGGTGAAGTGGCGGATGTCCGCATCTCTCGCGTGCAACTGGATGGGTCGGATGTCCTCACACCGGTGGTTGCAGGACCGAATCTGGCGGGCATCGCGGCCGTTGGCGGCGACGGTTCGATCGTGCTGCGGACGAAGAACGGCAGCCTGATTGTGGATCGGGCAATCTCGGCCGCTGGACTCGGCAATGTTCTCCTACAGGCCCGGTCCGGATCGGCGACCCATGACAAGGATCTGACGATCAACGCGTCCGTCAGTTCCGTCATGGGCAGCGTCAGCCTGATCGCCGACCGCGATATTCTGCAGAATGTCGCGGGCGATGTGACGGTTGGCGGCGCGGGCACGATCGATGCCCAGGCGCAGAACGGCTCCATCACGATGGTTGACAATGCCGCCGACAGCGCGGCCGCGACGACGGCGGGCGGCAACGTTCGTTACGTCGCCTCGGGCGATGTCCTGGTCGGCTCCTTGAACGCCGCCGCCGGAAACATCAGCGTCATCGCAGGCGGCGACATTCTCGACAATGGCGACACCCTGGCCGACCTGATCGGCGTGAACCTGAGACTGGACGCCGCCGGCTCCGTGGCGCGCGGTTCGAATCATCTGGAAACGGCCGTTGCCACCCTGGCCGCCCGCGCCGTGAAGGGACTCTACCTGACCGAGGTCAGCGACCTGGCGATCGACACGGTTTCGGCGATCTCGGTCAATCGCGTCGACATGGACGGAACGGTTCCGGCCGGCATGATCCGGACGAACATTGCCCTGAGCGAGATTCGCATCACCGAGAATGGCAACCTGGTTCTCGATCTGACGAATGGAACGCTTTCGGTCGAGAAAGCGATCGTCACCGAAGGCAATGGCAACATCCGCTTGACCGCGCAGACAACGGGCGCCAACGACAAGGACATCGCGCTGAACGCGCCGGTCACCTCGACGACGCGCAATGTCACCTTGATTGCCAACCGCAATGTCACCCAGACTCCTGCGGGCGATGTCACGGCCGGCGGAACGTTGGACGTTGAGGCGGAGTCCGGTTCGATCGTGATGACGGACGGAGCCGTGTCGCAGACGCAGGGCGGAGCGATTCGTTTGCGCGCAGCGCAGAATGTGACCCTCGGAGGATTGATCGGCGGCGACGGCGACGTCAGTGTGACGGCGGTTGCGGGCTCGATCGTCAGCGCCGGTACGATGGACACGGAGATCATGGCCGGTCGGGCGCGGTTGAATGCCGGCATCGGCATCGGCCTTGGCGCGGACCACCTCCAGACGGCCGTCGATGTCCTGGCTGCGCGGGCGACCTCCGGCGGCGTCTTCCTGCAGGACGGGGACAATCTGACCGTGGATGCGATCGGTGCCATCTCCGTCAGTCGCGTCGACTCCAACGGCTCCACACCGACCTTGTTGCGCCAGACCGACGCCGCCCTGACCGAGGTCCGCACGTCTGCGGGCAATGGAGCCATCGTCCTCAGCACGGCGGATGGAACGCTGACGTTGAACCAGGCGGTGGTTGCACATGGCGCAGGCCCTGTTCGCCTCGAATCGAAGACCTCCGGCGCCAACGACAAGGATATCGCGCTGAACGCTGCGGTTGCTTCGGGAACCGGCGACATCAGCATCCTCGCCAATCGGAATATCAGTCAGATCGTGGTCGGCGACGTCAACACGAATGGCGGCACGATCGACCTGCTGGCGAGCAACGGTTCGGTCAACATGGCCAATGGCGCGGTGACCAACGCCGCGTCCGGAGCGATCCGGGTCGAGGCGGCCGTGAACGTCACGCTCGGAGGCCTGGCGGCGAACGCAGTCAGCGTGATCGCAACCAACGGAGCCATCCTTGACGGCGGCGATCAGGATGTCGATGTGGCGGCCGGACGCGCGCGCCTGGTGTCCTCGAATGGAATCGGAACCGGTTCCGACGCCCTGGAGACTGCGGTGACGACCCTGGCGGCGAACGCCGGAACCGGCGGTCAGTTCTACCTCGAACTGGACGGCATGGTCATCGATACCGTGGCTGCGATCACCGTGAACCGCATCGACGTCGATGGCGGCATCGCCTCGATGCCGACGGACGCCGCCTTGAGCGACCTGGTTGCGGACGGCCACATCGTCCTGCAGACCCTGGACGGCTCCATCACGGTGAACGAGGGATTGGCGCCGCTTGGCGGCCTGGTTTCGCTCGGCGGCAACATCCTCCTCGAGGCCCGCACCGCCGGCGCGGATGACAAGTTCATCCAGATCAACGCTCCGATCGCCGCGAATGCCGGCTCGATCTCCCTGTTGGCCAACCAGGACGTCAATCAGGCGGCGGCGGGCGACCTCTCCGTTGGGATGGCCGGAACCATCGATGTCCAGGCCAGGACTGGAAGCGTAACCATGGTTGACGGGGCCACGGCGACCACGGCTGGCAGAAATATCCGTTACGAGGCGGAAGTCGATGTCACGCTCGGAGGCCTGGACGCGGCGACCGGCGCGGTTGTTGTCGAAGCCGGGCGCAACGTGATCGACGGCGGATCGATGGACAAGGATGTGATGGCTTCCGCCCTGCGCATTGTCGCCGGCAGCGGGATCGGAACGCTCGCCAACGCCCTCGACACTGCGGTCGACGCGGTGGCTGCATTGTCCGGCAATGGCGGCGTCTTCCTGACGGACGACAATGATCTGGCGGTCGGCGTCGTGGCGGGGGCGCAGGTCGGGCGGGTGACCCGTTCCGGCGCGATAACGCCACATCTCGACCCGGCTTCGGACGATCTCTCCGGGATCGTCACCGGCGCGACCGGGCAGGTGGTTCTCACCTCGTTGGCCGGAACGCTCACGACCGTGAACGCGACCATCGAAACCGATGTCTTGACCGCCGCCGCGCCCGGTCAGATCTCCCTGGATACGAACGTCAATGAGATCGTGGCCGAGACGACCGGCGACAGCCCGATCGAGATTCGCGAGTTCGACGGACTTACCGCGGTCGACATCGACGCCGGCGCGAACGACGTCACGTTGACGGCCGGCGGTTCGGTGACGGATGGCGACGCCATGGTCGACGTGCAGGCGCGGACGCTGACCGCGACGGTGAACGGCGGCGTGGGGACCGGCGATCATCGCCTCCAGACCGCCGTAACAAACCTCAATCTCGACACCTCCTTGGCGGATGGAGACCAATGGCTCGATGAGTCGGATGCGTTGGCTTCGTTGAACTTGGACGCCGGAATCGGAAACGTCGATCTGCTGGCGGGCGGAGCCATTCTCGATGGCGACATGGATGCGGATGTTCGCGCCACGACGTTGACGGTATTCATCGATGGGGACTTCGGAGCCGGAACCGGCGCCGATGAAGCCATTGACACGGACGTGTCTCATCTGAACGTCGACACCACCCGGAACATGGCAAATGGCAGCCAGTGGATCGATGAGACGGACGGCTTGTCTACGTTGAACCTCAACGCCGGAATGGGCGATGTGACCTTGAGCGCCGACGGCAGTGTGCTGGACGGTGACGCCGAGGCCGATGTTCGCGCCACGACTCTCACGGCGACGGTCACTGGCGACTTCGGCGGTGGAGCGGCGGCCGACGACGCCATCGACACGGCCGTTGACAATCTCAACGTGGACACCGCCGCGGTTGACGGCAGCCAATGGATCGACGAGGCCGATGGCTTGGCCACGCTGGATCTGGACGCCGGACTCGGCAATGTGACCCTGACCAGCGGCGGCGCGGTGACGGATGGCGACGCTCAATCGGATGTCCAGGCGATGACCCTGACCGCGGTCATCCAAGGCGCATTTGGCGCGCCGGGCGGCGGCGACAACAGCATCGACACGGCTGTGACGAACCTGAACGTCGATACAACCCATAACGCCGCCAACGGCAGTCAGTGGATTGACGAGACCAACGGCTTGGACACCTTGGACCTCAACGCGGGAACGGGTGATGTCACCCTGAGCGCGGGCGGGACGGTGGCCGATGGCGACGCCGGGGTGGATGTTCGCGCCACGACCCTGACGGCGACGATCGACGGCGACTTTGGCGCGATGGGCGGCGCGGATGCCGCCATCGACACTGCGGTGACCAACCTGAACGTGGACACGACGCTCAATATGGCCGCCGGCAGCCAGTGGATCGATGAAGTCGATGGTTTGGAGACGTTGGATCTGGACGCTGGAACCGGTTCGGTGAATTTGAACAGCGGCGGCAAGGTGGTTGACGGCGATGACCAGGTTGACGTCCAAGCGACCACGCTGATTGCAACGATCGACGGCGACTTCGGAGCGATGGGCGGCGGGGACGCGAGCATCGACACCGCAGTGGATCACCTGAGCATCGACACAACGGTGGGTGGAGTGGATGGCGCCCAGTGGATTGACGAAGCGGATGGCCTCCTGACGTTGAACCTCAACGCTGGAACGGGCTCCATCACCTTGAACAGCGGCGGTCCCGTGATCGACGGCGATGCGGACGCCGACGTGCGGGCCATGACGCTGACGGCGACGATCGAGGGTGACTTCGGCGCCATGGGCGGCGGCGGCGCCAGCATCGACACGGCAGTTACCCACCTGAACGTGGATACCACGATCAATGGAGCCGACGGCAGCCAGTGGATTGACGAGACCGATAGCTTGAGTTCCCTGGGCCTGGATGCCGGAACCGGCAACGTGACGTTGAACAGCGGGGGCTCGGTGACGGACGGCGATGCGCAGACGGATGTGAACGCAACCACGCTGACGGCAACGATCAATGGTAATTTTGGCGCCGCCACAATGGCTGATGACGCCATCGATACGGCGGTCGAGAACCTGAATGTGGATACCAGCCAGGCCAATGGCAGCCAGTGGCTCGACGAGGCCGATGGCTTGGCAACGCTCGACCTGAACGCCGGCGCCGGCGATGTGACGCTGACCAGTGGGGGCGCCGTGACGGATGGCGATGATCAGCCGGACGTGCGGGCGACTACCCTGACAGCGCGGATCGAAGGCGACTTCGGCGCGACGGGCGGCGGGGACGCGAGCATCGACACCGCGGTCACTCACCTGAATGTGGACACGACGTTCAATATGGCCAACGGCAGCCAGTGGATCGACGAGGCCGATGGGCTGATGACCCTGGATCTGAACGCTGGAACGGGTTCGGTGACGCTGAACAGCGGCGGTTCGGTGACGGACGGTGAAGCTCAAGCGGACGTCCGGGCGACCACTCTGACCGCGACGATCGAGGGCGACTTCGGCGCCATGGGCGGCGGCGACGCGGCGGTCGACACCGTTGTGACCCATTTGAATATCGACACGACGATCAACGGAGCTGACGGCAGTCAGTGGATCGATGAGGCGGATGGTCTGGCCACGTTGGATCTGGCGGCGGGCGCGGGCAATGTGACTCTTAACAGCGGCGGCGCGGTGACGGATGGCGACGCCGGGACGGACGTTCAGGCGGATGTGTTTGTCGCGGCCATCAAGGGCGCCTTCGGCGTCGTGGGCGGCGGCGACAACAGCATCGACACCGATGTTTCGCAGTTGATCGTGGACACCGCGTTTGGCGGAGCCAACGGCAGCCAATGGATCGACGAGGTGGATGGATTGGCCGGCTTTGACCTGAACGCGGGGACCGGCGATGTCACCCTGAATGCCGGAGGTTCGGTTCGTGATGGCGACGCCGCCCTGGACGTCCGGGCCACAACCTTCACGGCGACGATTGCGGGCGCTCTTGGAGGTCCTTCCGGCGGTTCGGACAGCATCGACACCAAGGTCGCTCACCTCAACGTCGATACGGCCATCGCGAATGGCGACCAGTGGGTCGATGAAGTCGATGATTTGATGTCGATTGATCTGGATGCCGGGGCTGGTTCGATCAACCTCGAGGCTGGCGGCTCCATTGAGGATGGCGACGCCGCGATCGATGTGGTCGCAGCGGCGGTCGCGTTCACTGCGGTAACCGGCATTGGCGCGCTGGCCCCGTTGGCCACGAACGTCCAGCAGATCTCGGCCGTCACTGGCAATGGCGACATTGACATCGACAATGTTTCCGCAACCGCGGTGACGGCGACGCTCCTGCAGACCGGCGTTGGCGCAGTCGATCTCAGTCAGACCGGCGCGGGTTCGCTGACCGTGCAAGTAGCGGAAACATCCCTGGGCTCCATTGGTATCGACTCCGATGCGGACCTGACGGCGCTTTCGGTGGATGCCCGCGGCTTGGGCAGCGATGTCATGCTGACGACGCGGGTTGGCGGCGTGTTCGTTGATCGGGTGATCGCGACGGATCGCATCGCGGTTCTCTCGGCGGGAGCCATCGAGGAGTCCGGCTCGGATCCGGACGCTGAGTTTGATGCGGTGACGCTCGGCTTGGGCGCGGTGGACGGCATCGGCTCCTTGGGAACCATCGAAACCATGGTCGATAACCTGACCGCGGCGACGCTCTCAGGCGGGGTCGACCTCATGAACACGGGCGCCTTGATCGTCAACAGCGCGAATGTCATGGCCTCCGGCGGCATTTCCATCGTGGCGACCGCCGCGGTGACCGTGGTCGGCAATGTGAGCGCGCCGGATGCGATCCTGCTGCAGGCCGGCGAGATCAGCGACGCGCCGGTGTGGGCGGATGATTTGACCGTCCGCACAGGCGTCACCGTGCAATCCACCGGCGCGGGCGTCACGCTGCGGGCGGGCGACGACGTCTTGCTGGAGGCCGGCTCCTTTATCCGGGGCGCAGGAATGGTCACGATTGCGGCCGGTTACGCCGACCTGGACGGCGGCGCGGAAGCATCGCTGCTGGGCACGATCGTCGCGGACGGCGGGTTGGGCGTGACCGCCTTGGGTGATCTGATCGTGGGCGCAATCGTGGCGGACGGAGCGGTCGTTTCCCTCGATACGCAGAATGGCGCCATTCTGGACGGCAACGGCGCTGGAGTTGTCAACGTGACGGCCGCAGGCCTGGTTGGCGGCGCGGCAACCGGGATTGCCCTCGATACGGCTGTTTCGAGCCTCGATCTTGATTCGGATGGCAACGACATCGAAGTGGTCAACACCTCGGCCACCGCGTCCACCGCCAACCTCCTGGTTGCCGGAATGGGGCGCATCAAACTCGACCAAACGGGCGGCGGCGATCTGAGTGTCGATTCGGCGCAAACCGGCGATGGCGATATTCTGATTGTCCTGGATGAAGGGGCTTTGGCCGTGAAGAGCGTCATCGCTGGCGCGGACGGCAATGTGCTGTTGCAGGCCGGCGATGCGCTGGTCCCCGGATCTTCGTCGATCGAGATACTGGATGCGGTCACCAGCTCCGGCGGTCATATCACCCTGCGCTCAGCGAATGCGGTCACCCTGAACGCCCAGACGACGATTGCCACCCTCGGCGACGGAACCATCGATGTGCTGGCGGCCGGCAATCTGGAGCAGCACGATGACAGTCGTTTCGCTGCGGTTGATGGCGACGTGGCCTTGTTTGCGAACCGCATCCTGTTGGGCGGCGTCTCAACCGGCGGCAACGTCGTCCTGTCCGCGAACGCCGTCGTTGATCAGGGCGACCTCGGCGGGGCGGATGTGGCGGCCGACGGATTGTTGGTCCTGGGCGGCGCCGGAGTCGACGTCGCCGCGGTCGACGCATTGGAAACCGACATCGCCGTCCTGGCTGGATCGCTCAGTTCCACCGGACTGTTCGTGACCGAGCTTGACGGCCTTGAGGTGGGCGTTGCCGGGGCTCTCACCCAGCGTGTCGGCGAGGACGGTCTGCTGTCGCCGAATACAACGACTTCGGTGACCGGTCTTGAGGTCCGGGGCAATCATACCGTCGCGCTGCGCTCGCTCTCCGGAGACCTGCGGGTGGCGGAGGCGATCGGGCCCGTTGGCATGATCGTTCTGGGGTCGGGCGAACAGCCCGCCGGCGCCCTGCTCGAATCGGCCGCCGCAGACGCCGATGTCATCTTGTCGGCCGATGTCGAAATCGGCGGGCCGGTGAGTATCCTGGGCGGCCGCGAAGTCACCCTCGGCGGGAATTTCACTTTGAGCAGCGGAGCCTCCGTGGATGTGGAAGCGGGAACGGGTTCGGTGGTGATGGATGCGACTTCGAGCATTCTGAGCCCGCTGGCCGGTCACATTCGTATCGCCGCCATGAACAACGTCGTTCTGGGAACGGTCGACGCTGGCGCGGGCAACGTCGGCATCACGGCCTACATCGGGTCCATTCTGGAGGCCACGGACCCCTCGGCGACTGCAACGCACATTACCGGGGCGGCGGTAGCGCTCCGGGCCGGTAACTCAATCGGCGGCTTCAGCGTTCGGGAGTATCGCTTCGAGTTCTCCACGAACCTGCGGGATTGGACCAGCTTGGCGACGGTTGTCTCGGCGGATGATCGGGTCGCCTACACGGCCCCGAACCCGGGCACGAGCTTCGGGTTCTATCGCGTGGTCCTGCCCGACGAGAATGCGACCACGGTCTGGGTGGCGCCGCAGGTTCTGCCCACCGGTGAGTTCCTGCTCGATTTGGATCGGGCGTTCGTCGGGCCGTTCCAGGGCACGAATGCTCTTGAGGTCGAGGCGCAGACGCTCTCGGCGTCGGCGGGCGTGGGCGGTGTCAATGTGGTGGATGTTAGCGGCGTGGCCATTTCGGGCTCCGTGGTGAGCGTGGAGCGGGTCGGGGCCGATGGCGCGACGACGGCGGTCGTGGATTCGGCGTTGAACGGGGTCAGCACAACCGATCGCGGCTCGATTGTGACCCGGACGGCCGCGGGCGACTTGACGGTCAATCAGGCGGTCTTCGCCGACGGCGATGGTCAGGTCCGCTTGGAAGCCGGCGGCCTGGGCGGCGCGCTCGAGATCAATGCAAACGTCGCCTCGGTCTTTGGCAATATCAGCCTCTCGGCTGACTCGGGAGTCGCCCTCATGGCCGACGTGACCACCGGTCGGGACGGCGATATCGATGTCCATGTTGCGAACGGCGGATTGACCCAGGCCGAGGGAACGACCGTTCGGGCTGTCTCCGGCGACATTCGGATCGTCGCCCAGAGCGACATTGCGTTGGCTTCGGTGGCCACGGACGCCAATGTCAGCATCACGTCGGCCATGGGCTCCGTGAGCGACGCCGGTGATCAGGCCGTGGATGTCCGGGCGTCCTCTTTGAGGTTCGATGTGGCCGGCGCGTTCGGAAGCCTGGCCTCGGGTATGGAGAACGCCATTGACATCGATGTCATGACCCTCAGCGGTCGCGCTGGCAGCGGCGGCGTCAATGTGCTCGAGTCCGACGGTGTCACGGTTGATGACACGTCCGCGTCGGTCTACGTCGTGACGGCGGACGGGACCCTGCGCCTGGAAACGGACGCAACGCAGGGCGACCTGATCACGCAGGGCGGTGGCGTCGAAGTGCGGACCGCGGTTGGCGATGTGACGGTGAACGACAGCGCGGCTGATGCCGACGGCGTCGGAGTGGCCACGAATGGCGGCGACATCGCCATCGAGGCGGCCGGTTCGGCAACGGTGAATGCCGGCCTGGCTTCGTCCGGCGGCGACATCTCGTTGAAGGCGCTCAGCGGTCGGGTGGACATCGGGCTTGGCTCCGGGGTGGACTCGGGGGCCGGTAGCATTGATATCGAGGCGCAGGGCAACGCCGGGGATGTGACGCTGGCTGCGGACATCGTCTCGTCCGGCGGCGACGTGAGCGTGATCGCCGGATCGAACCTGGAGATCAGCGCTGACATCATCACGGCGGGCGCGGGATCCACGGAACTGACCGCCACGAATGGGCGACTCCGCTTCACGGACGGCGCGAAGGCGCAGACGGATGGAGGCAGCCTCCAGTTGACGGCGGGAACGGATATGGCGCTGGGCCTGCTGGACACGCGGACGGCGGACGATCGGGCGGCGGGCTCCATCCAAGAGGGAACCGGCGGCTCAATCGTGGTCCGGGCCCTGGGTGGCAATGTGGCGGTCGCAGGCGGTTCGGCGACGGAGCCCGATGTGAGCGTCCTCTCCGGCGGCGGCAATGTGCTCGTCGCGGCGGTCGGAGCCGTAGGCGATGTGACGTTGACGGCCGATGTTCTGGCGGGCGGCGGTCATGTATCGGTGATTGCCGGCTCGGATGTGACGTTGGAAGCCGACATCGTGACAACGGGTTTGGGAACGGTGGACATCGAGGCGACAAATGGCTCGGTGACGATGGCGGACGGGACGACGGCGCAAACCGATGGCGGCAATATCCGGGTCACGGCGGGAACGAATGTGGTCCTGGGCCTCCTCGACGCGCGGACGGCGACCGCCCGGATGAATGGCGGCGTGGCCGATCAATTGAGTTGGGGTGAGATCAGCGTCAATGCGCTGGGCGGCGCCATCACGGACGCCGCTGCGCCGGGCGACAACTTGATCGATGTCTTCGCCTCCAGCGCGAGGTTCAAGGCGGCCAACGGCGTGGGTGTCAACGGAGCCGCGCCCAACGCCATTGAAACCGAGTTGTTGATCGTGTCTGTCGATGCCGGGACGGGCGAGGTGAACCTGCTGGACGCCACTTCCTTGACGGTCGGCACGGTGGGCGTTGTTCCCGCGGAGCGCGTGCAGCCCGACGGAACCACCATGACGATCGCGGATGCGGCCGATCAAACGGGCATGCGCAAGGGCGATGGTGAGATGACGAACATCCTCGTCTCCGGCGGTGAACCGGTTGCGGACTATCCGAGATTCGAGATCTCGACGGTCATCACTTCGAGCAGCCTGCCCAACAACCAGACCGGGCTCTTCGAGCAGACGCTGCGCATCTCCAATGTGAATAATTCCACAATCGACGCGGTGCGGATCCTGATCAGCAATCTCCCGGCCGGAGTGGAGGTCTTCAATGCCGCGGGCATGCAGGACGGCAAGCCGTTCATCCAATACAACTCTCCGCTGGCGCCTGGGCAGGTCGTCGATCTGGTGGTGGAGTATTTCGTCCCGTTGGAGGCTTCGATTCCGACATCGGCGGTCTACCTGCCGTTGGTGGTCAACCCGTTGCCGCCGGTGAATCCTGCCGGATCGGTCGTGACGGATGGCTTCCTCGTGCAGAAGCAGCCCGACGACCGCTTTACGGTCGAGTGGTTCAGCGTGATCGGTCGCACGTATTGGGTGCAATATAGCGATGACGCCGGCTCCACCTGGGAAACCGTCCTCTCGTCCGTGACCGGAACGGGGCTGAAAGTGGTCTGGCTGGACAACGGCCAACCCAAGACGGACCAGAGTTCCGACCTGACTCCCAATCGTCAGTATCGGGTCGTCATTGAACCTTGAGGCTTGGTCACTCCCTCCGCGTTGCGCTCGTCGGTTTGAAATCGACCCGCCACATGCCGCGAAGTTCTCCGAACTTGAAGCCGGTCGCCTCATCCTTGGGATACAGCTTCTTCAACAGCTTCAAGGCCTCCGGTTTGATCTCCTTGCCCGGAACGCCGTGACAGTTTAGGCAGAGGGGGTTGTTCAGCGGGATCGGGGCAAAGTAGGTTGCAGCGCCGTTGGCGTGCGTCCGGACGATTGGCGATGGCTTCTCTCCCGCGGCCAGTTTTTCGCTGAAGGCCTGGAGGATCATGAGCTCGGAGGCATCGGCCTTGTTCTTCGGGTTGCGCGCCTTGTGGGAGACCCGGCGCAACACGACGGGTTCGCCTTCCACCACGGAGCGGGTCAATGGCAACGCCCTGGTCGAGCAGAAGCTCAGCGCGTTGGTCACGCCGCCTTCGGCAACGGCCTGCATGAGATTGGAGCTCAACAGTTTGAACGCGCGTTGGGTAATCGCCTGGCCGCGTTCGCGGAGGCTGGCGACGCGTTGATCCTGCCGGGAGGCGGCGCCCGAGGAGGGGGCGTCCTGTCCGAAGGCGGAGGCGGCGACGGACACGGCCGCGGTGATGGTGAGAATCGTTCGTTTCATGGGCGGGTTTGCTGAAAGGGTTCCAATGCGTAATGCCGGCAAGATGTGCCATCCGATCTGCTTGTTGGCAATGACACTTTTGGTTCGAGGCGCTAGGTTCGCAAGGCTGCCGGCCGGCGCGTTTGCCAACCCATGCCGGCAGCATGATTTAGATCGTTTGTGCAGCGGGAATTCGTAAGCTTCAGTCGAAATATGAATCTGAGAAATCGCAGAATTGAAGATGCCCTAACCACCGAGGACCTCTGGAAGCTGATGCGGCGGCGGGTGCCGCCGATCGTGTCGGAGTATTTTCGGGGCGGAGCCGACGCGGAAACCACCATGCGCGGCAATGTGCGGGCTTTCCAGCAGTCGCAGACTACGGCCTACGGAGCCCAGAAGTTCTCCGAGTTGGACATGAGCACGACGGTGGTGGGCCAGAAACTCGATGTGCCTTGGTTTGTCTCACCGGTCGGCAGTCTGCGATCCCTCTATCCCAAGGCGGACTCGATCGCCTCACGGGTGGCGGGTGAGTACGGCACGGTGATGGCGCTCTCCACCTTGTCCGGAACGCCCATGGAGGAGGTCGCCACCGCGTCCAACGGCGATTGCTGGTTCCAACTCTACCTTTGCGGCGGCCGGGACACGGCGTTGCGGGGCCTCGACCGGGCGAAGCGCGCGGGATTCAAAGGGTTGATCCTGACGATGGATACCGGCGTCGCCGGGATGCGCGCGATGCACGCCAGAATGAAGCCCATGGAGGCCGCCGCTTCCTTCAGCGGTCTCGAATTTTTTGACATGGTCAAGCTGGCCTGGAGAAAGGTCGCCCTTGCGCCGCAGATGATCCCCCGTCTGCCCTGGGTCATCAATCACTTCATGGACGGCGGTTTGATCAAGTTTGTGAACGTGATCGACGAGAACGGCGAACCGATGCCCTACACCGACATCGGTCAGCAGTTGGCCGCGTCGGCCGTGACCTGGGACGACCTCAAATGGGTCAAGGAAGCCTGGGGAGACGAGCTTCCACTGATCATCAAGGGCGTTCATTGCGCGGAAGACGCGAAGAGGGCGGAACAGTTGGGCGCCTCGGGCGTCGTCTGGTCCAATCACGGTGGACGCCAGCAGGACCGCGTGCCGCCGGCCCTGCACATCGTGGCCAATGAGATGCCCAAGGTCGGGAAAACGAAGCTCGATTTCATGATGGACGGGGGCATTCGGAATGGGACGGACATTCTGATCGCCCTGTCCTATGGGTTGAAAGCTGTCGGCATTGGACGTGTCGCCGCCGCCGGCGTCGGGGCCGGAGGCTATCCGGGAATGAAACGGGTGTTTGAGATCCTGAGTTCAGAATTCGATCGGGCGATGCGCCTGGTGGGCGTTCAAAGCGTCGAGGAGATCCGCTCGCGGGGCGCGGAATTGCGGCGTGAGAGTCTCCTGGGTGGGGACGGCCATTTGCCGCCCTTCGAGTTCTGATCCCGGCGACGGGTAGGGACGCGCGGCGGTGAGATAGCCCCCGCTTACTCTTCCGCGATCCAGACCATGGCGCCGGAGGGGGTGTTGTCGAAGAGCTTCACCAGGTCGCGATCATTGAGATGCACGCAACCATGCGACGCCGGGCGGCCGATGCTGGATTGGTCGCCCGTGCCGTGGATGTAGACGTAGCGGGCGTGGGTATCGACGTTGCCGCCGCGATTGAATCCGGGCTCCAGGCCGTCGAGCCACAGGATGCGGGTGGTGATCCCGGCGTCGGGATCATCCCGCCAGGTGTAGCCCACCGCCCGGCGGCTCTTGAAGATCGTTCCCATCGGCATGCCGTCGCCGATCTTCTCCTTCACCCGATGCAATCCCAGCGGCGTGCGGTAGGAATCCTTCTCCTGGCCGATGCCGAACTTGGAGGTGGAACAGACAAATGTTTCCCTCAGCGTGTAGGACCCGGGCGCGCTGGATCCGAAGCCGCGATACCAGCGCAGTCGCTGTTCGCCGATGCTCACGCACAGGAGATCGCTGCTGGGCTCCAGGTTGAGCGCGCGGCATTTCTCGAACAGCGCGGCGGGAGGGCGGGGCGACTGGGACGACGGCGCTTGCGGGATCCGCGAAATGGAGCGAGCCGGGGAACGTGTCGTTGGCGTCGTCGAACAGCCACTCAGCAACGCCACCGCCAACAGCAGCAGGGCGGCGCGGCAGTTCGCGCGGGCTTGGAATTCTGGCGGCTGCGGATGGGTTGGCATCGAAAGCCGGAATCGTTCACGAACCCCCGGCAAATGCGAGCAGAATTCACCGAGGAAGCCCCTGTCGACGTCGCCCGATCCCCGTAGGCGCGCTCGTAAGAGCGTGGGCGACACGCGTCCGCGGCAGCTTTTGCTTTCTGCCTTCGCTCCACCTTCTCACGAAGGCGGCTACGTTGCCTGATGCACGTAGGCGCCCACGCTCTTGCGAGCGCAGCTTCTACGGCAATGCCGAAAAAATCCCGCCACCCTTTCGCAATCGCGCACCTCCGCGCCCGCGCGGTTCTCAGACTGTGGGCATGCCGTAGCCCAGGGATTTGAGCGCCTTGCGGAAGGCCTTTTCCTTGTCCGGGGCGTCGACAAGATGGCGGTCGCCGCTCCGTTGACAGAGCTTCCCGGCGGTCGGGTCCTTGGCCACGGTTTCGGCGACGGTTGGGGCCGCGCATTCTATCAGGTGGACCATGCCTCGGAGCCGGCAGGCCGTGGCGCGTCGTTCCGGCTCCGACAGGGGTTGATCGCGTGTTCAGAGTTGTGAGATGGGTTGGACCATCGGCCAGAGGGTGACCTCTTCGGTGACCAGGTGGGCCGGTCGTTCGGCGATCTGCACGATGAGCTTTCCGAGTTCTTCGGGCGCGATGCACTTCTCCAGAATCCCGCTCTCGCGGGCGCCGAGGCCGCAGGAGTCGGTGAACTCGGTCTGTCCCCAGGATGGAATCACGGAGGTAACCCGCACCCCGCTGGGGCGCAGTTCGGTAAGCAGGCAGCGGGTGAACTGCAACAGGCCGGCCTTGGCCGCGGAGTAGACGCTCCATTCCCCCCAGGCGTGCTTCGCGCAGACGCTGCCGATGTTGACGATCAGTCCCGATTGCTGGCCGACCATCACGGCAGCGGCCCTTCGGCAGCCGAGGATCGCGCCGGTGAGATTCGTCGCCAGCGACCGTTCGATCGCCTCGTCACTTTGTTCCGTCAGTGGCGCAATGCTCACGCCCTCGCCCGCATTGTTGATGAGGATATCGAGGCGATCCCGGGCCCCGGTGACCTCCGAAATCAAGCGATCCCAGGCGGCGCCATCGTTGACGTCCGCCACAAAGGGCGTGGCGCCGGTTTCCCGGGCGGCGTTTTCAAGGGTCTCCGCGTTGCGTCCGGTGATCCATACCCTGGCGCCCGCATGGGTCAGGGCCTGGGCGATTCCTTTGCCATAGCCGCGAGAGGCTCCGGTAACGATGGCTGTCTGGTTCTCAAGCGATTTCATGTCTTTCTGGTCTGCGTCAGTCCATCCTGCATCCACGATACAGGCGATGCCAGTCTTGTTGGTTGGAAAGGAGCGGGCGCACGTCACGATTGTGCGGAACAAAGCCCCAAGGGGCGGTCCCATGTCAGCCCAGGGCATCGCTCTGGGAAACCGGTTCAACAATGGTTGAGCCCCAACGGGGCGGCCCGATAACATTGTCGGCGGGCGATAGGGCCGCCCCGTTGGGGCTCAGCTTGTATTGCTCTTCTACTACCCAGGCCGTTGGCCTGGGCTGACATAGGGTTGGCCCGTTGGGCCGGAACTTGGCACAAAACTGACATGAGCCCGAAAGGAGCGGGCATGTCAGCAATCGCAACATCCCGTCCCTCCGGGACATGGAACTGTGCCCGTCCCGTCACGGCGGGTTCGTCGGCTTGATCGATGGCCGCGTCGCCATCAGGATGGCGGCGCATGAGCGTATGCCAATACTACGAGTTCCAGGCGCTCGATCGTCGCCTGAGCGAGGAGGATACGGACGAGCTGCGCAAGTCTTCATCGCGAGCCAGCATCACGCCGACCAGCTTCGCCAACGAGTATCACTACGGCAGTTTCAAGGGGAATGAAGACGGCTGAATGGAGAAGTATTTCGACGCCTTCCTGTATGTGGCCAACTGGGGAACGCGAAAGCTTCAGTTCAGCCTGCCTGAAACGTTGTTGTCGGAAGAGGCGGCGGATCCGTATGAAGCCGGCGACGCGGCGTGCTTTCGGGATCGGGGCGGCGACTTGATTTTCACCTTCTACTCGGAAGAGGAAGGGGGCGGCGGTTGGGAGGAAGGCGAAGGAGTGTTGGGCGGCATACTGCCCGTTCGCGATGAACTGGCCCGCGGCGGCCTGAGGGCACTTTATCTTGGTTGGCTGCTCGGCCTCGAACAGGGCGAACACGACGACGACGAACAGGAACCGCCCGTGCCGCCCGGTCTCGGGGATCTGTCCCCGGCGCTGGAGGCGTTTGCGGAATTCCTGCGCATCGATGATGATCTCCTGGATGCGGCGGCCGAGGCGAGCGCGCCTCTTGAGGACGCGCGGGCCGATCGATCCGAACTGACCGCGTGGGTGGCCTCGCTCCCGGATGACGAAAAGGACGATCTTCTCGTGCGATCGATGGAAGGGGCTCCCCATGTGGAGGCCGAACTCTGCGCCCGTTTTGCCGCCACGCGGGCGTCGGACGCTGGGCGCGCGGACTCGCCCCGGCGCATGGTGGGGGAACTGCGGTTGGCGGCTGAAGCACGGGCGGAAAAACGTCGTCAGGCGGCGGCGCGTCGCGCGGCCGCGGAGAAGGCGCGCCGGGAGAAGAAAGCGGCGCTCGCCCGGGAGAAACATCTGGATTCCCTTGAAGGAAAGGAGGGGGAGCTCCGGGATGAAGTCCATTCACTCATCGCCACCCGCCTGCCCAAGAACTACGACCAGGCGATTGAGCATCTGAAGGACCTGCGCGATCTCGCCGGACGTCATGGCGGTGAGAAGAGCTTCGCAGGGTTGATTGCCGCGTTGCGCGAGGCGCACGCGCGCAAGCCGAGATTTCTCGAGCGGCTTGACGCCGTTGATGGAACCGTCGAGGACCTGGTCGCGACGACCCGACGCGTCATCGCCGACGCCACCGCGTTCGACGAGAAGCATCGCAACCGCGATTTTCAATACGATTGGGAGGCCTATAAGACGGTTGAGGACAACTTCAAGCGGTTGCTCGACGCCGGCAAGCTGGTCGAAGTGATGCAACTGGCTGTGGAATTGATGAGGCTTGGCAGTCTCCAGGTCGAGGCCAGCGATGTGGGGATGATGATGGAGGAGCTTGAGGACTGTCTGTGCGTCGCGATTGAAGCCGTCGTCGACAGCGGTCTTCCAGCCGAAGATGTGGTTCTTTGGGGCAATCGAATGAAAGGCGCCGATCGGGTACAATGCATCTGCGAAGACGCATTGGCTGAAATGCAGAGGCGGTTCAAGCCGACGTAAGGAGGCTCATGCCAGCCGTTCCGGCGCAGCGCGCTGCGGAAGGCAGAAAGCGAGAGTCTCGTTACCTCGGCTGCTACGCGAGCCGGATCCAAGCCGAGGTAGCAGCTGACGTAAGGAGGCTCATGCCAGCCGCTCCGGCGCAGCGCGCTGCGGAAGGCGGGAAGCGGAACTGAAGCCTCTGACCGACGAAGAGAAGGCGGCCATCGCCCGCCATCGCGAGGAAGCCGCGCGGAATCTCAAGCTCGCGCGGCTCCTTGGTGAAGGCGGTTTCGAATCCGAGGCCCGACCGCCCCTGCTGGCCGCGATTCTCGCAGCCGGTCGCGGGATCGCCGTCGAGCATCGGCTCCCGGAGCCGTCCGAGATCGAAGCCTGCTTCTGCGAGCCCTTGGCACGGCATTGGTCCGACCTTGAGTCCTTGCGCGAATTCGCCGGATCGGAATCCGGGGATTGGCGCGCCGCGGCCGATGCGCTTGCGGGGCAGGTTCAGGATGCCGGTTGATTGAAATGCCCAAGAAGAACTTCATCCCAGACAAGTTGAAGCCGTGGATCGAGGCGCGGAAGAAGTTTCGTCTCAGCCACGCGCAGATCCAGATGGCCCGCGAGTTGGGCCTAAACCCGAAGGAATTCGGAGGCCTGGCCAACCACAAACAGCAACCGTGGAAGGCGCCGCTGCCGGAATTCATCGAATAGCTACCGGAAACAATTCGGGCGGGAGCAGCCGGAAGACGTCCGTCCATTGGAAGTCAAAGAGGCGGAAAAACGGGAGAAGAAAGCTCTGAGCAAGAAGGCTCGGCGGGAACAGGACATCGATCAGCCGTTTTGAGCGGAGCGGTCGTCCCGTCACCCAGACGCCTTCGCAAGAAAGTAGCGGCCTTCGCAAGAAGGTGGTCGGCCTTCGCCGTCAGCCCGACGTCGAGATTGCAACCGGGATGCGGGGCGCGGAATTCATTCCGCCTCAACACTGACAGTCCCGTCGCATCGGCAAGGCTGGGGACAATCTGTTTCCGAAGGTGGAAGCATCTGCGGAAACGAATTGGCTGACTTGCGCCTTCGGCGGTGATCCGCTGGAGTTCCAGTGAATATGGTTGAAAACATGTCGATGAATTTCAGTTTTATCGACATATATCGTTGATCTGTCGTCCTCATCGACATATGTTGCAAACACGTCGATAGAATTGATTTTTTTAAACATGTCCTGCGATCCAACGATTCCGTTCAACGATCTGCCCGCGTTGCCGCCGGAGCGGGAGTTGGAGACGCCGCGTGTGTTGAAGCAGTGCATCCGTTCGCGGACTGTGCTGGCCGAACTGGAGCAGTCGGCGAATTTTCTTCCCAACAAGTCCCTGCTGATCAACGTGATGCCGCTGTTGGAGGCGCAGGCCAGTTCGGAAATCGAGAACATCGTGACGACGAAGGACAAGCTGTTTCGCAGCTCCCTTTTGGAACAGGCGCCGGACCCGGCGACCAAGGAGGCGCTGAACTACCGGGAAGCGCTTCGGGAAGGCTTCCAACAGCTTCGCGCCAGGCCTCTCTGCACGACCACGGCCGAGCGGGTCTGCTCCGTGATCAAGGGAAAGCCGATGACGGTGCGGAGCTTCCCCGGAACGGCGTTGGCGAATGCCGCCACGGGAGAAGTGATGTACACGCCACCGGAAGGCGAGGACCTGCTGCGGGACAAACTCGCGAACTGGGAACGATTCATCAATCAGCCGACCGAACTGGATCCGCTCGTGGTCATGGCGGTGGCTCACTACCAGTTTGAGGCGATTCATCCGTTCGCGGACGGCAACGGCCGGACCGGTCGGGTGTTGAACCTGCTTCAGCTTGTGCAGGACGGGCTCCTTTCGTTGCCGATCCTCTACCACAGCCGCGGCATCATCCGGCGCAAGGCGGATTACTATCGGAACCTGCGCGCCGTGACCTTTCAGGAGAACTGGGAGGATTGGATTCTTTACGCGCTCGAGGTGGTCGAGGAATCGGCCCGATGGACGAACGAGAAGATCCGGGCGATCCGCGAACTGCGCTCCCGTTTGAAGACGGACCTGAAGGCCGGGTTGCCGAAGATCTACTCGGCGGAACTGCTCGACGTGTTGCTTGGAATGCCCTATTGCCGCATAGGAGATCTGGTGGACGCCGGCATTGCCAAACGGCAGGCGGCGGCCGGCTATCTGAAGCAACTGGTGGACGTCGGCATTCTGACCGAGGAGAAAGTCGGCCGTGAGAAGTTGTTCATCCACAATGATTACCTGCGCCTGCTCCTGAGCGAAAACGCATGAACGAAGCCGAAACACGCGCGGAATTGATCGACCCGGCCCTCAAGGCCGCTGGCTGGGAGGTGGTGGACGGTTCGAAGAGCGAAGGCTGGAGCCAGCTGTCGGGGTCGGCTGTTGCAGGGCCTGATTTCGGAACAAAAGACCCCGGTTTTATTGATGATTCAAGCCAACTCGCCCACAGCTCGCGCGAGCTCTTTCACTGCCCTTTGCTGACAGTTTTGCTGACGGTTGGAGAGGCTGCTTCAGGACGTGAGGCGCTGTCGGCAAAGCTCGACCTTTACTTCAGTGGAAGTCGTCACGCTTCGGGCGGCAGCGCCAGCTTCACGATGGTCAATCGAAGGTCGTTCGCAAAGGCGCGCAGATCGGCAGGGGCAATGTCCTTGATCATCCAATCAGGGCTTTCGTCGATGTCCAGTCCTCCGAGCAGCATGGCAACAACAGCTGGATCCCAGCCGCCGTCTTTTTTTTGGGCGTCGGAAACGGCGGCGGTAATGTCGTGTCCTTCCCGATCAAGAAAGTAGAGATCCACCAGATCCTTCAACTCCGTGCGACTGATCAGGGTGGTGAGCTTGTTGGCGATGATCTCCCGAAGTGTATCAACCCGAACGTCGCCGAACGTCTCCTTTTCAGAGTCGAGTTGAGGCGCGCGGTCCACGACCACATCCACCAACTCCCGCTCTTCGCCACGTGTGATACGAAAACGATGGAAATCCGGAGCCGTCCGCACGGCCTCGCATTTGGCCCCGATTTCAGACGCGACCTGAAGCGCGAGACTTTGCGCCTCCTTTGCTTCCACATCCTTGTCGGTGAAAAGGTCGAGATCGTAGGATCGACGGTGATCCAGATAGAACATGCCCCGCGCGCTGCCGCCGGTCAGGAAGAAGCGTTGATCGCGTTCAAACCAGGCGCGAAGGAAATCACGCTTGAGCGGGGTGCCGGCTTCAGACTCTTCCCAGTTCATGGGCGGCGTTGAGCAGGCTTTCCCAGACTGGAAGGCGACGCCCCAGGCGGGGCCGAAGTTGAGGGAATCGTTCGGCCACTTCTTCCAAGGTCAGGAAATTCCAGACTTCTTCGGTGCGCGCTTCGCGCATGATCCATGCCGCCGTGTTCAGCCACTGCTGGCCGGATTCCTGCGCCAACCGCCGGCGCAATGATTCCGCTGTCTCGGGACGGTCCCAGGCGAAATCGAGATTGTCGGCCGGCATGATGTCAGGAGCTGCCATGAGTCAGACAATTCCACGTCAAATGGGGAACTTCAAGCGGGCAGTTTGGAAGGATTCCGAAGTGTGCTTTCAATATACGATCTTGACGGATTCGTGTCGATCGCCGTGGAGTTGCCGGTCGGATGGAGAAGGCCGGAAGAACTGCAGCATCGAAGGGCGGGGATACTTTCGGGACGACCCGATGGACGGTCGTGTTGAACGCCAAGGATGGAGATGCAACGCGGGCGATGCGGGCGCTGGCCGCCTTGTGTCAGACCGACTGGTATCCGGTCTACGCATTTGCGCTGCGTCGTGGACGGTCTCCGCAGGATGCGGAGGATCTCGCGCAGAGTTTCTTCGCCCGGTTCATCGACGCCCCCCTGCAGTCTGTGGATCGTTCAAAAGGAAAGTTTCGTACATTTCTGAAAGTGGCCGTGCGGAACTTCATGGCGAAGTGTCCAACCGGTTATCGGGTTCCCAATCACGCGCCCAACTTTACCCGCCGTCTTGGTGTGGTTGCCTGTCAACATCGGCGGGAACTTTTCCTTCGGTTCAGTTCCGAGGTGGGAGAGGCGCGGCTTCGGGTCGCGCTTTTGAGAACCATCGCTGTTCTTCAATGGTTGGGCCGCCGCGATCGTGCAGGGCATCGGCTGGCGTGTGGCGCGGATGGAATTCCCAAAGGCGCGCCTGCCCATCTTTCGAGGCGCACGCGATCAGGCTGCCGCTGGGGCTGAAGGTCAGGGTGGATGGTTCGGCCAGCAGACCGCGCACTTCCGCGAACCGGGTTTCCGTGTGGAGGTCCCAGACGCGGATGTTTAAGTCGGCGGAGCCGGAGGCGACGATCGGCCTGGTGGGATGCCAGGCCAGAGCTTTGATGGGACCGTTGTGGGCGCGGATTTCCCGCTGAACGGTCAATGTGGCGCTGTCCAGAATGCGCACCCAGGTTTCATTGCCGGCCACGGCGATGCGGTTGCCATCGGGCGATATGGCGAGAGCGTCCATCATGCCGGTGAAGTTGGTCTCTTGCAGGATCTCGCCGGAATCGGCGTCCCATATGACGACCCTGTCTGTGGCTCCGGAATTGTCTTGAAGAGTCCCTTGGTCGCTGACCAATCCCAGTAGGCGGTCATTTCTCACCCAACCAAGATTCAAGACCCGTTTGCCATTTGTCTCATCGAGTTTGACCGAGGGCGCTCCCGTTTTCCGGTCGTACAACTCAGGACGACCGCCCCCGGTCAACATGGCGAGACGTTCGCCGTTCGGACTCATGCTTAGTTTGAACACGGTCTTTGAATGGGTGATCGCGCCGACTTGCTCTATCGACGACCCTCGTTTTTGAAGAAACATGATGGAGGCTGGGGAGTCGATGTTGCAGATCGCCGCACACCGGCCGTCCTGGCTGACGCTGATGTCAAAGTGATTTGTTGAGGGCGGGGTCCAAAGGGTCTCGGAACCGACGGGACCGAGCCGCTGAAGGGCGATAGGAAAACCTTCGTGAGGCGCGAAAACCATGTCGTCGTCCCCCCAGAAAGCGACGTTGGAAAGTTTTCCATCGCCATAGTATCCGGACCAAGTTTTTGGGAGCCCGATCAGGTCCCAGACGGCCGGGTTCCGTCCGTAGACGAACAACTCGCCGGAAAGCGGATGCACACAGATTCCGCGAATGCCACCTTCGCCCCCCATCAGGGGCTGAAGCAACGCCCCGGTGCGCGCATTCCGGTGATGGATTCGGCTTCTCCCGTCAGGCCATCTTCCCACCATGACAAAGCTTTCGCCATCCGGGACAAACGCGATTCGGAATCCCCGGTTCTCTGAAAACTTCATATTCTGCGCCGGAATCGTGAACAATTCCTTCCCGTCAGGGAGGGACTCGGCCAAGCCGGCATCAGATTCGAGGAGCATGCTCACGATCATCGTCCCCTCCGGATGGACGGCGGCGTTGCTTCGTAGCAGCGGGCTCACTTGTCGAACCACGGAGCCATCGTGGGTGTCCAGAAGCTGGAGCCCCTCACTGTCCGTGGTGATCAGCATCATCCGGCTGTCAGGGAGAAGGTTTCCCTGGTTTCGGGTTCCGTATTCGCGGCTCCAGCGGATTTTGCCGGTGGCGGAGTCCCACGCGGTCAGGAACGAATCGCTATCGCTTGTTCGGTAGTTCGAGCCCAACAGCAAATGGCCATCGCGGCTGAACTTGAGCCGTCTCACCAAGTTGCCTTCCCAGGCGATGATTCTTTGACCGTCCCGGGCGCTGTGGATCGCAATTCCCGCGCCGCCTTTCATGTTTCCGATGGCGATGCGTTCCCCGTCTGCTGAAATGGCCATCACGTGTTCTTTCCCCCGACCCTTCGGGGGGGCGGCGTTGAACTCCAGCAAACGGGAGCCTGTGCGCACATTCATGAGAACAACGCGACCGGACTTTCCCGCCATCGCGAAAACGCCGGGAAGACGCGGGTGCGGGACGACGCCCGTAGTATTTTTTGTGCCGAGGTTGATGCGTGCGATGGAGCTGTCGGCTTGTGAGAGCAGATAACGCCACTCCGAGTCGCGCAGATCTTCCGGCACGCCATCAAGGGCCGCCCGCATGGCCGCGCCGTTCTCTTCACGCATGGCCGCCAGGGCCAGTGATTTCGCGGATCTTGCGAGCGCCCTGCGGGTGGATTCCTGTTCCCGCTTTGCCAGCGTCTCGGCCTCGCGTGCCCGCGCGGCCTCCAGCTTTGCCTCAAGGGCATTGGCATCGGCGCGGATGGCATGCGCTGTCGCCTTCTTTTCGCTGGACACCACCTTGATCATGTAGACGAGCGTCAACACCGCGATGAGCGCCGTGGCGGCGGCAGGGACCCGGTGCCGCCGGACGAACAGCCTGGCCGAGGTCAGGGCCGCCGTATCCTCGGCGCTCGTGAGATAACCGCCCATGTAGGCGGTGATGTCCGCCTCCACCCAAAGTGTCTCAAACCAAAATCTAGTAGGTTTGAGATACTTTTTTCTTCATAAGTCGCTCAAAAGAGAGGGTATTCGACCTGATTCGGCTTAATTCGGGATGATTCGACTTTGTCCCAAACCGGATGAGAAGATAGTGCCCTCGCCTTCAGAAATCGATTGCGCAACGAGGCCTCAGCGAGGAGAGCATCCGAACGATAGGCTGAGCGCAGACACCCAATGATGATTTCTTCATTTGGGATGTAACATTTGCAATCAGACTTTCGTTTGAGTTGGGTGAAAGGCGTCAATTGAATTGCGGGCTTTGAACAAGAAAGAAAAAACAACGCTGGGTGCCTATATCGATGTGCTGCCCAGTGACACGGTCCCGGTCATCGCCGGATCGACAACCTATCACGTGTCGGATGGGGTCAACTACCTGTCCGAGAGCAATGGCGGTGTGATCCGCTACAAAGTTGTCTCCAAACTGAACTGCAAGTTCTCCTCGTAATCCGAACCACTGATGGAATCTTTGGCGCACTGAATGTCAGATTACGAAGACTTGGTCAGCGGAGCCAAAAACGGGTCGACGGAGGATTTCCAGCAGCTCGTGCGGCGACACCAGCGTCACGTCTTTGCGATACTCTCACGGTATGAACGCGACCAGCACTGGGTGGAAGACTTGGCGCAAGAAACCTTCGTCAAAGCCTGGCGTGGTTTGGCGGGGTTCGACGGGCGCAAGCCCTTCGAAAATTGGATCGGGCGCATTGCGACCAATGCCGCTTTGGATCATCTGCGCCGCCGCAAACGACGCCAAAGCGAAATTGGCATTGAAGATCTGGGAGACGCCACCCTGGATTGGTTGCAAAGTGAAGAAGCCGATCGGGCTCCGCGGGTTCAGGAAGCGCGGGAGATACTGGATGTCGCGATGTCCGGGCTTTCACCCGAGGATCGGCTTGTGATAACCCTCCAAGAAATCGAAGGCCGTAGCCTCAAGGAAATCAGTGCCCTTACGGGTTGGTCGGCCGTAAGCACGAGGGTGCGGGCCCATCGGGCCAAAACCCGTCTGCAAAAGGCGCTGGAGAAAATGGAAGAACGATCCAATGGATGAACATAAACTGAAGCAATTGTTCGACACCTTGCGAGATGAGCCGGCGCTGGATCCGCCGGCGGATTTCGACCAAGATGTGATGAGACAACTCCAAGCGCAGCGCCAAACGGATGACATCTCTCTCTGGGTAACACTGGAGAATCTGTTTCCGCGTCTGATCTGGAGTCCTCTGGCACTGATACTGGTCTGCGCCATCGTTGAACTTCGTGATCGGGCGGACGGGGTCGGCAGTCTGACAGCCGCAACTGGCGCGTTGGCCGAGCACATTCTGCATCACGGAATCTGATGATGAGCTTCAATTCGGCAAAACCGTGGTTACTTCTATTGGCGGTCTTCGTCGCGGGCGCAATGGTTGGCGGCATCGTCACACGTCACATCGCAGTTCGCGCGATCGAGGGAGTGATCCGGAATCCCGAAATTGTGCGAACGTTGGTTGAAAAACGCCTGTTGCGGGATTTGGACCTGACGCCGAAACAACAAGATTCCGTCGCCCGGATCCTCAAGAATACACAGGCTGAACTCACGAAACGGAGACAAGAACTGCGACCGGAGATCGAAAAGCTCCTGAAGGAAATGCGGCAACAAATCGCCGCCGAACTTTCGGATGCCCAGCGCGCCAAATTCGACAAAATGGCGGACGAAAATCTCGCACTGCTGCGCGAACGAAAGGAATAGGGTGGCAGATTCGCGAAGAAGACAACTTCGCTGGTAACATTCTTCAGCCACCATCCGTTTGTGATGATGAACAGGACGAACCCTTTGCTGTTCCTGGAAACACACGAATCAAAACATCATGAAAAACACCCTCATCGTACTACTTCTCTCCTTCACCATCTACGGCGCTTCGGGAGCAGAAAAGCCCGCCGCTGAAACATCTCGGGACGAGCTTTCCGCCCGCGTGCAGGAAGCCAAAGAAAAGATTGGCATGTCGGAAGAACAGGCCGCGAAATTCAAAGAAATCCTGGAAAAACGATTCGAGGCCTTGAAGGCCCTTGCAGGCAGACGGGAGCGAGCATCCGGTTTCCGAGAGAAACGCAAGCTGCGGGCCGAGTATCGTTCAATCACAAAGAACTCGGACAAAGAGATCGCCAAGGTCCTTGACGACAAGCAATACAAGGAGTTCAAAAAGATCCAGACTGGCTGGCAGAAAGAGATGCGCGACGGAATCAAGGGGCGTCGCGGAAACTGAAGCAATCATTCCAATCGAATCTTCAACAACCCACATTGGCGTAAGGATGGAATCGGACATCCGCAACCGCAGTAGCAACACCGTCGACCCGATGAGACTCCTGATCGCCTGTTGTCTTGCACCCGCTGTTCTGGCCATGGCCATCGCGGCCAGACCGCCTGGCGGTCAGGCGGCACGCTTGAACATGGTGGTGGTGTTCATCGACGATATGGGCTGGGGGGATTTTTCGTGTTTCGGCAACCAAGAGGCCAAGACACCGAACATCGATCAAATGGCGGCCGACGGAATTGCGTTCGAGCAGTTTTATGTGAACTCGCCCATCTGTTCGCCATCCCGCGTGGCCATCTCCACCGGCACCTACCCGCAGCGCTGGAACATCACTTCATTTCTGATGACGCGCAGAGCGAACAAACAACGCGGCATGGCCGACTGGTTGGATCCGGGTGCGCCGATGGTCGCCCGGAGTTTGCAGCGCGCCGGATATGCCACCGGTCATTTCGGCAAGTGGCACATGGGCGGTCAGCACGACGTCGCCAATGCTCCGGCGATCCGGGAATACGGCTTCGATGAATCCCTGTCGAATTTCGAAGGCATGGGACCCAAGCTGTTGCCGCTGATCACCCGCAAGGATGGCACGGTCGGTCGCATTTATCCATGGCAACATCTGGGTCCGTTCACCTGGATGCAACGCTCCAACATCACCACCGGATTCATCGATGCAGCGATCCCGTTCATGGAGAAGGCGAAGAAGGACGGCAAGCCGTTCTACCTCAACCTGTGGCCGGATGATGTGCATGGCCCGTTCTGGCCTTCCCTCGCGCGACTAAAGCAGGCGCGCAATTCCCGGGAACTCTACTTGGCTGTCCTCGAAGAATTGGACGCCCAACTCGCCAAGCTCTTTGACCACATCAAGAACGATGTGGAACTCCGAGGGAACACGATCATACTGATCTGCTCGGACAACGGTCCGAGTCGCGGAGCCGGTTCAGTCGGCAGATTTAAAGGCTACAAGTCCCATCTTTACGAAGGCGGCATCCGCTCTCCCTTGATCGTATGGCCCCCCGGGCTCATGCCACCGGATCGTCGCGGCACTCGCAATACCGACTCCGTGTTCTCCGCCATGGATCTTGTTCCATCACTCCTCGCACTGGCCGGCGTGACGGGGGAGAAGACACCAAATACGATGGCGAAAATGTCGCCGAAACGCTCCTTGGACGATCCAAACGCTCGCGTCAGCAACCGCTCTTCTTCAGTCGCCCGCCCGATCGCAAGAGCTTTTACGGATTTCAAAACCTCCCCGACTTGGCCGTGCGTCACGGCAAATGGAAGCTGTTATGTGACTACGATGGTAGTCTTCCGCAACTGTACGATCTTTCAGTCGATCCCGGCGAATCGAAAAACCTGACCGATTCTCAGCCAGAAGTAGCTAGAGAGTTGGTGGGAAAAGTCGTGGCGTGGCACAGATCAATAAAATAGAGGGTGTGTATGCGCTGTTCGCACCGGTGCAGGTATTTAAGATCTCATGCCGCATCTCGCCACGAAGCCTTTATTGGATCTCCACGGTGAAGGAAATCGAGAAACTCTACAACATTCTTTGCATCCTTGAGTTAAATCTACGCGAATGAAAACGTATTCTTCCCTTCTCTCCATTCTGCTTCTTTTTACTATTAGTTCTAACCAAGCTTCGTGCGAACCTAGTATTCAGTCAGCCTATCTAGGAGCTCTTGATGTCCCTCCATTCTTGCTAAGCATCGTCACAGGCTGTCCCCAAAACT
>CAZFLK010000013.1:0-60571 GCA_964519245.1 uncultured Verrucomicrobiota bacterium
AACCCTCGTCGTAAGCTTGGAAGGCTTCTGCTCTACCATTGAGCTACACCCGCGAGGGAAATGGATATTAGCGCCAAGGCTTGCGTTGTCAATTCACCACCGGCGTGTATTCTCTGGCGCGCATGAGTGATTTGTTGTTGCAGGGCGGCCGCGTGGTGGATCCGGCGAATTCTCGGGATGAGGTCGCCGACGTGTTGATTTCCGGAGGGAAGGTCGCCGCGGTGGGAGCGGATGCGGCGGGGAAGGCCGCGCCGGATGCGGAGAAGGTGGATTGCGCCGGCAAGGTGGTCTGTCCCGGGTTGATTGACATCCATGTCCACTTCCGGGAGCCGGGTCAGACGGCGAAGGAAACGATCGAGAGCGGCGCCCGGTCCGCGGCCCGCGGCGGCTTCACGACCGTGGTCTGTCAGCCGAACACCCGGCCCGCGATCGATAATCCCGGCACAGTGGCCCTGATTCAGGAGAAGGCGGAGAAGAAGGCGATCGTCAATGTCTTCACGACCGGGACCATCACCAAAGACCGGGCCGGGGAGGAACTGGCGCCGATCGGTTCCTTGAACAAGGCGGGGGTGGTGGCGATCACGGACGACGGTTCCTGCGTGCAGAGCAACGAATTGATGCGGCGCGCCGCCGAGTATGCCTCGATGTTCAACCTCTCAATCTTCGACCACTGCCAGGACTACGACCTGGTGACGGATGGGGTGATGAACGAGGGCTATTGGAGCGCCAACCTGGGGCTCAAGGGCTGGCCTTCGGTCGGCGAGGAGATGATTGTCGCCCGAAACATTCTGCTGGCGGAGCTCACCGGCGCGAGAATTCACTGTCAGCACATGAGCGCGGCGGGGGCGGTCCGCCTGATTCGCGAGGCCAAGGCGCGCGGTGTTTCCATCTCCGGCGAGGCTTGTCCCCACCATTTCACGCTCACCGACGCCTCCATTGCGGGCAGCGAGGCCTTTTGGGATGGCGATGGCAAGGAGCTGTATCCGGATCGGGACAAGGCGGATCTGCCCGCCTGGCCGGAGTACGACACCAATTTCAAGATGAACCCGCCGTTGCGTTCGGCGGCGGATCGGGCGGCCGTGATCGAAGGCGTGATCGACGGCACCCTGGACATCATTTCCAGCGACCACGCGCCGCATTGCGACTACGAGAAGGAAGTGGAGTTCGACTACGCGCCGTTTGGCATCACCGGACTGGAAACGCAGTTGGCGCTGTCCTTGATGCGCTTTCATCACACGGGGGCCATGAAACTGGTTGACCTGATTTCCCGCCTGACCGATGTGCCCGCAAGACTGGTCAACCTGGACGGCAAGGGCGCATTGGGCGTCGGCATGGACGGGGATGTCACGGTCTTCGACGCCGACGCGGAATGGGTCTTTCGGAAGGAGGAAACGGTCAGCAAGTCCACCAACAGCCCCTTCTATGACTGGCCCCTGAAAGGCAAGCCGGTCATGACGGTGGTGGGTGGCAAGGTTGCCTGGAAGGAATAAGCATCGTCGAACGGACGTCGAAAACCGAGACACTGAAACAACTCCCAACAAAAGCGCACCATGATGAAAAGATCGATAGCGGGTATTTTGGTTCTGTTCCTCGCGGCCCAGGTCTGGGCCGGGGAGGGCGAATGGCTGACGAGTCTCCCGGAAGCCCAGGCACGGGCGAAGAAGGAAGGCAAGATGATCCTGATGGACTTCACGGGTTCGGACTGGTGTCCGCCCTGCAAGGCCCTGCACAAGAATGTCCTGTCCTCCAAGGATTTCAAGGCCTTTGCCCAAGACTCGCTGATCTTGGTCGAGTTGGATTTTCCGGCGCGCAAGCAGCAGAGCGCGGAGTTGAAAAAGGCCAACAAGAAGCTCAAGGAACAGTTCAAGATCAAAGGGTTTCCGACGGTGGTCGTGCTGGACAAGGACGGCAACAAGGTTTTTGAGCAGGTCGGTTATGGGGGCGACGCCAAGGGCTATCTGGCCAAGCTCAAGAAGGCGTTGAAGAAGTGATGGACGTCTGCCCCTTGATTTTCTGCGGATTGACTTGACCGTGCTTCGGTCAGGTCTAGCATCTCGCGCGCTTACCCACCCATGAAAGCAATTTTGGCATTGGAAGACGGCACGGTTTATCGGGGCTCCGCGTTTGGCGGCTCCGCGGTGAATTGTGGTGAGGTGTGTTTCAACACCTCGATGAGCGGTTACCAGGAGATACTGACCGATCCGTCCTACAAGGCGCAGATTGTCACGATGACCTACCCGTTGATCGGCAACTACGGGGTGAACACGCAGGACGTCGAGTCCTATCAGCCTCATGTCTCGGGTTTCGTGGTCCGCGAGTTGTCCCCGATCGTCAGCAATTGGCGGGCGGACCAGTCCTTGGAGAGGTATCTTGAAGAGAATGGCATTCCCGGCATTCAGGGGATCGACACCCGGGCATTGACGAAGAAGCTGCGGGTTCGGGGCGCCATGAACGGCGTCATCGCCACCGAGGACATTTCGGAGCAAGAGGCGGTGGCCAAGGCCAAGGGATGGGAAGGTCTGGTGGGGCGTGATTACGCGGCCAGGGTGACCCACAAGGAGGCGTTCGACTGGGACGCCAACGACGAACAAAGCGCCGCTTTTGACTTGGTGGCGGGCCTGTCGAAGGAAGATCCGCGGCAGGTGCGCAAGGCCCTGCCGCCGGCGGAGGTTCCCATTGTCGCCTACGATTTCGGGGTGAAGTACAATATTCTGCGCATGCTTCGGCAGAGCGGATTCAAGGTGCATGTTGTTCCGGCTCAAACAACCGCGGAGGAAGTCCTGAAGCTCAAGCCGGCCGGCGTCTTTCTCTCGAATGGCCCTGGCGATCCGGAACCGCTGGACTACGCAGTCAAGGCGGTGTCCGCATTGGTGGATCACGGCATGCCCATGTTCGGCATCTGTTTTGGGCACCAGATCCTGGGCCAGGCCCTGGGGGGAAAGACGTTCAAGTTGAAGTTTGGCCATCGGGGAGGCAACCAGCCGGTGCAGGACGTGGAAACCGGCAAGATTGAAATCACCTCCCAGAATCACGGGTTTGCTGTCGATGCAGAATCCCTGCCTTCGGAAGTCGCTGTTACGCGCATCAATCTGAACGACCGGACGGTCGAGGGATTGAAGCACAAGACCAAGCCGGTCTTCTGTGTCCAGTATCATCCCGAGGCGTCGCCGGGGCCGCATGATTCAGCGCCGTTGTTCGATGAGTTTCGGGCGCTGGTCGACCGTGTCTGAAGACGCGCCAAGCGCGCGGTTGCGGCCGCAAATAAAGCTTTTCGCGTGTCCGGATCAATGTTTCACTCGGGCTTCGGTCTGGTGGATAGCGGTGGGTAGGCGGTTGGCCGGATGCGTTGACACAGATTCCGTTCGACGGGTCCACAGTCCGGAACTTAATTCAAGAAACACCGATCAAACGTATGGCAAGACTCGTTGTACTTAGCGAAGGATTCACCGGAAAATCGTACGATTTGAAGATTGAGCGGACGACGATCGGCCGCGTGGACGACAATTCGTTCTGCATTCCGGATGGTTCGCTCTCGAGCCATCATGCGGAGGTATTGCTTCGGGGCGAGGAGATCATCATCCGGGATCTGGATTCCACCAATGGCAGTTTCATTGATGGGGAACCCTTGGAGCCCAACGTGGATTCGCCCATCAAGCCGGGGCAGATTCTCAGGTTGGGGGAAGTGGATGTCCGTCTCGAGGATGGCGACGCGGGTGAGAAGCGGGAGTCGCTGGATCAAACCAAGGTCATCCCGAAGCCGCAGCAGGGCGTCAGCCTGGACCGGCTTGGCAGCGGGTCCGGCAGCGGAGCTCCGCAGACCTCTCAGTTTTTCAAGCCCAAGGGCGGCAAAGCGAACAAGGTCTTCATCATCATCATCGCGCTCCTGGTAATCGTGATCGTCGTGCTGTTGGCGGTTGCGATGATCGCCATGGGCGGCAAGTAGGCCCAATTCCCTTCATCAAAAAGCCGGCGGTCTCAACGACCGCCGGCTTTTTGCGTTCTTGAAGAGACTCCGAAGGGAGCCCGGATCCGGACCGCGGGTCCGTGACCCGCAGCGACGCAGGCAAACACCGCGGACCCGATTCCGTTCCACCGCAGTCCCCTACCGGAGGTTGCCGCGGGTCCGTGACCCGCGGTCCGCGTGGCATCGCCTTCTGCGATGGTCTTTCCGCCGTTTCGCTTACTTCGCCCAGAAATCGACGACGAAGACGTCGTCGAGGATGGGCTTCAGGACGCCGACGAAGGCCTTGTGATCGGGGTGAGGAAGGTAGACTTCCCGAGCCTTTTCATTCCTGAATGTCACAATGAAGACGTGGGTGAAGTCCTTGTTCAGGCCCTCGGGGCTGTTGTTGAAGCCGGCTTCGAGGGAGACGATGCCCGGGATCTTGTCCTTGAGGGCGCGGAATTCACGTTCGACCTTATCGATCTGGGCCTTGGTCGAGCCTTCCTTATATTTGAAGACAACGACATGCCGGAGCTTTCCCTTGCCGCCGGTTTTCTTCTTGGCGGCGGGTTTGCTGGTGTCGGATTTATCGGCGGCCATGACGGTTGGGAGGGTGGTCAGCGCGAATGCGGCGCAGAGGACAAGGGTCAGTTTCTTCATGAGTGATGGGGTGCTAAGTGATGTCGATGGCGGATGGAAATCAGCGTAGGTCGGCGTCGCCGGCCCCGGGTTGCGCGGCGTTGTAGCAGCGGATGCGATCGTCAAGCCGAAGCAGGATCCGTCCGTTGGAGACGGTCGGCGAGGGGCACCACATGGCGCGCACCTTGGCCGCCCCCAGTTCGATGCGTTGCTCCGGTGTGGCCCTGAGCATCTGCAGGTCGCTGGCGCGTTTGCCGAACACGAAAATCTTGCCATCGGCCAGCATGGGCGAGGAGATGTTCGAGTTCTCCGGATGCTTCCATTTGACCGCACCGGAATCGAGGGCGACGCACATTTGAAAGCCGCCGCCCATGAAATAGACGTGGCCCTCATGGATGATGGGGCTCGATTGTGTGCGACGCGCGTCCAATGCGTGCGACCAGAGCCTCGTGGCGCCTTGCTCCGAGAGTCGGTAGGCGGACAGTCCGATCTCCGTGGTCCGGCTGTAGACAGCGGCAAAGTCGCCGGAGACGCTCGGGGTGGAATCACCGCCCCCCGGCGTGATCCATAGAATGTCTCCGTTCTTCGAATCGACGCAGGCCAGTTCGCGCCGTGAGTTGCAGAGCAGGCGGCGCCGGCCGTTTGATTCCCAGATGGCGGGCGAGGCGTTGCCGCCGGAAACCTCCTTTTGCGTCCAGACCAGCTTGCCCGTTGCCGCATCCAGCGCGGTCAGGCTCCCCGCGAGAAACACGACCTTCCCGTCGAGGACCGTTGGCGAGGTGGCGGCTCCCTTGGCGGCGATGTCGGCGGACCAGAGCAGTTTGCCGGATTCGGCGTCCATGCAGTGCGCCTGTCCGCTGCCAACCGAGTAGACCCGGCCGTCGGCGACGCAAGGAGTGCTGGAGGAATTGCGGCCGGTGGCCAGTCCCGGAGTGTCGGACTTCCAGAGCGTTCTTCCGGTTTTCAAGTCGAGGCACACCACGGTGTCGCGGGCGACTTTCATGGTGTTGGGGACCGCCTTGAGGATCTGCCTCTCTACGTCTTCTCCGAAGTTCTGTTCGCGCACCCAGGCCATCATCTCCGCCTCATCTGCGAAGCGTCGCTTGCGGATTGCATTCAATCGCTCCAGCGTTTCGATGGAGATGGCGGCCTTGCCCTTCTTGAAGCGGCTGACGACCCAGCTGCCCAGCGTCTGCTTCTGTTTCTTGTTCAGGTTTGCATCCACCCACTCGTTGGCCCAGGCGTCGAGACGGCTGCCGCGGAGCCGTGGATTCAGATTCATCCGGTCCGCCTCCATTCTGGCGACCAGTTCCTGGCCGAGGGAGTTGACGCCCCGGTAGCCGAGCTTGCGCAGGACCAGGCTGTCGATGGCGCGGGTTTCCGTCGGCGCCTCGTTGTGCCAGACCACGGAGACGTAGGCGCGGCCATCAGCGGCGACGACACTGCCGTGGCCGCCGTCGTCGTTGCTGGGAATGGACTCGCTGTCCCAAAGGACTGTGGGGCCGTCGGCCGGCCACTTGTAGGCGAGGGGGGGGCTGTCCGGCAGAACGCCGTTGCGTTGCGGGCCGCGCCATTGGTTCCAGTCGCCGGCGGCGTGTGCGCCGATGGCGAAGACGAGAAACAGGCCGGCTGTGCCGGGGAGAAGGGCGGGATTCATGAAGATGGTTTTGGTTGTCGAGCGAATGAATCTCGGACGCGTCTGTCGCTGACCGCATTCAGCTCGAACCTGAGGCGGTCCCAAGGGTCGCCCGCCTCAGATGGCGGGGGCCGCGGCGTGCGTCTTGGCGACGCCGGGTTTTCGGGCGAAGAGGGGCGCCGAAGCCGCCTCCAGTCCGTCCACTGACAGGTCCAGCACATGCTCGCCGTAGTTGTTGAACTTGAGGTCCTTGAAGCGTCCGATGAACTTGATGAAATGGGCGGGGCCATCGTCCTCGAACTTCACCTTGAACTTGTGGTCGATCGGCTTGCCGAACTCGCGTCCGTCCGGATCAACCATCCGAATATTCAGCGAGTGTTCGCCTTCCTCCGCGCGGGAGAAACGCAGTTGCACGGTGATGTAGATGCCCTCGTGAACCAGCGGTATGGACTTCACGGGGATATGGGAAAAGGTGCCGAGAATGTTGAGCTTGCCCTCGGCTTCGAAGGCGTAGTCGCTGATGGTGAAGACGTCGACTTTCATGATTTTTCAGTAAAATAGGAGTCTTGACGAGCCCGACGGCCGCGTCCAGCCTTTTCCCGGGGCGGTCGGGGTCGTGCGCTGCCGCATTTTTCTTGCGGGATTTTCGAGTGGGCGGCGTGTTGGGTTCAAAGACCATTCTGCATCCTCTCAGCCCATGAAACCTAACCAACATTTTCTCGTCGCCGTTCTGGCCCTTACCTCGACTGTTTCCACGATGCCGGCGGCCGAGGCCCAAAGTCCTGCTCGTCCGGCTCCCGATGCGCGGGTTCAGTTTACCCGGGTCTCTGTCGATCCCATGAAAAAGGCCGTCGCGGAAATTGAGTTCGAAGCGTTGTCGATGCGGGACGTCGCCGAGTATCTTCACGCGCAGTTCAGTCCCCTGAACTTTGTTGTCGCCGAATCCGTCGCGAACGTCCCGGTCACGCTGCGGGTGGTGAATGTGCAGTTCCAGGCTGTGGCAACGGCGCTGGAGATTGCGCCGGATGAGCGCGTCCGCATCGATCCGGTCAGCGATCGCCTGATCCACATTCGGGATGGCAATGTCAAGGCGCCCAAGGCGGAGCCGCTGATGCGGGTGTTCAACCTGTCCAAGTATTTTCAGGCCGCCAGCGTTCGCGAACTCGCCCAGGCCCACAAGCAGACTGAGAAGGCCTTGGAATCCCGGCTGCTTCCGAGCGTCGGTCTCGTCCCAACATTCTTTCGGACGACGAGCTTCTGGCGTTGTTTCCGGGGCAACCGTTGGCGCTGATCGGCCCGCCGGGACGGCAGCGTCTGGTCGCCTTGAATGGGGCGCGGGAGGGTCGAGGGCGTTCGGGTGACGGACGGCAGTGACGGTTGAAGTCCGCAGCCGGTCATTCTGCGGACGGTTCTTCCCGGCGTTGGCGCAGTTCCCGCCAATCCACGCCGAAACGAGTCAGATACTTGCGCACGCGGTCAGAATCGTTTGGGTTGGCCTTCTTTGTCCGTGAAACGGAGAACAGCTTTTTCCCAGCCTCGGCCAAGGTTGCGGAATTCCGGCAGACCTCGATCACCTGGGCCAGTTGCGGACGGTCGAACGGATCGATTTTCGCCAGGCGTTCCTCGTCCAGGGTTTCTGCAAGCGTCTTGTCTGAATCTGTGGCGGGAGGGCGCTTCCAGGCTTCCTGCAGGCGCGCAATTTCCTCCTCGACGAGCGCCGGCGTGATGCGCCCCGCGTCCGCCAGGGTTGCCATGCGGGTCACTGTCGCATTCAGGTCGCGGAAATTGGCTGACCAGGACGCCATGGTTGAGTGGGCGAACTTGAGGAATGCGCGGCGCACTTCCCAGCTCATGCGGACGCGGCCGCCGCCCTTGCGCGCGATGCGCTCCAACTCGTAGTCCAGGTTGGGTTCGATGTCCTCGCGTCGCTCGGCCAGGCCGGGGAGGCGGAAGGTCCACAGATCGATGCGCGCGAGAAGATCCTCGCGGAAGGCGCCTTTCCTCACCTGCTCCCGCAGATCCCGGTTGGTCCCGGCGAGCAATTGGAAATCACTTTTCACCTCTGCGTCGGCGCCGACCGGCAGGAACTTCTTCTCCTCCAGCGCGCGGAGCAGCATGGCCTGCTCGTCCATGCCCAGTTCGCCGATCTCGTCGAGGAAGACCACGCCCTTGTGCGCGGCCCGCAACAAACCCGGCCGGTCGCTCACGGCTCCGGTAAAGGCGCCTTTTCGATGTCCGAAGAGCGTCGACATGGCCGCGTCTCCGCGCAGGGTGGCGCAGTTGACCTCGACGAAGTCGCCGGTCACCTGATGGCGGTTGTGCTTCAGTTCGAAGATGCGCCGGGCCAGGCTGGACTTGCCGGCGCCGGTCGGGCCCGTCAACAACATCGGTTCCCGCGACCGGATGGCGACGCGCTCGACACGTTCGATCAGTTTGTTGAAGCGTTGGTTGCGCGTCTCAATCCCCGCCTTGAGAAAGGCCAGTGATTCCGTCTGTTCGGAGGCGAAGCGCGTGGCCAGGCTGTCGTATTTGGACAGATCGAGGTCGATGATCTGATAGGCTCCCACGCGTTGATCGAACTTGCCGCGCGGCGGCGAGGTCTGGATCAGGCGCCCCGGCAAATGGCGCGACTCGGTCAGCAGGAAGAGGCAGATCTGCGCCACGTGCGTTCCGGTGGTGATGTGGATCAGGTAGTCCTCCTTGTCGGTGTCGAACGGGTAGGCCCGCGCGAAATCAAGCAAACCGCCGTAGACTTCCTCGAAATCCCATGGGTCCGAGAACTCCACGTGGTGATGCTGCACCGTGGTCTCCGGGGAACTCGTGTGGATGTCCTCGGTCACGGTCTCGGCCAAGTCCGTGAAACGCTGCTGGGAGATCAACTCAAAGCGGTCAATCTGCATGTCCTCGTGTCGGGCGAGGTCCACGCTCGGACGCCAGCGAACCCAGCGATTGCCTCGGGCTCCGCGATCCAGATTCACGCCGATCAGACCGATGACAACGAGTTTGCGGTCTATATTCATTGGAATAGGGCAATATTCAAAAAGATAACGATTGTCCACAAATGATAGCCGTCAATCTGATTCACGACTGATTGATTGATGTGTAACCAATTGGATATCAACAAGAAGTGTGGATTTTGATGCGGTTTCAGGCAGTTTGGCGCCTGGTATGCGTAGTCGTTCGTAGCAACTGGAAGAACGACCATGAAAACGCTGAAAGCCAAAACCAACTGGATGACGCCGTTGTTGAGATTGACGGCGTCGGAGAACACCGAATGGGGGGATTACATCGCGATGACGCCGGAGCCCCTCAAGGGCTACCTGCAAGCCTGTGAAGTGCACTGCCTGGCGGAGTGCTGCGGTGTCGACGCCTTCGAGTTCTCTCCGAAACAGGGCGCCTGGTGGGCGCCTGGTGGGCGCGTGAAGTTGGCGAAGACGCGGCGGCCGCGGCTCGTGAGCTGCTGGATCGCCTCATTGAAGACTGCTCCACGGTCAACGGCTCAATCGCGCTTTACGACGCGGAGGTTGTCTTGCCGCAGCGTGGGATGATCGCCTGGTTGCGCGAGATGCGCGAGGCGTTGAACTACATCGAGGTCCGCCCCGGCGACCTTCACAAAATCGCAGACTGAAGCAATTGAACCCAAGAAGGAAAAACAACATGATCACCAACGAATTGAACAAGGACGCCATCCATGCCACCGGGGAGGCCACCGGCTTCCTGCCGGCCCGAGCCAACAAGGGCAAGCCCATCACTGTCATCGGGACGGAGGCCATTCGCGAGACCTTCGACTCCAAGTGTCTCGAGCAGGCGCTGAACTCCCGTTCCGCGCCGGGCGTCACCGACCTCGTGCTCAATCCCGACGCGCATTGCGGCTACGGCGCGCCCGGTTTCGCCGGAGTTGGGGCGTCAGGTGGCGGTCGAAGGCGCCTCTTGGAAGGTCTGCCACGCGCTGGGCATCCCGCCGCATTGGGCGGGGCGTTGCGAGGATTCCGCGCATGTCGGCCACAATGACACCCACGACGATCTCGCCGAGCGCATCGACCGCCTGATCGAGGGCGGGCATTTCCCGAAGTTCAACGACAAGATCCGGCAACTCGGCTCCTACGGGGGCGGCAACCACTTTGGCGAGTGTGAGGCGGTGACGATTGCGGACGATCCACGCGCCAAGGAAGCGGCTGAGGTCTTCGGCTTGAAGGATGATTGCGTCGGCTTTCTTTCGCACTGCGGGTCGCGCGGATTTGGTTTCCAATTGGCCAAGGGCCAATTCGCAGCGTTGCAGGGCAAGTTCAAGGCCTGGGACATCCCGTTGCCGGGCGAGGACCGCGAATTGGTCTATGCGCCGCTGGGCACGCCGGAGGCGGACGCGTATCTCGACGACATGGCGTTGGGGGCGAACTTCGCGACCGTGAACCATCTCTTGATCAACGCGCTCGTGCTGGAGGCGTTCCAGGAGGTTGTTCCCGGGGTGAAAGGCGAGCTCGTGTACTTCATCAGCCACAACATCGCGCGGCGCGAGATCATCGAAAATCGCCCGCACTGGGTGCATCGCAAGGGAGCGACGCGCGCCTTTCCGGCCGGGCATCACGCCCTCCGCGACACGCCGTTCGAGACGACCGGCCACCCGATCCTGCTCCCGGGAAATCCGGCCGCCGGATCCGCCATCATGGTCGCCAACGAAGGGGCGGCGAAGTCCTGCTACAGCGTCAATCACGGAGCCGGTCGCGCCAAGGGGCGCAAAGCCGCGATCCGCGAACTCGATCAGAAGGCCGTGGATGCGGAGTTCGAGGCCAATGATATCCTGACCAACTGCCGGACCTATCCGAAGGACGAGGCGCCGGCGGCTTACAAGGATTTCAACGAAGTCCTGCGCTCCGTCGCGGCGGCGGACCTTGCCAGCGAAGTCGCCCGGCTCAAGGCCCGGTTTGTCATCAAGGACGCCGACACCAGCCTGAAAGGCGCGGCCTGAACCATGATCACCCTCGACGGATCCAAAGGCGAAGGCGGCGGGCAGATTCTGCGCACGGCGTTGTCGTTGTCGATGGTCACCGGTCGTCCCTTCCGCATGCATGCCATTCGAGCTGGTCGGAAGAAGCCGGGGCTGTTGCGGCAGCATCTGGCGGCGGTGAACGCGGCCCGTGAGATCACTGCCGCGGAGGTCGGGGGCGCCGTGCTGGGCTCCGGCGAGTTGAGTTTCTCGCCCGGTTCGGCGCGGTCGGGCGATTATCGCTTCGCTGTTGGCTCGGCGGGCAGCGCGACGTTGGTGTTTCAAACCGTTCTTCCGGCCTTGATGCTCGCGGACGGGGTCTCGCGCCTGACGCTGGAGGGCGGGACGCACAATCCTTTTGCGCCGCCCTTCGATTTCCTGGGGAAAACATTTCTGCCTGCGCTCGCCCGGATGGGGCCGACTGTCGCGCTCGAACTGGAACGCCCCGGCTTCTTTCCGGCCGGCGGCGGCTTGTTTCGGGCGATCGTGGAGCCGGTCAAGACGCTGGCGCCCCTTGAGCTGAATGATCGGGGTCTCATCCTCGGCAAGCGGGCGCGGGCTCTGGTTTCCCAGATTCCGGAAGACGTGGCGAGGCGTGAGTTGCGCCTCCTGCGGCACAAGCTCGATCTGGATGAAGAGGCCTGTTCCGTTGAGGTTGTTCGAGATTCTCCCGGCCCGGGAAATGCGGTCATGATCGAGCTGGAGAGCGAGTCGGTGACCGAGGTGTTCAGCGCGTTCGGCGAGCGCGGTCTCAAGGCCGAATGGGTCGCCCGGGAGGCGGTGAAGGAGGCCCGGCGCTATCTGAAGAACGGGGCGCCGGTGGGCGAGCATCTGGCGGATCAGTTGGCGCTGCCTTTGGCGCTCGCCGGACAGGAGAGCTTCACGACCGGCCCGTTGTCAAGGCACGCCACGACGAATCTCGAGACCATCGGCGCGTTTCTGCCGGTCGACTTTGCCGTGGTGGAGCTGGATGACGTTCTCCGCAAGGTGTCGCTCGGAGCCTCCGGTTGAACCGGGTTTCTCGTCCGGCGGATTCAGAACCAACTCAGGAACTTGTAGACGCGGTAGGCGGAGCCGTCCTCGATGAGGATGCGCGTGCCGTTGTAGTCGACGGCCTTGCCTTGGATCACTTTTTCGAAGACGCGGTCGCCATCGCCGGGATCGATGCGGTAGAGGGTGAACTGGTCCTTGCCGGAGGCGCCGGTGAGCGCGCCCATCGAGCCGGAACTGCGGCGGGTCGCGTAAAGGTAGTCGCCGGCGAGGCGGCTTTTATGACCGGCCTTGGTCGTCTCCCAAAGTTTCTTGCCGGACTCGGCGTCCAGTTTGATCAGGATGGGGAGGGGGCGATTCTTGATGTATTCCTGGCCCGAGAACTGGATCGATTCCGGCGGCGCGGTGGTGGTTTGGACGTAGAGGTGGCCGTCGTCATCGGCTTCAAGGCTGAAGATCCCAACGGAAGGAAATCGCCAGGCGGCCTCGCCGGAGGGAAGCTTGCACGCCGTCAGCACGCCGTGATCGAAGAAGTAGAGTCGATCGCCAACCTCCAGGAAGGGAACTTCCGCTCCACCGGTGTAATAGTCCGGGTGGACAGGGAAGGACAGCTTGGCCTTCTTCAGCAGCTTGTTCCGCTTGTTGAAGATGTAGAGCGTGTTCATGTCGGTGAGGCAGTCCACCTTGCGTCCGGCGAAGAAGCGGATGGCGCCTTTGAGATCTCCTTTCCAGGTCTCGGTCTTGCCCTTGGTGAAGTGTTGTTTGAGTGTGGCGGAGTAGGCGCTTTCATTGACCTCCCTGGTGGCGCCGCCGTGGGCTCGGGAGATTTCGTTGACGATCTCGTCCATCAGCGCAGTTGGATCGGAGACCGCGCTGGTGTTCTGGTCGAGCACGGAGTCGCCCACCGGCTTCATGGCCCGGACCGTGGTGATCTTCGGCGTCTCGAGCTTGACGGTGAGTTGCGCGAGATTATCGCCGGCCGGCACGAAATCGTCCCAATTCGTGCGCAAGCTGATGTCGCCGATGCGAATCTCCCGGGCGGTCAGGTTGGCTACGGTGGGTTCGAAATTGTCGTCGCCTCCGACGTTGGGGCGCACGTTGCGGGATGGCTCAATCCTGATGTCCTGGCTGGCGGTCTCGGCGGTTTCCAGGTCGATTCGCGTAAGGGTCTGGTAGCCTCGTCGGCCGGTGGCGCCGGTGACGAGGATCGATTGGTCCGATGCGGTGACGCGCAGGACATGCCCCTCGGCCTCGGCGGCGGCGGCGAGAGACCCGTCGGCGAGAGCGACCTTGGAGATGGCGTTTCCGAGGAAGACCCAGGCATGGTCGTCGATGATGTCGATCTGCGAGGACTCGGCGGCGCCATCGCCTGTCTTGAGTTCCGTTGTCCAGGCGGTGGCCCCGGCGGTCAGGTCGTGCAGGCTGAGGCCCTTGCCGTCGAGAACCAGCAGGCGCCCGGGAGACAAGAGGCGCGCCGAGGTCTGGAAGGGGCCTTGTTGGGTCGCGACGCTGTAGAACTCCTTGGGTTTCGATCCGGAGAAGACATACCAGATCACGACGCCAAACAGGCCGGCCACGATGACGCTCAGCGCTGATCCGACCAGCGCGATCTTCTTCCACTGCTTCTTCTCGGCTTCCTGCTTGGCCTTGATCCTGGCCATGCGCTGGCGGCGGGCCTCTTCGTTGGCGGCGGCGAGATCCTCGAACTCGGGTTGCACGCCGGCGGGCGAGGGCGCTTCCGGAGGTTCGTCATCGCGGGCCTTGACGCCGATCTTGAGCGACGACTTGCCGGGCGTTGGCGTTTCGGCCGGGGCGGCCGGGGAAGAGGGTGGCGTCGCCGCGGCGTGGTTCGCTTCCGCGTTGCGCGTGGAAGGCAGCGTGAGGCCGGGTTTGCCGGGTTTGCCGGGTTTGCCGGGGGGCGCGGGGGGCGTTTCGGAGCCTTGCGCAGTCGGCAGTTTGAGGCCTGCCTTTCCTGAAGGCGGAGGCGCAGGCGCGGTCGGCTCGTTCGACGCAATCGGTGTTGTTTCGGCGGGCGTTTCGATCTCGTAATCCTCGACCTCCTCCTCAACCACATCGAAGACTTCGACGACTTGGGGTGAGGATCCGGAAAGCTCCAGGTTTGCCTGCTCTGTGCTGTCGACGCCGCAGTTGGGGCAGTTGATGGCGTAAGGCATCCGACCGTCGGCCGGATCGACGTTGAACTCGTATTGCATCCCGCAGGCGCAGGTGAGAGAGAGTTTCATTCCGAGTTTTCCGGGTTGAGCAGCTTGATCTTGTTGGAGACGTTGAAGGGCGGGCTGTTGGCCGGCTTGAGGCGTTGGGTGGCGCCGTTGAGGAGAAGGACGTTGCCGCCGTACTTGTAGTGATTGGATCCGGGGCCTTCCCCGGTTTCGGAGAAGATGTGAGCGGCGTTGGGGTCCGTGATCTGGCGGTCGGTGAGGATGGGCGATTCGCCGGAGTCCGCCTGGCGCCAGCCCATGTAGTAGGCGTAGCTGATGTTGCGTTTGGCGAAGCTCTTGCCGGCGGGCAGGGGGTCGTCGTTGGTTCCGGGGCAGATGAAGATGTCGGTGTCCGAAGTGTAGGTTGGCGCGAGCGCGCTCAAGGGGGCGGCCGGTTGAGTGGCTTCCGGGTGATGGGGGAACGCTCCGTCGTGGTCCCCGGCATAGATGGTCAGCGCGATGTGGATCTTTTGAAGGTTGGCTTCGCACTGCCGGAGTTTGCGGTCTTGCGCGCCTTTGCGTCCGCCGCCGAGAAAGACGACCGAAAGCGTGATCAACATGACCATCACGACCAGCAATTCCAGCAGCGAAAAAGCGGAACGACCGGTTGTAGCATGACGTAACATGTCCCGAGTGACCGCGGGTCCATTAAAGAGACGAGCGGCGGAAATCGTCCAGCACGATTCCCGTTTCTGGGCAACCGCGGCGCGGCTGCGCGATTACTTGCGGCCGATGCAGTAGAGGAACTCCTGGCGGCCGTTGGCGTCCTTGGCGATGCGGAGGTAGATGCGGTCCCCGCAGATGACGGGGGAAGCGTAGGTTTCGTCGCCGAGCTTGTTCTCGGCGAGCAGTTTGAATTCCCGGGGCGTGGCCTGGTAGACGTAGGTTGTGCCGCTGACGCTGGAGGCGTAGATGCGATCGCCGACCATGGTGGGTGAAGCGAAGAAGCTGCCGCCGAGGCGCTCCTTCCACTTCTCCTGGCCGTTGGCGGAATCCCAGCACAACGCGAACCCGGCATCGGCCACGGCGTAGAGGTGTCCATCCTTGGCGATCATGGAGGGCACATAGACGCGCTGTTTGTTCTGCCAGTCGACCCGGCCGGAACCGTCGGCGAGCATGGCCATGGTGTGGTTCCGGGGATAGCCGCCGCCGGTGAAGACGCGAACGCCGTCGGTGACCGCAGTGACGACGCACTCCGTGGTTGCGCCTTTGAACTCCCAGAGTTTCTCGCCGGTCAGCGGCGCAAAGCTGGAGATCAGGTCGCAGCCGGTGACGATCAATTGATCTTTTCCGGCGAGATGGAAAACCACGGGGGAGGGGTAGTTGGGCAGTTCAGGGCGGCCGGCTTTCCAGACAATCTCGCCGGTCTTGCGATCCAATCCGGCGATGGCTCCGCCGCCCGGGGCCTTGGTGTCCGCGGTCACCAGGACGAGCGACTTGTAGACCAGCGGCGAGGCGCCATAGCCCTGGTGGCTGACGAAGTCGACAATGCGCGTTTCCCAGAGTTTCTTGCCGGCGAGGTCGAGGGCGTAGGCATGGATTGCGCCGCGATTGAACAGTGTGAGGAAAAGGCGTTCGCCGTCGCAAGCGATGGTGGAGGAGGCCCAGGTCGAGCGTTTCTGACGTTCCTGGTTGAAAGCCCCCTTGTGCAGGACAGACTGCCACACCTGTTTCCCGGTGGCCCGGTCCAGGCAGAGGATGCTTTGCGTCTGGTTTGCCTCGTCGGCGGTGGGCAGGTAGACGTGACGGCCAACCACCGTCGCGGAGCCGTGGCCGCGTCCGGGGATGGGGGCTTTCCAGACAACGTTCCGGTCTTCACTCCAGCGCAACGGCGGGTCCTGGCCTTCGGCGGCGACGCCATTGTGGTTGGGGCCTCGCCACCAGGGCCAGTCCTGCTTGCCGATGCCTTTGAAATCGGCGGCGGAGGCAGAAAAGGCGAACGCGCTCGCAAAGGCGAGGACCAGAAGTTTCTTGGAATCCATGCGGGTTATAAGAAGCCGCAGGGGGACGCGGGTCAATCTCCAAGCGCAGAACGTCGCCGCGGCGCACCCGGAAGTGGTTGGACGCATGACGGCCATCATCAGGGACGCCTCGACGCCCGATCCGAACTATTCCTTCAAGCCCAAGCCGAAGAACAGGGGCAAGGCCAGGCGCAAGAAGCCGTGAGGTTGGGCGACGATGGGAAGTCGGTCCGGCAGGCTTGAATGACTCCGGCGCACGCGGCGTCGAAAGGACTCGGCAGCAGTGCTCGTGGCCCGATTTCTCGCGCGTTCATCATGAAAACCTCGCTTCTCCTTCTCTTTGTCGTTGCTGTCGTTGCCTTGTGTTCGAACGGCGGCCGGTCCCAAGTTTCCGCCGTCGCGCAAGATACATCTGAACCAGGGCAGTTCGCCGAGTTGGAGCGTCGCGTCGCTCGAATCGAAACGCACCTCGGTCGCAACGCGTTGGGTTGGCGGACATCCGGAACCGTGGCGAAACGCCTGGAGGCTCTGGAGCGCAGGACCCGGGAATCGGAGCGCGACAAGCAGCCGTCGTTTCCGGGCAGAATGAACGCAACCGTGGATCCCAACCGGCTGGCAGTGGATCTGCGTTCCTTGCGCCAGGATTTCGACGCCCTGGAGCGGCAGATGCGGGAGCAAACGTCGCGTATGAGCAGGTCTCGCGACGACCGCGGTTCAGACTCCAATCGACGCGAAATTGAACAGCTTCGACGCGAGGTGGAAAAACTGCGCGGAGACCTGCAGCGGCTGGAGCGGCGTTGAGTTTGGCGAGTTCCGGTAACACCGGAGGAACCCGGATTCGCCGGTCTGCCGGAACCGGAATCTGAATCCCGTTCAGTTCGCCTTGGCCTGTTTTGCGGTGGTCAGCCGGATGTCGCTCCAGTAGGCGAATTCCCAGGACCAGTTGTTGGCGTGGTTCTCGAGGCGCAGCTCCACTTCCTTGCCGGCGTACGCGGCGAGGTCCAGTGAGATGGTCTTCCAGCGTTCGCCCTTGGCGGTGATGACCTGGCGGTGAATGGCTTGGCCATTGGCGAGGGCGCGCAATTCCCAGTCGCCCTTCTCGTGCGCGGCGACCTTGAAGGTCAGCTTGACGCCGTGTTCGTTCGGAATCTTGACCTTCCGCTCCAGGGCGGCGGGCTTCGATTGGTCGTAGGGGTGCGTCATCAGCGCGTTGCGTTGCCCGGCGAAATCGACGAAGCGACGCGGCGTGCCTTCGAACTCGGGCGCCACAATCCGCCACTCCGGATTCCAGTGGATCACCGACGGCCAATGAACGCGGTCATGACCGTCTTGCTTCGGTTGGACGGCGGCCAGGGGGCGCTCCACCTTCCAGCTGAACGGGGCGTTGTCCTGCGGCGGGTTGAGAATGTAGGCGACCAGGTTGCGGAAGTCCTCGTCGGGCAGGTTGTCCAGGCCCTCGGGCATCACCGAGACCTGGCTGACCGTGAGTTTTTCGATGTCCGACCTGGCGATGATGTGCTCGACCGGTCCGATGGCCAGCAGCCGGACGCGGCTGTCGGATTTCTCCACCATGCGGCCGGCGACGGTGCGGCCGTCCTTGGTCATGACCTCGACGTTTTCATAACCCGCGCCGATGATCTGGTTGGGATCGATGATGTTGCTCAGGAGGGCTTCGAGGCTGGAGCGGCCGACGCCGGTCAGGTCCGGGCCGATATCCGCGCCCTCGCCGTGTAGTTTGTGGCAGGTGAGGCAGGCGGCCTTGGCGAGTTCGTGGCCCTTCTTGAGATCGGGCTGCTTCTTCATCGAGAGGATCATCCGTTTCTTCTGCTCGATGATCTTGGCCTTGTCGGCGCCGGTGTCGCGGAATTTGCCGAAGACGAGTTCTGCGCGACGGGCCAGCATGCCGAAGTCGGCGTCCGACTTGAACAGGGTGCGGATGGCGGTGGGGGGCACGTCGCCGGGCGCGATCTGCTTCTGCTCCAGCACGCTGAGGAAGGCCGATTGCCAGCGCGCGCGGGAAACGAGCATCTCGGCGGTGGCGCGTCGCTCAGCGGCGGTCATGCCCTGCCACTGCGCGAGCAGCGGCTTGACGATGGGTTCGACATTGATTTCGCCCAGAGCCTGGATCGCGGCGAGTTTGACGGGCTCGGGCGTTTTGCCGGCGATCAGGCCGATCATTGCCTTGCGGGAGTTCTCGTTGCGTTGCTTGCGAATGGTTTGGATCGCGCGGATGCGCTCCGCAGCGGGGGCCTTGCTGTTCCTGGCCAGTTCCATGCTGGCTGCGATGGCGGCGGCGTCGCCCCAGAGGGCTCCGAGGCGCTGCGCGCGCTGCTTGAGTTGGTCGTCATTGGTTCCGCGCAATTTGGCCAGGAAGCCGGCGGTGTCGATGGTCGGCATGATGGCCTTGCCGCGTTGACCCTCCAGGAGTCCGTCAAGGGCCGCGAGAGCCAGGGTCTTGTCGGCGTCGACTGCGCCGTTCAGAAACGCGACGGCCTGATCGAGGAATTCCCGGTTTTGGGTGTCACAGATGCGGCGCATGAGCTTGGTTGCGAGGTGGCCGCTCAGGGGCATGTTGGCGGGGCCGTCCTCGGCCAGCCACTCGAGCGCGGGGGAGGGATCCCGGGCGACGGTCGGTTCGGAGGCCGTCCAGATGAGGAAGGGAATCAGCGGGTCCTTGCCATCGGAGGAGTTTTCGATCAAGGCGACCAGGATCTCGCCGGTGTCGGCGTCCTTCAGCTTGTCGGCGACGGGTCGGTTGACGGTGAGTTCACTGGAAACGAACTGGCGCGCGGCGGTGGCCACGGCGAGTCGGACCGAGGCGTCCTCGTCCGAGGCGAGGCCGAGCAGTCGGTCGAGAACGCGTTGCGAGGCGTTGCCGCGCTCGCCGCTCAATCGAGCGACCCACATGCGGATCGGCCATTCGTTGTCGGCGGCGTAGCGGTCCAGTGTCGGTTCATCGAGCAGTCCGGAACCATGCAGTGTCCACAGGGCGTGAAGGCGGCCCTCGAGGGTGGCGCCCTGGGCCAGCAGTTTGAGGAGGGCGGGTTTGGTGGATTGGTCGCGGCGTTCGTTCAACAAGCGCTGCGCCATCTCACGATGCCAGACATTCTTGTGGGCAAGCAGCCCGACGAGTTCCGAGCTGCCGGCCTTGGCGAGGTTCAGGTTGCGTGACGAGCGGCTGGGGACCTTCTTGTCCTGGTTGCCGCCGACGTAGACAGCGCGCCAGATGCGGCCGTGGGTGCGGTCGACGCCTTCGGGATCGGCGCGGGCGTTCTGGTAGCAGGGGTATTTATCATACCAGTCCATGATCCAAAGCGCGCCGTCGGGACCGACATGCTGGGCGACCGGGCGGAACCAGCCATCCTCGGAGCGGACGAAATCCTTGTCGAACGAGGCGATAAAGCTGGAACCGTTGCGCTTGAGGCGGTCCATGTGGACGGTCTTGTCGTGGATGTTGCCCATCATGATCGCGCCCTGGTAGTCCTCCGGGTACTGATCCCCCTGGTAGATTTGCACGCCGGAGTAGGCGGCCAAGTGGTGGCGGTGGTCGACAATGGAGGGAATGCCCCCGCGCTTGGAATGCATGGAGGCGTAACCGTAGGGGTTGGCCCAGAGGCCGCCTTGGCGAAGGTATTGGCCGCCCGGAGCCATGTGGAACAGGTGGTCGATCACGCAGGCGCTGATGAAGGCATTGCCGTAGCGGTCAAAATCCACGCCCCAGGGATTGCTGGTGCCGTCGGCGAAGACTTCGAATTTCCCCGTGCCCGGGTGGAAGCGGGCGACGGCGGCGTTGGCGACGACGCCATCGTCGTCAGGGTCATTGGGGTCGCGCACCTTGGAGTGGGTGAACACGCCGTGCGTCATGTAAAGGTAGCCATCGGGGCCCCAGGTGAAGCCGTTGAGGAGTTCGTGCCGGTCCTCCAGCCCGAAGCCGGTCTTCACGATCTCCTTCACATCGGCCACGTCATCGCCGTCGGTGTCCTTCATGAAGTAAAGGTGCGGGGCCTGGCCGATGTAGGCGCCGCCGTTGGCGCAGAGGACGCCAGTGGCCAGGTTGAGTCCATCGGCGAAGACCGTGACCTTGTCGGCGCGGCCGTCGTTGTCCGTGTCCTCCAGGATCTTCACCGTGTCGCGTGGCTTGGCTCCCTTGGGCGCGCCCAGCGGATACTCGAAGAGTTCGACCACCCAAAGCCGGCCACGGTCGTCCCAGGTCATGGCGACGGGGTTGATGACCTCTGGCTCCGATGCGAACAAGCGCATCTGAAAGCCGTCCGGCACGATGAAGTGTTTTGCGGCTTCCGCTGGCGGCAGCGCCGGGGTCTGGGTGGGGGTTCGGTGGCCGCCTACCGGATGGGGCTTGGCGGCTTGGAGCGACGCGATGGACAGGACAAGGGCGAACGCAACGAATAAAGCGATGGCAGAGCGTTTCATAGAGTTGAAGGATTAAAGGGATTCCGGTCGAAGTTGGCAAGGTTGGGCAACGAAGCGACGCGTCAATCAACGCGCTCGAACCACGCGATTCCGTTGCTGCAGTTGGCGTTTTTGTCCTCGGGTGCGCTCAGCGCGGTTTCGCGCGGCGGCAGCCAAACAGCCACGTGTAAAACTCGGCGGAAGAAAACGCCTTGGCTCCGGCGCCGTGGCCTTCGTCGGGGTAGACAGTGAGTTTCGCCTTCTTGCCGCCCAAGTCGCGAATCAGCTTTACCATGCGTTCCGAACGCTCAGCGGGAACGACTCGATCGTTGGCGCCGTGGAATGCCCAGACGGGGACGCTTGTCAGGTTCCGGGCCCATCGATCCAGTTCCGGAAAGACGTCCTTGGGGCCGCCGAAGCCGAGGCCGCCGACAACCGGAGCGATCGCAGCGAAGCGATTGTGCGACTCGCCTGCCCATGCCCAACAACCGAATCCACCCATGCTGTTCCCCGTCAGGTAAACGCGGTTTTCGTCCACGGAAAGGGTTTGCGTCAGATGGTTGAGTAGCAGGTCGAGGTCCTTTGGTTGCCAGATGCCCATTGCGTCAGGAGAGCCCTTGCCGCATTGGGGAGCGACGACAAAGCACGGCTCACTGACGTGTTGGCGGAGACCGCGCATGAATCTTGCGACATTCACTTGCGCTTTTCCGATGTCGTTTCCACGGCCGCCGGCGCCATGAAGGTAGACCAATAGCGGCATCCGCCGGGAGTCCGGAGTTGCCGCGGTCGTCTCTGTAAGATGGGGAATGAGAACGAAGCCTCGATTCAGGAATCGACACTTCGAGTGGGCGTCAGCCGGCAGTTGGCGGATCTCCACGTCCGCCGAATTCGCGACGCTGTTGAGGCAAAGCGTCAACGCAAGAACCACCAGAACGGCGTTTGTCGGGCGGTTATTGAGTCTCTTGCTCATGGACCGGAAATGCATGGCGGAAGGGCGGTTATGAAGAGCGTAGGACCGGGTTTCCTTTTGAGGGATTGGACCCGAACTCCAGGGAATGGAAACAATAATCTGAATGCGAAGCGCTCGATCGGTTGGCAGCCGGCTGCGCTACCCGGGATTCAGGCCCGTTCGTCTGGCTCGAAGCTCTTGGCGAGGGACACGGCCTTGAACATGGCGCGCGCCTTGTTGACGGTCTCCTTGTATTCCAGCTCGGGGATGGAGTCGTAGACCCAGCCGCCCCCGGATTGCACGTGGGCCTTGCCGTCCTTGAGGAGCGCGGTGCGGATGATGATGCAGCAATCCAGGTTGCCGTTGAAGGAGAAGTAGCCCATGCAGCCGCCGTAGGGCCCGCGCGCGGTCTGCTCGAATTCCGAGATGATCTGCATGGCTCGGATCTTCGGCGCGCCGGAAAGCGTGCCCGCGGGGAAGGTCGCGCGCATCAGGTCGTAGGGGGTTTTGTCTTCGGACAAGCGTCCCTCGACCTGGGACACGATGTGCATCACATGGCTGTAGCGCTCGATGAACATCATGTGATCGTTGTCGCACTGCACTGATCCGAAATCGCAGACGCGGCCGATGTCGTTCCGAGCCAAATCCACCAGCATGACGTGTTCGGCGCGTTCCTTGGGGTCTGCGAGGAGCTCCTTCTCCATTGCGAGATCTTCCTCCTCGGAGCGGCCGCGGCGGCGAGTGCCGGCGATGGGGCGGATCTCGACCTTGCGATCCTCGCAGCGCACGTGGATCTCCGGCGAGGCGCCCACCAGGGAGAAACCCTCCAGTTCCAGCAGGAACATGTAGGGCGAGGGATTGATCGTACGGGCCGCGCGATAGAGGTCGATGGGCGAGGCTTGGAAATCCGCGGTGAAACGCTGCGAGCCGACCACCTGGATGATGTCGCCGGCGGTGATGTATTCCTTGGACTTGGCGACGTTGGCGAGGAACGCCTCCTCGGGCGTGTTGGAGGTGAACGCCACATCGGGAATCTCGTCGGGCAGTTCGGCCTGATGATGTTCGATGGGTTGCTCCAGCAAGGTCTGCAAGCGGTCGATTTCCTCGGTCGCGATCTCGTAGGCTTCCAGGGCGGTCACCGAATCGTCGATGAAGGCGTTGACCAGGATGGTGATGGTCTGGTTGACGCGGTCGAAGATCAGCAATTGATCGGCGATGACGAAATACATCGTCGGCGTGTTCAGGTCGTCCTTGGGCGGGCGAGGCACAACGGGCTCCACATCGTGGATGAACTCGTAACCGATGAAGCCGATTGCCCCGCCGGTGAAGCGCGGCAGGTCGGGCAAGGTGACGGCGTTGTACTTGGCCAGGATTCGCTCGATGGCTTCGAGTCCGTCGCGGACTTCATTGGGGTTGTCCGTCGACTGCCCGGGCGTCACGGTGAATTCCGCGAGGACCTTGCCATTCTCGATGTGTTGCACCTTGTCGCCATCCTGGCGGATGAGCGCCCGGGGATTGCAGCCCACGAAGGAGTAGCGGCCCAACCGCTCGCCGCCCTCGACCGATTCCGCCAGGAACGATTCGCCTTGGCCGCGGATCTTCTGGTAGGCGGAAAGCGGGGTTTCAAAATCGGCCAGAATACGCCGGGTGACAGGGATGACGTTTCCCTGTTTGGCGAGGCTGACGAAGGTTTCTCTGTCGGGCTTGTGCATGATTGTGCCGGTTGTTCATTCAACCGCGGAGCGACCCGCACTCAATTCATACAGACGCCAAGGCCCCTTGCCGGGCGCCAGGTCATCCGTGTTCAGCGGTGTTGATTCGCGGTTACAAATCGACTTCCCCGGATTCCGGTGGATCCGGGGGGCGATGAATCTGCCACACGGAGAGCAGGGAGTAAAATCCTACTGTCGCGCCGTAGCCGATAATTCCGATGCCGATCGACGCGGCGATCAGTCGCGGCCAGGCGAAATAGACGACCGCTCCGCCGACAATCGCCGCCAGCGTCGCCTGTGACAGCATGCAGAAGGTGTAGAGTCCGCGTCCCGCGCCTGCACTGGCCAGGGCGATCATTCCGGCATACTTCCGCTCCCCGAGACCGCGCATGAGCCAGGCCGATTGAAAATTCCTCGCTGCCACCAACAGGCTTACGGTGATCATCACCACCGCGACCATCAGCCACAGGGACAGGGTGAAGCACAGGAGGACATTCAGGATGATGACCCAACGCCAGCCCAGCTTGCGAAACAAGGGGTTCGCCTCCATCGCCAAGGTCGGCGTGGCGATCCGCGTGCTCACAATGTCCGCCCCGCGCGACAGGAACAGCGCGATCGTCAGGACCCAATACGTGGTCGAGACAAATGGAACGAACTCGGTCATGGCGCAAGAATCGCGCGCGAATCATCGCACTTCGATCAACCGATCGCCTTGGGTGATCAGCGTTTCGATGCCCGGCAACAGCGGCTTGAACCAATCCAGCAGCGCCTTCCTGCTCGTGTTGCCAACACGCAACCAAACAATGACAGGATCGGAATCATGACTCTGATTCCTACGGTTCCTGAAGTCCTCGTCCTTGGTGACAATGATCGCGCCGGTCTTGGATGCATGATCCCAGATCTCGGAATCGGAAGACGCCTCCATGCCAAGATTGGCAACGTGTTCCGCAGTATGACCGCCGTCGATCAGCAGTTTGGCAAGCGCCGGCGGAAGTTGGGCATCAACGACAAAATGCATGAATCAACTCGCCAACAGCACGGGATGATCCGACTCCCCCGCTGCGTACTCAAGACAGGCGGTGATATCCTGCGCTTCCAAATACGGATAGTCTTCCAATATCTCCTCGTGCGAAACGCCCGCGGCCAACATATCGAGCACATCCTTCACACGAATACGCATCCCTCGAATACACGGGCGGCCGCCGCACTTTTGAGGGTCGGAAGTGATTCGCTCGTTCATATACAACCAGTAGCCCATTGCACGCGCGGCGTAAAGGCCTACGCACGAGCCTTCAACGTCACTTCTTCCCGTAGATCTCGTCCGGCGATTTGAGCATCTCCTCGGTGACCTTGAAGTCATCGCCTGCGAACGAGCGGAAGAAGCAGCTTTTGTAGCCCTCGTGGCAGGCGGCTCCGTGTTGTTCGACCTGGATCAGGAGCGTGTCGCCATCGCAATCGAAGGCGATGTCCTTGACCTCCTGGGTGTGGCCGCTGCTTTCGCCCTTCATCCAGAATTTCTGTCTCGACCGGCTCCAGAAGTGGGTTTTGCCCGTCTCGATCGTGGACTTCAGAGAGGCTTCATTCATCCAGGCCATCATCAACACGCGGCCCGTGGATTGCTCCTGCACAATGGCCGGAATCAGGCCGTCGGCGTTGAACTTCAGTTTTTCTAATACGTTCATAGATCAGTCCTTCAAATCCGGAATCAATCGCACCGGCACATCGTGTTGGGCCAGGAAGTCCTTCACCTCGCCCACGGTGAACTCGCCAAAGTGAAAAATGCTCGCCGCCAGCACGGCGTCGGCCTTGCCCTCGAGCAGTACAGCCACCATGTGTTCCAACTTGCCCGCGCCGCCGCTGGCCACCACGGGCACGCCGACCGACTCGCTGATGCGCCGCGTGATCTCGATGTCGTAGCCTGTCTTCATGCCGTCGGCGTCGATGCTGTTCAGCACGATCTCACCGGCGCCAAGTTCGACCGCCTTCACCGCCCATTCGATGGCGTCCAGTCCGGTCTGCTCGCGACCGCCCTTGGCGAACACCGCCCACCTGCCCGGCTCCACGCGCTTGGCGTCGATGGACACCACGATGCACTGGCTGCCGAACTTCTCCGCGCCCTCGCGGATCAGTGCCGGCGTGGCGATGGCTGAGGAATTGATGCTGACCTTGTCCGCGCCCGCCTTGAGCATGACGCTCATGTCCTCGACCGCGCGGATGCCGCCGCCGACCGTCAGGGGCATGAAGCACTGGTCCGCAGCCCGTTCGATGACATCGACCATCGACGCGCGGCCGTGCGCGCTGGCGGTGATGTCGAAGAACACCATCTCGTCCGCGCCCTGCTCATTGTAGCGGAGCGCGAGTTCGACCGGATCGCCCACGTTGCGCAGGCCGCCCTTTTCGGCCACGCCGAATTGCTGGCCGCGGGTGACCTGGCCGTCGTGGACGTCGAGACAGGGAATGACGCGTCGCGTTAACATTTCTCAAAGTGATTGGCAGCCCCGCCGGTTTTTCGGCGAGAAAAGGCGCGCATCATCGGGAAACCGGCTCAGGGGATCAACGGTTAAAATGGGACGATAGACCGTCGTTTCACTTTCTTTGGCCCTGTCAGGGCATTGAAGTGGAATCTTTCGGCGAAAGGTCCCCACCCATCGCAGGCAGGGACGTCTCGCCGCAGGCGTCCACTTCAATCCTCCGCGATGCAGTATAAATGCCCCCGTCCCCGGAGGTAGAGCTCGTTTCCTGCCAGGGCGGGCGAGGCGGCGAAGCTGTCGTCGAGGTGGTTGAGCGCGAGAACTTCGGGCTTGGCGGCCGCGGAGAGAACCAACGTCGAACCTTCGAGGTCCGTGGTGTAGATCCGCTCTTGGGCGGCGACGGGCGAGGCGTAGATGTTGCCGATGCCCGGCAATCGGAAGGGGCCGGGATCGGCGGTTCCGGTCCTGGCGTCCAGTTGGGTCAGGACGCTCTGGAAGTGATTGAAGAAATGGATGCGTCCGCGATAGAGCAGGGGGGAAGGGACATAGGGCGTTCCGCGAACGCGCGTCCAGGCGACGTGGTCCGTTCCGGTGATGTCGCCTTTGGCGCCCGCCAGCGTGACGGCGATGAAGCCCCGCTTCACGTAACTGCTGCCGGCGAAGGCCATGCCGTCGCCCGCCACCGGCGAGGCGCAGATGTTGGCGGACAGACCGCCGCATTCCCAGATGATCTCGCCGGTCCCCAGGTCATAGGCGCGCACTCGTTGCGAGCCGGGGACAATCACCTGCTTGCGGCCGGCTTCCTCGACCACGATCGGCGTCGCCCAAGAGGTGAGTTCGTCGCGATCGCGTTGCCAGATTTGTTCGCCTGTCTTCTTGTTGAGCGCGACCACAAATGACTTCTCCTGGTGGTCCCAATTCACGATCAAGGTCTCCCCATGCAGGGTCGGCGACGCGCCTTCGCCATGGCCGTGCTTGGTGTGCTTCTTGCCGAACTGTCGTTCCCACACGATTCCGCCGGCAGGATCGAGGCAGAACAACCCGCGTGATCCGAAATAGGCGTAGACCCGTTTGCCGTCGGTGACCGGTGAATTGGAAGCCAGGCTGCCGCTCTCGTGCGCGCCCTCATGCGGGACCTCGGTGCGCACGGGCTTTGACCATTCGATCTTTCCCTGCGACCGACTGATGGCGATGACGGCAAACTCCTGGCGGTTGGTGATGGGGAGATTGTTGTGGGCGCCTTCCCGACCGCTGTAACGCGGTTTGGGCAAGGGGTCGCCAATCGGTCTCGCCGAGGTCAGGTAGATCCGGTCGCCCCAGATGACCGGGGTGGAATGCCCATGTCCCGGAATGGGGAGCTTCCAACGGAGGTTCTTGTCGGCGCTCCATTCGATGGGCGGATCGGCATTGGGGGCCTCGCCAGTGTCGAGCGGCCCGCGCCAACGGGGCCAATGGGCGTCGGAGGGGGCTGCGGCGAAGGACGAACAGGTGAGCCACACGAGGCAGACGAGCGTTGGCGTCATCACACGCACGGCGCCGCTGAAAGCGTTGGGTTTCATGTCGCGTTCAATCGAAACAGTGGACGCACCCATCCTTGGACCGCAATCGACGTAACCTGTTCGAACCGATTTCGGCGCTCCGGTCGCTCGGCGCTAACGGGATGAATCCCATTCTACTCTTCCCCGCCGTCGCCCTGTTTCATCATGGCCTCCATGCGTTTGGCCATTTCCTCCTCGCTGACTTCCTCGATGTGGGTGGCGATGGTCCATTGATGGCCGAAGGGATCTTTCAGCGTGCCGGAGCGATCGCCATAGAACTGGTCGGCCAGGGGGCGGAGGACTTCCGAGCCTGCCGCGACCGCCTGATTGAACATGGCGTCGCAGTCCTCGGCATAGATCATCAGGTGCTGCGGCGAACCGCCGATCTGGATTTCGGCGTGCATGACCGAGCCCTCGGGGCCGGGGATGCGCATCACCTCTGTGGCTCCGAAATTGGCGGTGTAGAACTCAATCGCGGCATGGGCTCCCTCGACGATGATGTAGGGGGTGATGGAGTGATAGCCTTCGGGTTGGAATGGAACGGGCATGACGATGTGGGGACGAGGGTGAGTGGTTGGAATGGATGGCTGCTTTCGCCGTGTGATGAACGATGTGGGGAAGGCGAGGGAAAGGCAAGCGCGGTGGAGTGGGTTGCTCCGGGGCGGCCCTTACTTCAGGCCGTAGAACGCCCGCGCATTCATATGCAGCAGTTTCTCCAGAGCCGAGCGGCCCTTGGGAGCGAAGTATTCCATAATGATGGCCTTGTATTCCGCGTAGGTTCCGCCGCGCAGGGTGACGGGCCAGTTGCTGCCGTAGATGAGCCGGTCCTCGCCGAACGCCTCGCAGATGACATCCAGGGTCGGTCGGTAGAATGCGAGATCTTTCGGGGCCGGGCTCTGGCCGGATCGTTGAAACAAGCCCGACACCTTGCAGTAGACGTTCGGATGTCGGGCGGCGCGTTGGACGGCCGTCACCCATTTCGGATCGGCCGGGCCGCGCTTGATGTTCAGGCCGGTGACGTGATTGATCAGGATCTTCAGGTCGGGGATTTTCCCGGCGATGAGGTCGATATCCGCAAGCGAGAAATTGGCCAGGAGCACATCCAGGGTCATGCCGGACTTCGCCATCAAGCGCAGGTCGCGCCAGACGTCGTCGGTGAAGAAGTTCTCGCCGCCCGGCCGTTGTCGCATGCGGATGCCGACGTAGCGGTCGTCCTTGGAAAAGCGTTTGAGCTGCCGGGCGAACCCGGGCGTTCCGATGGGCAGGTTGCCGACGACGCTAAGGTAGCGTCGGGGTTGATCCTTCACGAGGTCGAGAACCCATTGGTTGTCCTCCACCAGGTCGCTGGCTTCGACGATCACGGTCATGCCCACCCCGTTCTTGTCGGCGACGGCATTGAACTGCCCGGTCAGGATGGGGCGGTAGAGGACCTTGTCCGACTCCGGCGGCCAGGGCACGCCGCCTGGTCTGCGGGTGTCGTAGAGATGGATGTGGGTGTCGATGATCGGGATGTCGGAAAAGTCCGGTTTCGACTTTGCGGCGGGGGGGGCGGTCTCCTGCTTGAGCCAGGCGATCAAGACGGACCTTTCCTTGTCGGTGAGTTGCGCCGCTTCCTCCGGCGGCATTTCGCCCGAGCTCAGGCGCTTGATCACCTCGCCCCAGAGCGAGGGGTTCTTGGCGATCGGATGGTCGTAGAGCGGAACCTCCAGATTGAAGTCGCCCTTCTCGCGCTCGCTGTCATGGCAGCCCAGGCAGAAATCGACGATCAGGTCCTTGCCTGATTGAGCGGCGGCGCTCGAACCGACGCAAAGAAGGAAGGCGAGGATGGGGGAAGCGATCCGGGGACGGTGGTTCATGAGAGGGAATGGGGTGTGTTGGCTCATCGCGCAGCGGACTCGCGCTTGCGCTTTGAATCACGGACGTCCTTGGGGTCGACGGCGAACCCGAAGATCAAGGCGCCCATTTCGTCGGTGGATTGCAGGCCCCAGCGGATGGTGCGGGGCGGGTCGTGCGGGTTGCGTGGATTGTCGGCGCTGTTGTCGTAAGTGATCACCGATTCAATCACGGTTCCCGCGGGCAGGGGCAGGGCGTTCTCGTAGACGTACTGCCCTTGCCAGTTGAAGTCCCAGTCGTCGATCCGGAACAGTTTCCTTGTTGTCCCATCGGGCAGCGTCGCCGTGCCGTTCATGGTCTTGCCGATGTAGTGAGCGTGGCCCCAGACTGCGACGAGTTTGGAGTCGACCGGGGTGGTGTAGCTGGCCTGGATCTTGAAGTCCTTGGAGCCGGGAGGGACGCCCTCGCGCAATTTGGACCGGTCGCCGTAGCCGCGCGGCAAGATGATCTCGTGATACTGGAGCCGGGGTTGTTTCTTGGCGAAGTAGAGGGCCACGGTGGTCTGCTCGTCCATTGCCTTGCCTGCCGGGTGGAAGTGTCCCGCCAACACCAGGTCGGCGCCCTTGGGAAGCTTTCGCGCAAGGCCGTAGGGCAGCTTCTCCGGAAAGGCCCCGACGGCCCAACCGCCGAGGTCGACCTTGCGAAAGCGCATGCCGTTGAAACCGGGGCGTCCGTCCTGCCCGTCCATCTTCCGGGCCGCGCCCTCCGTGTCCGCGTGGTAGAGCACGTGATGGACGACAGGTCGAGAACTGGGGCGGATCTCGATCGCGGTCACCCACTTGTCCTCATCCAGGTTCAAGGGGATGACGAAATTCCGGTAAATATCGGGGCCGTCGGCGGGGACGGTGAAAGACTCCCGCATCTGGACGACCAGATCCGGTTTGCCGAGTCGCCAACCATTGGGGAATTTCGGGAGCGGCGGCGTGTTGGCCGGGTCGCCCTCCGGCGCGCCGGCTTCAACCCATTTCGCAATCAGCGCGATGTCCTGGTCGGCGAGTCGTCGCGTGTGTCGGAATTCGCCGTGTCCAGGCACAGGATGCCAGGGCGGCATGTAGCGCTTCTCCACGACCTTTCGAATGAGGCGCGCGCGCTTGCTTGCCTGGCGGTAGTCGGTCAATTCGAAGGGGGCCGCCTCGCCTTGGCGATGACACTCGACGCAGTTGTTGAAGATGATTGGCGCGATGTGGTCGGCGAAGGTGACGCTTCCGGTTGGCGCGGTTTTTGCGGGCGCGGCGGTCAGGGTTGCGCAGCCTGCCGCCAAGGCGAGTTGCAGTAGCGGGGTGAGTCTCATGACGCCGACACTATGAAACCTGCGCGGCGTCGAGGTCGAGCCTGTTTGCGTGGATGGGTTGCCGGAGCTGGGCGGGGTGACTACACTCCCGGTCATGTTTCGCGTCGAGGGCAGGCGTTGGTTTCGCGTGGTTGTTTGCGCGTTGGCGTTGACGACCGCCGGCGGGGATTTGGCCGCCGCGATCGACTTCGCCCATGAAATCGTCCCAATCCTGCGCCGGCATTGCGTTGATTGCCACGCGGAGGGCGAAGCCAAGGGCGGCTTCTCCATCAATACCCGGTCCTCGTTCCTGGACGATGGTATGGCCGCGCCCGGCAAGCCGGGCGAATCGCGTTTTCTTGAGCTGGTTCGCTCCGGTGATCCGGACGATCAGATGCCGCCGGAGGGCAAGCCGCGGGTTTCGGCTGGGGACGTCGCTCGATTGGAGGCCTGGGTGCGCTCCGGTATGCCGTGGGAGTCCGGGTTCTCTTTTGCCGGGGACGCCGGCTACGAACCGCCCCTGGAGTTGCGCCGTCCGGCGTTGCCGCTCGCCCGCAATGGTCGAACCAATGTGATAGATCGAATCCTCGACGCCCATCTCACAGCGGCTGGCGCGTCCTTGCCTGATCGGGTCGGCGACGCCCGCTTTCTTCGGCGAGTCTCCTTCGATCTCATCGGTTTGCCCCCTTCGCCGGAGGCCTTGCGCGTCTTCCTGGCGGACCCCGATCCGGACAAGCGTAACAAGGCGATTCGGCGATTGTTGTCGGATCCGATCCAGTATGCGGATCACTGGCTCAGTTTCTGGAATGATCTCCTGCGAAACGACTACGCCGGCGTCGGGTTTGGGACGGGCCGCCGGATGCAGATCACGGACTGGCTCCATGAATCGCTGAGAACCAACAAGCCCTACGACGAGATGGCGCGCGAGTTGATTGCGCCCCCGACCTTGGCCAGCAAAGGCTTTCTTACCGGCATCACTTGGCGAGGCGACGTCAGCGCCGGGCAGTCCGTGGAGATCCAGTTCGCGCAGAATGTCGGGCAGGTTTTCCTCGGCATGAATCTGAAGTGCGCGTCCTGCCACGACAGCTTTGTCGACCGATGGACCCTGGATGACGCCTATGGTCTCGCGGCGATCGGGGCCTGGAAGCCAATGGAGATTCATCGCTGCGACAAGCCGACCGGTCGGATCGCCAAGCCCTCATGGCTGTTCCCGGAACTCGGTCAGGTGGATCCGGCCGCCGAGCGGGAGATTCGCCTGCGACAGCTTGCGGACCTGGTCGTCCACCCGCGCAATGGGCGGACTGCCCGGACCATTGTCAACCGGCTCTGGGCGCGCCTGATGGGGCGGGGGATTGTCCACCCCCTTGAGGCCATGCGGACGGAGCCCTGGAGTCCCGACCTGCTGGAACAGTTGGCAAGTCACCTGGTGGACGCGCACTACGATTTGAAGGCGACTCTGGAGCTGATCGCAAGTTCGGAGGCCTACCAATCCGTCGCAGAGATCCGATCCCGCGAAGCCGGACGGTCGGATTACAGCTACCGTGGTCCGCGTGCGCGCCTGCTCACGGCGGAACAGATGCTGGATGCGGTCTGGGCGATGACATCGACCTGGCCGGCGATGCCTGACGCGGCGTTTTCGGGTCGGCGGCGATCGGGCGAGACGCCAGCTGGGCCGTCCTGGGCGGCGCGTTGGATCTGGGGTGATTCGGTGTCCCGTGGCGGCATGCCTCCCGGCGGAGAACGCATTTTCCTGAGGCGCGTCTTTCGGTTGGACGAGGAGGTTGTCCGAGGCCGCGCGGTGTTGACCTGCGACGACGGGTTCATCCTCTACATCAACAACCGCAAAGTGGTCAGCGGTGACGACTGGATGCGGCCTGTGCGGGTGGATCTGCGCGATTGGCTCAGGAAAGGCCTCAACCTGATCGTTGTCGAGGCCCGGACCACGGCGCCTCGGCCGGAGGAAGCGGGGCTCTTTTTCCAGGCGGATGCGACCCTGAGAAACGGCCGCCGGATTCGGCTGCATTCCGGAACGGATTGGCAGTGGAATCCGAATCCGCCGACGAATGCGGGCGAGGAACGCTTGGGGGACTTTGAGGGGCGTTGGCATCCTGCGGTGGCAGCGCCGCCGGTCGGAGCCTGGAAACGGACGCTCACGCCGGAGGTTGCCGCCGGACGGCTCCCAGCGGTTCGTGCGTCGTTGCTGAAGAACAATGCCCTGATGCAGAGCCTGGGGCGGCCTCTGCGGGAACAGGTTGTCAGCGCGCGCCCCTCGGATCTGAGCGAGCTTGCCGCCATCGACCTTTTCAACAATCCCATCCTGGCCGGCATGTTGGAGCGGGGCGGTCGGCAGTTGGCGGCCCGCGCTTGGGAGCATGCGGATCAGCTGATCGACTTCGTTTATGAATATGCCTTGTCGCGAAAACCAACAAACGCTGAGCGGGAGACCCTTCGGGAGACCTTGGGCTCCCATCCCGGGCCTGACGAAGTCGAGGACCTGCTATGGGTGGTGTTCATGAAGCCCGAGTTCCGACTTGTTCGCTAGCCCTCATTCTGGCCCAGTCATTCACGGCATGCCGACGGGATGAACGAAATTGATTTTAACGCGCCTGAGCGGATTGTGAGGCGAGATTTTCTCCAGCGCCTGGCGGCGGCGGGCGCGGCGGCGCTCATGGGCGGGGAACCCATCCCCCTGAGGGCGGCCGGGCTGCGGCATCCCCAAGCCACCGCCGACGCCTGTATCGTGCTCTGGATGGGCGGCGGCATGGCGGCGCCCGAAACGTTCGATCCGAAGCGTTATCTGCCTTTTGAGAAAGGGCTGAAGGTCGAGCGCGTGCTCAGCACGTTCCCGTCGATTCGCACGGCCGTGGACAACATCCGGATCTGTCAGGGACTCGAGCGCCTTGCCGGAGTGATGGACAGGGCGACCTTGGTCCGCTCAGCCGTGCAGCCCGACCTGGGGCACATCCTGCACTCCCGGCACCAGTATCACTGGCACACCGGTTACGTCCCTCCCCAGACGGTGGCCTGTCCTCATATCGGGGCTTGGATGGCGCGCGTGTTGGGGCGCCGGAATCCCGTGATGCCGGCGTTCATCAACATCGGCCAGGAACTGGAAGGCAACGGCGAGTCCGAAGAGGTGAAGGCGTTCACCACGGCGGGGTTCTTCGGCCGGGAGTTCGGTCCGTTGAACCTTCCCTTTCCTGAGCGGGCCTCCCAGGCGTTGCGACCGCCGGATGGCATGACGCCCGGGCGTTTCGCCGATCGTTCGAAGTTCTACCGTCGGCTGGTCGACCAGAACCCGGACCGCGCATTTCTGGGCGACTACCAACGGGAATCCATGCTGCGGGCCTTTGAGAACGCCGATCGCCTGCTCGCCTCGAAGGAGAGGAAGGCGTTCGACATTCATCTCGAACCGCGCGAGGCGCGCGAGGCCTACGACACCGGGCGTTTCGGGCGGGGATGCCTGTTGGCGCGCAGGCTGATCGAGAATGGGGCCCGGTTTGTGGAGGTGGCGGTCGAATTTCGCCCCTTTCAGACCTGGGATACCCACAGCAAAGGTCATGCGGCGGTTGCCGGATTGCACCGGGAGATCGACCGTCCGATTGCCCGACTGGTCCTCGATTTGGAAGCGCGCGGATTGCTGGATCGAACACTGATTGTGTTGGCCTCGGAGTTCAGTCGGGACGCTGTCCTGGAAGGTCAGCCCGGTTCGTCCGCGACCGATCAGGCGGAGTTCAAGGGCGGCGTCATGACGGAGGCGAAGCACTACGGGTTGCATCGTCATTTCACTGGTGGGACGAGCGCGCTTCTTTTTGGCGGCGGCATGAAGAAGGGCTTCCTATATGGCCGGACGGCCGATGAAAGGCCCTTGGTGGCGGTTCATAAACCGGTCAGCGTGACGGATCTGCATGCGACCATCATGACGGCGATGGGCATTCATCCGGCCACGGCGTTCGAAATCGAGGGGAGACCCTTCCATGTGACCAGGGACGGCGGCGGCAAGGCGGTCGGCGAATTGTTTGCCTGAGCCGGCCGCGGCACGACGAATGGGATTGCGATCATGAGCGACGAATATCAGCGAGGCACGGATCAGGAATGGCTGCAGCATTCGAACCAGGAGTTGGGCCGAATGTTGAAGAAGCGTGGTCGGGCGCTTGCGCTGTGCCGCTTGTTGTTGGTCGTCCTTGCGATCGCCTCGGCGCTCATGGGGGCCGCGCTCTACAAGATCAACCAAACCCATCCGGTCCGCGACCTGCTGGGATTTTGAAGGGCCGGGGTGGGAGGGGGGCGGGCGTCGATTCAGTTCGTCAGGCGCTTGCGCAGCGCGCGGAGTTCCGGTTCGGCCCGTTCCAGCTCCGCCATGATTTCGTCGTAGGCCGATTGCGCGTCCTCGGATTCGAACACGATTTCCTGTGACTCCAGTTCGCGTGTCCACGCGCCGAAGTTGTCGGCCAGGAGGGTCAAGGCCTCCATGGTCGCTTTGCCGTGCGCGGTGATGCGTTGGTGAAACTCGAGCAGGCGTGGGGCGACTTCATCGGCTCCGGCGTGGTAGCCTTCCATGACGGTTTCCTGTTCGATCTGGGAAAGGCCGATCCCGGCGATCTGGCCCCGGTATTCCTGCCGCGCGTCTTCCAAGGTTTCAGGGAACGTCTTCAGTAAGCCCAGTTGCAGCTGGGTCGTAAAGATCTGTCGCTCCAATTGGGCGACGGAGCCGTAGCGCCGGGCGGCGATGCTCCTTCCCAGGCTGAGGCCTTGGAATGCGGCGGCGAATTGCTTGGCGGCGGCCGACGCCTTCTGGAGGTGTTGTCTGGTTGCCGCGTCGAGCGAAGCGGCCTTCTGGAGGGCTTCGGGGGCGTTCAGGGTCTGCGGCGGTTTGCGCCAGACGGACATGCCTGCAACGGAGCCCCCCTTGATGGCCGCGGCCATGATCTCCGCCCCGGACCGCGGCGCGGGCAGGGCCGCCAGCGCCGCCTGCTTGTTCAGTTCGCGTCCCTTGGATTTTGTCACGGAGCAGGCGTGCCCGCCCAGGATGGCGAAACCCAGGAACCAGATGATGTTTGTGGCCCAGTTGGTGCGGCCGAACAGCAGCCATCCGGCGAACGCAAGAACGCCGGGCAGAATGGCCGCCGCCGCCATTCGGAGGCCGATCTCGATCATGTCCTCGCTGGTGAAACCCGGCGTCTGGCTGATGTAGTAGACCGCCCACACGACCACCGAGAAGATCGCGACATAGCAGTAGCCGGAAAACTCGAAGACCTTGGGCGAGGCCTCGTTCAATTCTGCAAATTCGCCTTCGTGCATGGGTGGAGTGTCGCAACGATTCGTGTTGGCGGACGGATGTTCGTCCCGAGTTTCAGGAAAGATGCACGGCATCTGTGGATCGCGCCAGCGCCTGGCCGCAATAAAGTTGCCGGGACAGGGAGGCTGGCAGTTCGCATGTCCGTTCAGGCGCCGATGCCAGCCACCAGCAGGATCAGGCCGATGATGGCAAAACAGATCCCGAAACACGCGAGGAAACCCCAGAAATCGGTGGGTGTGGGGCGCTGGATCTCGATGTCGGGATGCTTGAAAAGTTTGCGGTCGTCAAATCGATGCGGGTCGGCGTAGCTCTTTTCCATCTCAGCCGCGTCCTGGTCGTGGTCGGGAATGACCGGGGTTTTCATCTTCACGTAGAGTCGGTCGAGGCCCTTCTTGTCGCAGGGTTTGGTGAAGAGGCTGGCGATGATCATCACGAGGAACGGGGCCACGATCTTGAACGGCAGGTCCAGCGTCGCCAGCGCGGCGTTGCGAACCCGGGTCAGATCCATTCCCAGGATCTTGGTGTAGATCACCATGTCGAAACGGAAGGTTCCCTGTCCGACCAGCGGCCCGTCATAGGTTTTCACGACCGTTGTGGTGTCGCCGTCGGTTGTGCGCGACAACTCGCGGAACACGGGTTCGCCCTCGGCCGGTTTTACGCCGTCGCCCCAGTAGATGGACTTGCCGCCGGATGTCTTGGTGTCGGTGATCTGGTCGCCCGCCTTCCCGGCGCGTCCGGCGGCTACATCGGATGGCGACGCCGCTCGGACAATCGAGGTCTCCGTAATCTGGTTGACCGCCGCGAAGTCCGGGTTGGTTCGCAGGCCCGGCGCGACCGCGGGTATCAGGCGCGGCAGGACGAAGAAGCTGACCAGGCAGAATCCGACGGTGATCCATCCGGCCGTGGTGGTGGCCCGTCGCCAATACATGCCGATCCAGAAGAGCGCGGCGAAGGTCATGGGGACAATCCAGGTTTGTTTGAGAATGGCGAACATGTCGTTGACCGTCATCGCGCAGATGACGGCTCCCAGGACCACGACGCCGCCGGTGATGCGCCCCAGCTTGAGGCATTCCTGGTCGCTGGCGTCCTGCTTGACGAAGGGGACGTAGATGTTGCGCACGACCAGGGCGGAGCAGACCAGCATGTAGGTGTCGACGCTGCTCATCAGCGCGGCCAGCAAGCAGGCGAGCATCAACCCGACGAGCCCGATGCCCAAGGGCCCGAGAAGCTCCTTGGTCGCCACGCCCCAGGCCTGGTCCGGATCGGCGATCAGTTCCGGGCGGGAGGAGAACAGGGTCAACACGATCAGCGCGGTGATCACCCAACCGATGGTGCAGAAGCGTTTGATGAAGTTGCCGGTGACCAGTCCGACCCGGGCGTCGTGTTCGCTCTTGGCCGTGCCGCCGCCGGTTACAATGAAGTGCGGGGTCAGGACGATTCCTATCATGTTCATGATGACGATCATGATGATGGCGTAGAGCGGGAATTCGCTGGCGGCCGAGCCGCCCAGGATCGTGAAAGTGCTTTCGGGGAGTTGCTCGTGCATGACGCGGAAGCCGTCAGTCCAGGAATCCTCAGGGCCTCCGAACTTCTTCACCACCGCATTCAGGCCGAAGGGAATCAGCAGGATGGAGAGCAGGATGATGCAGATGCCCTGGATCAGGTCTGTCCAGTAGGCCGCCGTGACGCCGCCGAGCACGCCGTAGACGACGACGATCACCGCCACCAGGGGCACGAGGACATGTTCGGTTTGCATTCCCAGGATCTCCTCGCCCATCAATGGCACGGCGACCTTGCCGATCGCGGTGAACAGCATCGCCCCGTAAACCATGTAGTAGAAGCAGCCGAAAATTGCGTAGGCGACACCGATCTTTTTTGATTGATAGCGCTCCACGAACCAGTCGCCCAGGGTCAGGCAGCGCATCCTGCGATACCACACCCCGCTGATCCAGTAGAGCGGCGTCACGAACAACCAATACATGACCCCCCACATCCCGCTCATGCCGTTGGCGAAGGTGCCGCGCGCGGTGTTGACCGGGTCCGCCGAGCCCGTCCCCGCGCCGAAGGCGGCAAAGGTCTGGAACAGCTTGCCGAATCCGCGGCCGCCCATGAAGTAGTCCTCCTGCTTCTTCACGCGCTTCATGGCCCAGAAACCAATGCCGGCCATGCCGCCGAAGTAGATGATCAAGACAAGGTAATCCGCAAAGTTCATAAGCGAGGCTTTCTATGGGGTTCGGAAACGATACGGATTCAAGAGGGCGTTGCAAGCGGGCAATCCGGCGGCGGGAGGGGCGCCGCGAACGGTGTCGCACGCGACGCGGTTCATGGGGAGATCGGTATGATGGGTGTGTGTCGAGGGTTCAGTAAAGCGGGGGCGTCGCCTACTTTCCGCCGAGGAATGTCTCGACGCGGGGGTTGCCTTCCAGCCAGCCGAGGTCTGTGAAGAAGGCGTCCATTTTGCTGACGGTGTCGATGAAGGCCTGGTTGCCATCCTTGCCGTAGTTGAACCAGCCGTGTCCGGCGCCGGCGGTGACGTGAAGTTCGCTTTTGCAGCCGGCCTTGCGCATGGCGTCGCGGAACGCCTCGGCTGTTTCGACAGTGACGAGCTTGTCCTTGGATCCGAAGAACACGATGGCGGGCGGCATGCCTTTGCGGATGTTGTGAGCCGGGGAGATCTCTTTCCAGCGCGCCTTGACCCGATCATGGCCATACTGTCCCGGGCCGTTGTTGTAGACCGGGTTGAACAGGGCCAGGGCATTGGGGACGGAGCTGACGGCCTTGTCTTCATCGGCTTCCTCGATGGCCTTGGTTGTGCCGGTTGCGGCGGCCACATGACCGCCGGCGGAACCGCCGCCAGCCGCGAGGCGGTTCGGATCGATGCCGAGTTCGTGGGCGTGGGCGCGGGTCCAGCGGATGGCGGACTTGCCGTCCTTGACGCATTCGAAAGGCGAGGTGTTGTGGCGGCTCTTGACGCGGTATTCGGCGGTGATGGCGACCATGCCGCGCGAGGCGAGGTAGTTGCAGTGCTGTTCGAATTGTCCGGGGCTGCCGCCGTTCCACCCGCCGCCGAAGAAGAAGACGATTCCGGGCCGGGCGTCCGAGGCCTTCCAGCCCTCGGGTTTGAAGACATGCAGGCAAAGGTCGCCCTGCGGGGTCTGCTTGTAACGGATCTTGTCGGCGCCCTGATAAGAGAACGATTGTTGGGTCGTCGCTGGTTTCCTCTTCGCTGGTTTTTTCTTCTTGGTCGTCTGCGCGTGCGCTGCGGCGAAAGGGGTGAGAGCGAGGGCGAAGCCGAGGGTCAGCGGAAGGAGCCTGAAGTCTTTCACGGATGGAGTGGAGTCAGAGTGTTGTTTGAGAATCTTCCTGATAGCCGATTCTTCGGCGTCGACGCAAACCTCCAGTCAGGGAAATGCGTTGTCGTTGTTGTTGAATCTTCCGCATTTTTCAGTTCTCACATTCGGGGGCGAGGCGCTATTAACAGCGACCCGTTCTCCGGGCGCCGTTTTCCTGTTCATTGATTGGGAGCCTTGGGGCGGCGTTTTTGGCGCGCGCAACCAACTCACCATGCCGGAACCCAACCTGATCCTTGTCTGCGCCGTGGCCTTCGCCACTGTGATCACGCTGCTATCCATCCTGGCCGGATTGATTCGCCTGATCACCTTCTTGTTTCCGGAGAAGACTGACGAGTCCGACCCGGCCGTCGTCGCCGCGATCCACACCGCGGTCTCCACGTCCATTCCCGGCGCCAAGGTAACGCATATAGAGGAAATTGAGTAATGCCGCGCCGGACTGGAGCGGAGACGACGCATCATGAGTAAGAAACAGATTCATGTCATGTTTACGCCGTTTCGCGACGGGCTGCAGAGCCTGTTCGGCGGCAAGGCGCGCCTGAATGATATTCTCCCGGCGCTGGAAGCCTCAGCCGCGGCGGGGATCCGTCATTTCGAGTTCGGCGGCGGCGCGCGGTTTCAGGCCCCCTATTTCTACTGCGGGGAGAATCCGTTTGAGTGTATGTCGACGATCCGCGAGAAGGTGGGTCCGGAGGTCGACCTGCAGATCCTGACCCGATCGGTGTCGGGCGTGACCCTCACCACGCAGGGAATCAAGGCTCTGGGCTTTCAGGCGCGCCTGATGAAGAAACACGGCACGTCGATCGATCGGAATTTCGACTTCATGAACGACGTCGACAACCTGGCGAGGACCGGTCAGCCGATTGTCGATGCCGGCATGCATCACCAGGTGTGTGTGGCCCTGATGGGGCTGCCGTTCGAATCCAGGGAGGTTCACACCGCGGAGTTCTACATCGACGTCATTCGTCGCTTCATGAAGACGGGCGTGCATTTCGACTCGGTGTGCATGAAGGACGCCTCCGGCACGACCGATCCCACGACCTGCTACGAGACGGCGAAGGGCCTCAAGAAGATCCTGCCGCCGGAGATTCCGTTGGCCCTGCACACGCATGACACGGCTTCCATGGCCGTCACCTGTTACAAGGCGGGCATCGAGGGAGGGGTCGACCAGGTCGATCTTTCCGTTCGGCCGATGGCCAGCGGCACCGTGCAACCGGATGTCCGTTCCATGGCGCATGCGCTCAAGAACACGGACTACGAACTGGATATGGATCCGGCCGCGATGCCGGAGATTGAGGCCCTGCTGACCGAAGGTTTGAAAGACTATGAGTTCAATCCGGTTACCACCACGCCGGACGCCCGGGTGGTGGGGTTCCCGATGCCTGGCGGCGCGATCGGTCCCAATGTCCACATGATGGCCGAGGCCGGGATTCTCGACAAGTATGGGGCCGTGTTGGAGGAGTTTCCCGTCGTGGTGAAGGCGGGCGGCGCCTGGTCCAGCGTCACGCCGGGCAGTCAGCAATACTGGCTGCAGGCCTTCAACAATGTGTTGCACGGCCGCTGGAAGAAGATCGACGCCGGCTACGGCAAATCGGTTCTAGGCTACTTTGGGCGGCCGCCGTTGTCGCCCGATGCCGAGGTCGTGAAGATTGCCTCGGAGCAATTGGGGTTGGAGCCTTTCGACGGCAATCCCCTGGAGGCGGCGCCGGATTCCATTGCTCTGGCCGAGGAAGCCTTGCGGGAGCGCGACCTGGAGTTGACCGAGGAGAACATCTTCCTGACCGCCGCGGCGATCGTGCCGGGCAAGAACATGGATCTGAATGAAGGCATTCGCCTGCTCAAGGGCAACGCTCGGATCAGCATCCCGTTGAAAGAGGAGCCGAAGGAAGAGCCCGCGGCGGACGCCGCGACGGCCGTTTCGGGGCCCGCGTTCAGCGGTTCGATCACCACCACCTGCTCGGTCGAGGAGGGCGGCAAGACGCGTCATTTCCGCGTCACGATACAAGGTCCTTCCGGCGGGGAGGCTCCGGCCGCGGCGGGAGCGCCGGCTGCTGCGCCGCCTTCAGGCGGCGGGCAGACGGTCGGGGTGTTCTCTCCGTTTGACGGCAACGTTGAGTTGGTCGAAGTCAACGTCAAGGCCGGCGATTCGGTCAGCAAGGGGCAGGTGGTCGCCGCGGTCGAGGCCATGAAGGCCAAGCACGACGTCAAGGCGCCGACGAGCGGGACGGTTGCCAGCGTGGACGCCTCCCTCGGCTCCACGGTTTCCAAGGGCAAGCCGATCCTGACCATTCAGGAATAGGGGCGATCCATGGACATTCTCCAACAACTGATCGGGAGCGTCGGATTCACGCAGCTGGTCTGGCAGAACTTTGTGATGTTCGCGGTGGGCGGGACGCTCATCTACCTGGCGGTCAAACACAACTTTGAGCCGCTGCTGCTGATACCGATCGGGTTTGGGGCGATCCTGGCGAATTTGCCGGAGGCGCAGATGAGCGCCTACTCAGAGCCGGTCGACGGCGGCAAGTGGCCGCTCCTGGGATTCATCTACAAGACCGCCATCAGCAAGGCGGAGTTGTTGCCGCCGATCATCTTCATGGGGGTGGGCGCGTTGACCGACTTCCGGCCCCTGCTCGGGCGGCCGATCACCTTTCTGCTGGGCGCGGCCGCGCAACTGGGCATCTTCTTCGCCGCCCTGGGCGCGTTCTACCTGTTCGGTTTTACGATGCAGGAAGCGGCGGCCATCGGGATCATCGGCGGCGCCGACGGCCCGACCACGATTTTTGTCGCCTCCAAGGTGGCGCCGCACCTGTTGGGGGCGGTGGCTGTCGCCGCGTACAGCTACATGGCTCTGGTGCCGATGATTCAGCCGCCCATCATCCGTTTGCTGACGACCCAGGAGGAGCGCGAGATCGACATGCCGCAGGCCAAGCCGGTTTCGCACAATGCGGTGATTCTCTTTCCCATTCTCACCAGCGTGATTGTCATCCTTTTCATTCCGGACAGCGGTCCCCTGATCGGCATGCTGATGTTCGGAAACCTGTTGAAGGAATCGGGCGTGACGCAGCGATTGAGCGCGACTGCGGGCGGTCCCTTGATCAACAGCGTCACCATCTTTCTTGGGTTGGTGGTTGGCGCGACCATGAACGGCGTCACCTTCCTGACCGGCAAGACCCTGGCGATTCTGGCCTTGGGCATGGTGGCCTTCAGCTTCAGCACGATGGGCGGCGTCATCTTCGCCAAGATGCTCAACCTCCTTCTGCCCCAGGGGAAGAAGATCAATCCCTGCATCGGGGCCGCGGGCGTCTCCGCGGTGCCCATGGCGGCGCGGGTCGTCCAGAAGTATGTCTCCGACAACACCGACGGCCGCGTGAATCCACTCATGGCGGCGATGGGCCCGAATGTGGCCGGCGTGGTTGGCTCGGCGGTCGCGGCCGGGGTGTTCCTGGCGTTGCTGTCCTGAGCTCCGTGGAAGCGCGGCTTTGTGAGGCGCCGGGGCTTGGCTGGTTCATGGTCGGGAGCAGTGGCGGCGCGCCCTGGCGGTTGGCGGGCGCAGCGGGGCAAGGATCCGCGTTCCGGTGAAGCTTGCCGACGCCGTTGAAGCCGCCGGCCGTTTCCTGTTACAGTGCGGCCTGCGATCGGACCTGCATCATGAACATGATTCCTGCCTTCCTTCGACCCTGGCTCCTTCTCGTTTGCTTCGCGACGTCCAGCGCGTTGGCGCAAGGACGTCCGCCGAACGTTGTCTTTTTCCTGGTGGACGACCTGGGGTGGACGGATGTGGGCTGCTACGGAAGTTCGTTTTACAAGACGCCCAATGTCGATCGTTTGGCCCGGGAGGGGGTGAGATTCACGGACGCCTACGCGGCTTGTCATGTCTGCTCGCCGACGCGGGCCAGCATCCTCACGGGCCGGTATCCGGCGCGCCTGGGGTTGACCGACTGGATCCCGGGACGCCGTGATTTTCGATTTCAACGGCTGAAGAACGCAGCCAACTTGCAGCGGTTGCCCCTGGCGGAAGTGACACTCGCCGAGGCGCTGAAGTCGCACGGCTATGCCACCGGCCATTTCGGGAAATGGCATCTTGGCGAGGGCGAGTTCGGTCCCCTGCGGCAAGGGTTCGACGTCCAGGTCCCGCGCAACTGGTTCAAGGGTTGGCCTCGGGCGGGGTATCACGCGCCCTTCAAACTCGACGGATTGCCCGATCAACCCGGCGACTACCTCACCGACCGCCTGACCGACGAGGCCTTGCGCTTCATGGACGCCAACGCGGAGAAGCCCTTCTTTCTCTACCTGACCCATTTCGCCGTGCACGATCCGATTCAGGGGCGCGCCGACCTGGCGGCGAAGTATCGCCGGGCCGGGTCGGGGAAGGCGAGCGATCCGGGCGCCGATTTCATTCTCGAGGGGAATCCGGACGATCCCGAGCCGTTGACTGCGGCGCGGTTGGACGCGTCGATTCGACGCCCCTCGCACAGTCAATACCGGGTCCTGCCGGAACGGACGGTGAAGTTAAAGCAGCGGCAGGACAATGTGGAGTTCGCCGCAATGGTGGAGGCGATGGACGAGAGCTTGGGACGCGTGGTGAAGAAGCTTGAAACGCTCGGGTTGGAGGAGGACACGATCGTGATCTTCTTCTCCGACAATGGCGGCATGGCGGCCATGAACGTGGGCAATCCGAATCGTCGGGTCGGACGGGATCGATTGGACTCGGCGTTTTCAACCTCGAATCTTCCCTTGCGCGGGGCCAAGGGCTGGCTCTACGAGGGAGGCATTCGGGTTCCCTGCATCGTGAAGTGGCCGCGGCAAGGCAGGGCGGGGTTGGTCTCCCGCCAGCCGGTGATCAGCAACGATTTCTATCCCACGATCCTGGATATGGCGGGGCTGCCCGCGCGCCCCGGGCAGGCGCTCGACGGGGTGAGCCTGGTTCCGGCCCTGCGCGGCGGACCGCTCAAGCGCGACGCCCTCTTCTGGCACTTTCCCCATTACAGCAACCACGGCATGCAGAGCCCTGGCGGCGCCATTCGCGTGGGCGACTACAAGTTGTTGGAATACTTCGAGAACGGGAGTGTTCAGCTTTTCAATCTCGCGGAGGATATCGGGGAGCGCCATGACCTCGCGGCGTCGAATCCGGGCAAGGTCAACGAATTGCTCCGCAGGTTGAAGGCCTGGCGGGACAAGGTCGGCGCCCGGATGATGCGGCCCAATCCGGACCACGACCCGGCGCTCTACCCCTGGGCGGCGCGGCAGTGAATCGCCTCCGAGGCGTGTGATGTCTCCGCATTTTGCGGGGAATACGTCCTTGACGACGGCGCGAGCTGAGAGCTATGGTCCCCGCCCATTTGTTTCCGAGAATGAACAACGTATTTCGACAAGTAGAGCTTCCGGTCGTCGTCAGCGGCGCCGTGGTTCCTTGTCGAAGGTAATCAAGATTTCGACAAAAACCCACGGCTGGCAACGGTCGTGGGTTTTTTCTTGGCCCGCGACGGCCGGGCCAAAAAACGCAGAATGCAATGAGCAAGACCACGACGAAACGCAAGAAGCCCGCCGCCAAGGCACAAAAGACGGGCATTGAGACCGGACCCCGCATGAGCGGCAGCGACATCCTGATCGCTTCCCTTGAGCGCGAAGGGGTCGACACCATTTTCGCCTATCCCGGCGGGGCCAGCATGGTGATTCATCAATCGCTGACCAAGACCGGCAAGATTCGCACGATTCTGCCCCGGCATGAGCAGGGCGGTGTCTTTGCGGCGGAGGGTTATGCCCGGGCCACCGGCAAGGTCGGGGTATGCATGGCCACGTCCGGCCCCGGGGCGACCAACCTTATTTCCGGCATTGCCGACGCCTTCATGGACTCGGTTCCGCTGGTCGCCATCACCGGCCAGGTGCCGCAAGCCATGATCGGCAAGGGGGCCTTCCAGGAAACCGATTTCTTCGGCATGACCCTGCCGATCGTGAAGCACAGCTACCTGGTGACGGACATTGACGACATTCCCCGGATCGTCAACGAGGCCTTTCACATCGCCCAGAGCGGCCGGCCGGGGCCGGTCGTGATCGATGTGCCCAAGAACATCCAGATCGCGGAGACGCGCCCCGTCTTCGTCAAGGAGCCGAAGCTTCGCGGCTATCGGCCAGACAAGAAGGCCGACGATGTCGAACTGAACGAGATCATCGGCCTGATCGAGCAGGCGGAGCGTCCCATTTTGTATGTGGGCGGCGGCATCATCTCGGGCGAGGCGTCCGCGGAGTTGCGCAAGTTTGTCAAGGCGACCGGCATTCCGGTGACGAGCACGATCATGGGCTGCGGCGTTTTCCCCGAGACGGAGCCGCTGTCTCTCCGTTGGCTCGGCATGCACGGCACGGCTTATGCCAACTGGGCTGTCAGCGGCGAGTTTGAGAATGGCGGCAAGGTGGCCGACGGGGCCGACCTGTTGCTGGCTTTCGGTGTGCGCTTCGATGATCGCGTGACGGGCAAGGTCGAGAAGTTCTGCGAGAACGGCACGATCGTCCATGTCGACATCGACCCCTCGGAGATCAACAAGAACAAACCGGCCAACCTGCCGGTGATCAGCGATGTGAGGTATGCCTTGAGCCGCCTCAACGCCATGGTTCGCAAGCAGCCGATCCAGAAGAAGTTCACCGCCTGGCAGAAGCAGATCGCCGCCTGGAAGAAGAAGGCGCCGTTGGGTTACGGCGTCACCGCGGAGGCTCTCAATTCGCAACACATGCGGGATCACATGAACGGCGACGCGGAACAATTGATTCTGCCGCAGCATGTGATCGAGTTGCTCTACGAGTTGACGAAGGGCGACGCCATCATCACGACCGGCGTGGGGCAGCATCAGATGTGGGCGGGGCAATACTACAAATACAAGCGTCCCCGCCAGTTCCTCACCAGCGCCGGTTTGGGGGCGATGGGTTTCGGTTATCCCGCAGCCATGGGAGCCAAGGCCGGCTGTCCCGACAAGGAAGTCATCGACATCGACGGCGACGGCTCCTTCCTGATGAACATCCAGGAGTTGGCCACCGCCAAGATCGAAGGCATTGCGGCGAAGGCGGTCGTGCTCAACAACCAGCACCTGGGCATGGTCGTGCAATGGGAGGACAAGTTCTTTCAGGGCAATCGCGGCAACACCTATCTGGGCGATCCGGAGAGCCCGGAGAGCATCTATCCGGACTACGTGCAGATGTGCAAAGGGTTCAGCGTTCCCTGTGAGCGAGTGATGTTCAAACGCGACCTGCGCGCGGCTCTCAAGCGCATGCTGGCGTCGAAGGAGCCCTACGTCCTCGATGTGATCACGCCCTACACGGAGCATGTGCTGCCGTTCATCCCCGCGGGCCAGACGGTCAAGGAAATGATCTGGAAGTGAATGATCGCGGCGTGTTCGTTCGTCCTCTCGGTGGTCGGGGCCGGTGCGGTCTTCCCGTCGCCGACAATCGCCTTGCGGGGCGCCTCCGGTTTGGTAGCGTCGCAGCCATGAAACGCGTCCTCTGCAGTTTGACATTGTTCGTCGGAGCCTGCCTGGCTGCCGGCGCGGAACGCGTGGTCGATTTGAGCGGCATGGCGGTCGGCAAGGCCCCGGAGGGTTTCCGGGAGCTCACCGGCGGCGAAGGCAAACCCGGGTCGTGGAAGATTGTGACCGACGCCGTTCCGTCCGCTTTTCCCACCTTCACGCCGGGGGTCGCGAAGCAGTCGACGCAGAATGTCATCGCCCAGACGGACGCGGAGCTGGAATCGGGCCGGATGCCGATGCTGCTGCTGGAGGAGGAGGAATTCGGCGATTTCAGCTGTTCCTTTCGGTTCAAGATCGTGGACGGGCTGCTTCGGCAGCAGGCAGGCTTGATGTTTCGGGCCCAGGATGAAAGCAACTACTACGTTGTGCGGGTGGACGGACTGACGGGCAAACTCGGTTTCGCGAAGATGTTCCGGGGCAAACCGGCGGGGCCGCCCATCGAGGTGGACGCCCCGGTCGAGAAGGGTAAATGGCACAAGCTCAGGATCGAATGTCGGGGCACGAGCATTCAAATCCAACTTGATGGCAAACAGCCCATTCCTGCGTTGACCGACACCACCTTCAAGCTGGGCACGGTCGGATTGTGGACGCTGGGCGACACAGTCGCCTATTTCGCGGACCTGAAGCTTGATTTTACCCGGCATGTTCCCCTGGCCCAGAAATTGGTCGAGGATGTCATGGAAAAATACTCCCGCTTGCGCGGCGTCCAGATCTACACGTTGCTCTCTGACAAGCCCGGCATCCACCTGGTGGCCAGCAGCGACCCCGCGGAGGTCGGGCAACTTGGCGGGAAGACGGAGGAGGAGGTGATCCAATCCGGCGGAACAGCATATGGCGTTCAGCGAAAGGATCGGCAGGCCACGGTTGTGGTTCCCTTGCGCGACCGCAACGGGGATCCGGTCGCCGCCGTGCGTTTCAAGATGCAGCGCGTCTTCGGTGAAACCCGCAGGACTTCCGTCGCCAAGACGCAGCCCATGATCCGTATGATGCAGCGACGGGTGCTTTCGGTGAACGATCTGGTGGATTGAGTGTCCCCCAGGGCCATTTCTTAACGTTTCCGGCGAATTCGGTTGCCATCGGATTTCGATTCCGTTTCTCTCTGCCTCCGTTACCCAAGCCATGACACCGCAGAGCGATTTCGACCCATCGATGCCTGAGCAGAGCTATCCGAAACACTATTGCGGCGTCTTCGGAATTTTTGGCCATGAGGATGCCGCGCGGTTGACCTACTATGGTCTCTACGCGTTGCAGCATCGGGGGCAGGAGAGCGCGGGGATCGTGACCTGGTTCGAAGGCGAGCCTGCGGACAAGAAGACGGGCGAGAAAGGGGAGCCGGCCGGATTTCGGGAGCACAAGGAGATGGGGTCGGTCGCCCAGGTGTTCAAGGGAGACTGTCTGAAGCAGTTGAAGGGCAAGATGGCGATTGGCCACACCCGCTACTCCACGACGGGCGGATCCCATGCCGCCAATTGCCAACCGCTCACCGGCAACACCTACCAGGGGCAGATCGCCATCGCCCACAACGGCAATCTGACCAACGCCGCGCAGCTTCGCGACGAACAGGTGGAAAAAGACGGCACCATTTTCAGCACGACGATCGACAGCGAGATCATTCTGCACCTGCTGGCCAAGCCCAACCTCGACGGCGGGCCCAACAACCTGGTGCGGACCATGCGCCGCCTGGAGGGCGCCTACTCGCTGACGATCATGACGGAGCGGGAGTTGATCGGCGTTCGGGACCCCCACGGCTTCCGGCCGCTCTGCATCGGCCGGTTGGGCGACGCCTACGTATTGTCCAGCGAGACCTGCGCCCTGGATTTGATTCAGGCCGAGTTTGTGCGCGATGTGGAGCCCGGCGAGATCGTCGTCATCGACCAGGACGGCCTGCACAGCTATCAGGCTTTTCCGGAACAGAAAAAGCGCTCCTTCTGCATCTTCGAGTATGTCTACTTTGCCCGCCCGGACAGCACGATCGCCGATCGCAACGTCTATCGCGTGCGGGTGGAGATGGGCAAGCAGTTGGCGAGGGAACACAGGATCGAGGCCGACATGGTCGTGCCTGTTCCGGACAGCGGGAACTACGCGGCGTTGGGCTACTCGCTCGAATCCGGCATTCCCTACCAGATGGCCTTCGTCCGCAACCACTATGTCGGCCGCAGTTTTCTCCAGCCCTCGCAGCTGATTCGCGACTTCAATGTCCGCGTGAAGCTCAACCTCATCAAGGAGTTGGTCTACGGTCAGCGGGTGATCATCGTGGACGACTCCATCGTGCGAGGCACGACGAGCCGAGCCCATGTGAAGAACCTGCGCGACGCCGGCGCGAAGGAGGTGCATGTCCTGGTCAGTTGCCCGCCGCACCAGTATTCCTGCGTCTATGGCATTGATTTCCCGGATCGAAGCAAGTTGATGGCGGCCAACCACACCTTGGAGGAGATCCGCGACTACCTGAAGGCCGACTCCGTGAACTATCTTTCCCAGGACGGCATGGTCAGGGCGACCGGCTACGGGAAGGAAAATTTCTGCATGGCCTGCTACGACGGCGACTATCCCGTGGCTTATGACGCCAGTCTGGACAAGGAGATCATGGAGCGCCGCAAGGCGGCTGCGGAGAGCCCGGGGCAGAAACTGAAGAGCGATCAGCGGCAGACCGAACTGCTTTGATTTTCCACTCATGAGCAAGAAAGCATACGCCAAAGCGGGCGTGGACATCCAATTGGGCAATCAGGTCAAGGCGACGCTGCCGGAATTGCTCGCCTCGACCAATCGGCCCGAGGCCTTGGGCGCGGTTGGCGGCTTTGGCGGCCTGTTCGCGCTCAACAACCGCAAGTACAAGCAGCCCATCCTGGTTTCCAGCGTGGACGGCGTCGGGACCAAATTGAAGGTCGCCTTCGCCATGAATCGCCACGACACCATTGGCCAGGACCTGGTGAATCATTGCGTGGACGACATCGCCGTATTGGGCGCCGAGCCGTTGTTCTTCCTGGACTACCTTGGCACGGGCAAGCTCAAGCCCGGCGTATTTCAACAGATTGTCGAAGGCTTTGCGCGTGGTTGCCGCGAGAATGGCTGCACACTGATCGGGGGTGAAACCGCGCAGATGCCCGGATTCTATCAACCCGGGGAATACGATGTCAGCGGCACCATCGTCGGGGTGGTTGACAGGGCGAAGATGTTGGACGGCAAGACCATCAAGCCGGGCGATATCGTGATCGGCCTCGAATCCAACGGGCTCCACACCAATGGCTACTCGCTGGCGCGCAAGGTGTTTTTCGACATCATGAAGTTGAAGCCGCGCAAGAAGGTGCCGGAACTCGGGTGTTCGGTCGGCGATGAGCTCCTGAAGGTGCATCGCAGTTACGGGCCGCTGGTTCAGAAGTTGTTGAAGAAGTTCAACCGGATCGGTCAGCCGCGCGCCATCAAGGGGATGGCCCACATCACCGGCGGCGGCTTTGTCGACAACATCCCCCGCGTCCTGCCCAAGAAATGCGACGTCGTCATCGACAAGTCCAGTTGGGAGGTTCCGCAGGTGTTTCAGCTTATCCAGCGGTATGGCAAGGTTGACGCGGAGGAGATGTACCAGGTCTTCAACATGGGCATCGGCATGACGCTCATTGTCGATGGCAAACAGGCCGACGCCATCCTCCGCTCCATCCGCGCGCAGAAGCAGACGGCCTCGGTCATAGGCGAAGTCAAGAAGGGCAAGGGCGCGGCAAAGGTTCTCTAGGCAGCTGAGGTCGGGAAGCGCGATGATCGCCGTGTTGCGATATTTGGGGATCGGCCTGACGACCTGTTTCTTGGCCTCTGTCCCTACCTTGCTGATCGGTGGACACCATTTGGACGGGCGCCATCCGGAAGCCGCGCGATTCTTGAGTCCGTCGGATCCGCATACGCGCAGAAGCATCGACACCTCGAAGTTGGATCGCTGCCGCGAGGAATCCGCAGAATATCAAATTCTTGCGATCACCGGGGCGTTGATCGTGTCACAAGGGGCGACAGTCCTCGGATTCATCCATTCAAACCCAAGACAATCTGCAGCTCGGACGCCGAAATCATCGGTCGATGAAAGCAGCCAACAATCGGAATCATGAAAATCCTCCTCATCGGCGGCGGCGGGCGTGAGCACGCCATGGTCTGGAAACTGGCGCAATCCCAACGCGTCGAGAAGATGTGGTGCGCCCCCGGCAATGCGGGCATTGCCGGAGAGAAACTGGCCCGGAACGGCGAGTTGGTCGAGTGCGTCGGAATCGGCGCGGAGGAGTTGCCCAAGTTGCTGTTGTTTGCGCAGGAGCAGGGGGTGGACCTGACCGTGGTGGGCCCGGACAATCCGTTGGGCATGGGCATCGTCGACATGTTCCAGGCCAACGGATTGAAGATCTGGGGGCCGAACCAGAAGGCGGCGCAGTTCGAATCGTCCAAGGTCTTCAGCCAGGAGTTCATGGAGCGGCACGGGATCCCCACGGCCCGGTCGGGCACGTTTTCCTGTCCGGACGCCGCCAAGGCGTTCGCCTCCAGCGTCCACGGTCGTTGTGCGGTCAAGGCCGATGGACTGGCGCTGGGCAAGGGGGTCTTGATCTGCGGCAATGAAGATGAGGCACACGCCGCGATCGATCAGATCATGGTCGCCAAAGCGTTCGGTGACGCCGGCGCGCACATCGTGATCCAGGAGTTCCTGGAAGGAATCGAGGTCTCGCTACACGCACTTTGCGACGGGAGAACAACGCGGCTTTTCCCGACGTCGCAGGATCACAAGCGCGCGTTGGACGACGACCAAGGCCTGAACACGGGCGGGATGGGGACCTATTCGCCGGCGCCGTTCCTCAGTGACACGGAGCTGCAGGAGGTTGCCGACCAGATTCTTGGGCCTTGGTTGCAAGGCTGCCAGGCGGAGGAGATCGATTTTCGAGGCATGATCTACCCCGGGGTGATGCTGACCAAGGACGGGCCGAAAGTGCTGGAGTTCAACGCGCGATTCGGGGACCCGGAGACGCAGGTTTACCTGATGCGGCTGGAGAACGACTTGGTTGACCTTTTTGAGGCCTGTGTGGACGGGACGCTTGATCAGCACACGCTCGCCTGGAGCCCGAGATCAGCGGTGTGCGTCGTGATGGCTTCCGGCGGCTATCCGGAGTCCTATGAAAAGGGCAAGGTGATATCGGGATTGGGCGATGCGGATTCCTTGGAGGACGTGAAGGTTTTTCACGCCGGGACAAAGCTGGCGGGGGAGGACGTCGTGACGAGCGGGGGACGGGTCTTGGGCGTCACTGCCCTCGGCGAAGATCTGGCGTCCGCCAGGGAGAAGGCCTACGCCGCAGTGAAGAAAATCTGCTTCGAGGGCGCGCACACCCGGTCGGACATCGGAGCAAAAGCCCTCTGAAGGCGTCCAATATTCCGTATTCCGGGCGTTGCATTCGGGTTCGAACCCGGTTACGTTGCCTTTTCTGGAACACCTCGAGCTCATGCGCTCGCGACTTATTTTGCTAATTCTTTGCCATTTGGCGGCCGTGTGTCCGGCCGCGGGCGCAGAATATTTGCCAAGCACTGCTTCTCCGCAGGTCGTCCGGGCTCCCATGCCTTCACTGGATGAAGTGAGGGGAATCCTGTTGACCAACCTGACAAAAACGACGTCGGAGGAACTCGACAGGGCTGCTTTGCAGGGGATTCTTTCGGTGTTGGAAGGCAAGATAGAGCTCGTGGCGGCGCCGTTTCCCACACCCGAGGGGCCGCCCGCGCCGCTGATCACCAAGACCGACGTTCTGGACAAGCACTACGGTTACATCCGAATTGGACGGGTGGCGGCCGGGTTGGCCGATGAGTTTGACGCCACCTTCAACGAACTGCCGGTTCAGGCGCCTTTGGAAGGTCTCATCCTGGATCTGCGTTTTGCCAAGGGGGTCGCCTACGTGGAGGCGGCGCGGTTTGTCGATCGCTTCCTGAAGAAAGAGAGAATCCTGTTGAAATTCGGGACGGACACGGTGCGTTCCTCCGCCAAGACGAACGCCATCACGGCGCCGGTCGCCGTCCTTATCAACGCCAAGACATCAGGCTCCGCCGAAGCCTTGGCAGCGATGATGCGCCGGTCCAATGTGGGGTTGTTGATCGGAGCCGACACGGCCGGCGGGGTGAACCAGTTCCGCGAGTTTCCACTCAGCACGGGGCAGCGCCTGCGCGTTGCGACCGGTCCGTTGCTCTTTGGCGAGGGCAGGGGCGAAACGTTGATCGACGATGCCGTGCAACCCGACATTGAAATCGGAACGCCCATCGGGGACGAGTTGGCCTACATGGAGGATGCCTACCGCGACTTGCCCGGATATGAGGATCTGGTCGCCGCGACGTTGGAGCCCAATCCATTTCGCCCGTTGAATGAGGCGGAGTTGGTGCGCCGCCACAACGAGGAGAAGGGGTTGGAGGCGGAAGAGCCGCCGTTGTCGATCGCGGCCGTGGAAGAGAGTGAGCCGGCGAGAGAGATCAGGGACCCGGCCATGGGTCGCGCGCTGGATGTGTTGAAGGCCCTCTCGGTGGTGCGGCAAATCACTCCCTTCTGAGGGCGGCGCCTTCGGGGAGGCTCCGGTCACTCCTCTTGCCAGGTGGCCTTGCGCTGTTCGATGACGGAGTTCCTCTCCGATGACTCGGACTGCTGGATCAAGAGGAATGGCGCGCTTTGCGAGACCAGTCCGCCGAACAGGGAATCCTGCACGGCTCCCTTTTGGATCTTGCCGAGAGTCGGGAAGGAAATGGCGCCAAAACTCTCCTGTTGCATTTTGGCGTTGGCCGTCAGCTTGGCGTCGGAAACTTGGTGAACATTGAGAACGGCCAACGCGGCGACGGCGACGCAAAGGGCCTTGAAGCCGCCGGCGGCCAGACCCAGGTGGTAGTCCGCCTTCCCGAAGAATTTGTAGGATTCCAGGGAACGTTGGATCGCTGTCTTGATGCCGATGGAGGCCATGATCACGGCCAGGGCAAGAATCACGTAGGTCCAGGAAGCGGCGACTGCGAAGGAAGTCTTCATCAGGCCGAGCATGAAATTGGCGACCGGTTTGTGCGCGGCGGCGCCCACGGCCGCGACGGCAACCCACCGGCCCAGCGGCAGCAACTCCACCGGCAATCCCCGCTTGCTGGTCAGGGCGTCTGCGATGACGCCCGCGAGCAGAATGGCATCGTAGAGATTGGGCGTGTTCATGGGCGAGGCGAGGAGATCCAATCAGGCTGCCACAAAACCCGATCGCGCGCCAGTCACTTGGTTGCCTTTCGATGTTCCGCCGCCGGGATTCTCTTGATGAACCTAAGCAGGAGCGGGTGGGCCGGACCGGCCATCTGGCCGTGATTGTAGCCGTCCAGTTCGAACAGGACCGCGTCGGGATGGCCGACGACCTGGAGCATGCGCCAGAAGTAGGCGTTCTCCTCATAGCGGCCCAGCATCTCGAGCTCCCGGTCGCCCGTGATGATGAGAATGGGCGGCGCGTCTTTGCGCACGTGGAAGAGCGGCGCGAGTTCATCCACAATCGGCTGCTTGCCATCGATGCCCCGTTCGGCGCGGACGGTGAAGTGGGTGATGGTATGACCGCTGTAGGGAATCAGGCCGGCTATGCGGTCGGCGTCAATGTTGAGCTTGGCCAGCCAGCGCTTGTCGAGCCCGACCATGCTGGTGAGGTAGCCGCCGGCGGAATGGCCGCTGACGAAAATGCGTTCCGCGGAGCCGCCATACTTCTCGATGTTCCGGAAAGTCCAGGCTACCGAAGCCGCGGCGTCCTCGATGTAGGCCGGCGCCTTGACCTTGGGGTGCAGGCGATAGTTGACCGCCACCACGGCGATGCCCTTCTCCCGCAATTCCTTGGGCACGCTCCGATTGCCCGCCTTCAAACCGCCTCCATGAAACCAGACGACCGTGGCGAATCCCTGACGGTCTGTCGGATGATACACGTCCAACCGACAGCGGGACTTCATGTAGTCCGTGGCATCGGGCTCGGTGCGATAGCAAATGTCCGTGATTGTCTTGTAATCCGCAGCCGAGGTCGTGGAGGCCGCGAGACAGGCGGCGAGCAGTAGAGCAATCCGAGGGGCGTTGAATCTCATGCCGGGATACTTGCGGGAATCAGGGGCGAATCGAAAGCCGGAAATGAAAGTCCCGCCAATGTGCGCATCCCGGGTGAACCGGAGCGGAGAGGCTCTGAAGAACGCTGGGGTTCTGAAGCCTGGAAGGGAGTCTCACGCGACCGGGACGGGCGTCGAAGAGGGCTCCGGTCCGGAACCTTGCGCGCCCAATAGCCTGTCAATAATCAGCCCGGGATTCCTTCCGGATTGAGCGACTGTGCCCGGGTTCTCAGTCGTCGCGTTGCTCGATGGCTGCGATCGTTTGTTTCAACAGTTCAGGCGCCATCTCGGACAAGTGGCTGCGCTCGGGAAAGCGGCCCTCGCGCACGTCGCTTGCGTATTCCTTGAAGGCCGCAAGACGCTCGTCCTGCAGGCGGCGATACTCTTCGAGGAAGTTGCGATAGGCCTTGGCGTGGCGGGGGATGCGCTCGTCGTAGTCGCCGAGGATGTCGTCGGAGAACAGGAATTGGGTGTCGCAGCCATTGCCGGAGCCCAGCGACATGAGCAGCATGGAGGTGTTCTGGCAAAGCCAGGAAGCGAGGTTGTGCGGCACGAGCTCAAGCTCGGCGGCGTAGGCTCCGGCGCTCTCAAGCGTCTTCAATTGATCATGAAGCTGTTTGGCCTCTGCCACCGTTCGCCCGATGACTCGGTAGTTTGTCCAAGTGGCGTGTCGGGGGACCATGCCCAGGTGCCCGACGACCGGAATGCCTTCCCGGGCCATGGCTTCAATGATGAACGGGCTGGCGGAGCAGTATACCGAGCTGGCGCCCAGCTCCAGCGCCTGGAAAGCGATTCGGATGGCATCCTCGGGCGAGGCGAGTCCGTGGGGCGTGGCGCAGGACAGAAAACTCTGCGGGGCCGCGGCGACGAGCGCAGGCAGACGGGCCTGGGATTCCGGGGAATCAAAGCTGCAGCTCATCAAATCGATTCCGGCGGCCTCGGCGGCGGCGGCCTCTTCGGGTGACTTGACGTGAATGTGCGTCAGACAGCGTTTGCCCTTGAGCTTGCGCAGATCGTAGACGGAATACTTTTTCTGGGGGCGTAGCATGGGCAGCTCTTTACCACAGAAGCTTCGCGCCGGCCAAGGCTGGAACCGCGCAGCCTGTCGCGGCATCTCAGATAGACGTCAACGGTTGCGAATGTAGTCGTCCAGCCAACCGCGTGAGCCTTGTGGCGGGATACTGTCCGCGATGTCGGATCCGTCGGCAATCTGGAACCCTATGGCCAAGGGGAAATTGCCTTTGGGCGCGCCGCGCGTGTAGGGGCCTTCGCCGCGAAAAAGTCCCTTGGCCACCACATCGAAGCGAACGACTCTCCCGTCCAGAACCTCCACTCGCCCGAGGAGATCCGCCTTGTATTCGCGTTCGCCTCCCTTGGTCTTCAAATGGACAAACCCGTTCAGTTGGCCGTCGTTCAGGCTCGACCGGTTCTCGCGGACATCCTCGCGCCGCCACATGGGAGGCTCTCCCCGAGTGTTGTCAACGAGATGGAAGCGGGCCAAGCGGATCATGAGGCTCTCGGGGAGTATTCCTTCCGTCAGCGCGTCATGCTCATCCTTGCGGACCCAGAGATTGTCCCGCCCCAAGCCCTCCTGAAACATGCGCCGCCACGGATTCTCGGTCTCCTCGTAGCCTCCGAGAATCTTTGCATGCACGCGCACCACCAGGCCGCCATCCGGTGGAGCGTACACGTAACGCCGATCGACCTGGCCCCGTTCGAGGGGATCTGCTCCCGTTCTGCCCGGATCGAACCTGCGCAAGGCGGAATGCAACAGGTTCAGGGCGCGTTCGCCCCCGCGGTTGTTGCGAAATCCCAGCAAGGCGCCATCGGCGGTCGCCACGAAATGCCCCTGGGTTGTGCCCTCGCCGATCTTGCGCGGGCTCTGGTTTGCGATCTTCTGGTAGAAACGCCCCTCGGCGTCCTTTTGGCGACGGTGGTAGGCCTGGTCGATCGCCACCGGAATGAATTTCGTCTGTAACAAACGGATAACTTCCGGGTCGCTGAAGGTCGACGCACGGTCGAGCACGCCGTTGTTTCAAACACAGCCGAGCGGGTGCCCATCCATGGCCCAGATGAAGATCGGCTTGGCCTCGCGGGCGGCTGTCGCCTGCGCGTCGAGCAGGGAGGTTTTCCAAGGGATGGAGCGCCAAGCTTCCTCTGTGGGCGGCTGCAGTTCGGCGTGGAGCCGATGGAACTCCGCCTCCGTGAACGGCGCTGCAAACGCGGACGCAACCGTGACGAGCGCCGCAATTGCCGTGACGAGTCGCTTCTTCATGCTGTCGTAGGGTCGCTCAGTTATTCAGTTTGGCAAGTTTCTGTCGCACCAGGGCGGACTGTTTCTTGTCGAGGATCTGCCAGCACGCGAGGCCGTTGCCCACCAGGTCCCATTCATCAAACTCCCAGACAACCTTCTTGTCCTTGGTGATCTCGACGATCTGGGGATTGTCCTCGCCGGCGTGGCAATTGCCGATGACGCGGTTTCCATTGGGGAGTTCCTGCAGCGTCGTCATCCAGCCCAGCTTGATGTCCGTGCCGGGGATCGTCTTGGCAATCTCCCAGACGACCTTCTTGTCGGGGGAGACTTCGACGACGCTGTTGCCGCTGCCCGAGCAGATCAGGGTGTTGCCGTTCTTGAGTCGGACGGCTCCGTAGACCCGCGTGCCGATCTCATACTCCCAGACGATCTTGCCCGCTGCGTCATATTCGGTGACCACGCCCGGGTTCTCCGCGCAGGCGAGGTAGTGACCATTGTCGAGAATGCGCATGAGGCGCGTTTTCTTGCGGCCGCCTTCACCCAGCGGGACCTGCTTCACGAGCTTCCCCTTCTTGTCGACGTGAATGATCCGGCCCACACCACTTTCGACAATCACGGTCTCGCCGTTGTCGAGTCGGGCGAAGGCGTGGACATCAACCCGCTTGCCCTGGTTGCCGTTCCGGACGGAGCTGTCGTACTGCCAGACGACCTTCTTGTTCAGCGTGATCTCCTTGGTCTTTGTCCAGGAATCGTGGAACAGGATGTTGCCGTTCGTCAGAAGATGGACGTCATGATGGCCGGCGTGTCCCTTCTTCGGTCCGGCTGTCTCGTGTTTCCACAGGACGGTCCCGTCGGCCTCGCAAATGGCGAGAATATCCTTGCCATAGGAAGCTCCCAGGAGGACGAGGCGATCATCGGCGGTTGCCTGCAGGGCGAAGAGCGAAGCGAGAATGATTGCGCGCAGCTTGAAAAACGGGCGTTTCATGGATCGGAGGGTAACGGAACAGCGAGGCGGTAGAAAGCGCGTTGTTGCTTGGTGGATAGGGGTGGATGATCGGGTTCGATTTGAGTAGGCGCGATTCGGACCGGTCATTCTTCGCGCGTTCCCTTTCCCCCTCCGAGCAATCGCCGTTTCATTTCACGCGTATAGCCGGCAGGATCGCGAAAGAATCCCGCGGGCAGCGCTTTGTAGGTTTCGAGGGCCGAGAACACTCCGGGCCACCCACATCGCTCGGCAAGATCGAAGCTGATATGCGCCTTTCTAATTCGTTCCTCCGTGTTGTTGAAATTCCGAAAGTACAAATACTTCCACCGTGGAAAGTAGGAAAACCTTACGGCTGGCTTCAGGACCAGGGCCCGCAGAATGGGGCAATCGAACTTCTGGACCTCCTCATCGACCTTGGGCGCGACTGTAGTCCGCTGCTCCCAATCCAGGACGCGTTCGAACAGGTCTCTGCGATGCCCGGCGTCCAACTTCCTGCCTCTCCGATTCGCCGAGTGAATCTCAAACAAGGCGTTCACCAGTTCAGGCTCGATCAGTCCGTCCGCGCTGCTCGGTTCATCCAGTTCCCGCGTGAAGTAGAAATTTGAATAGGTGTCGATGAATACGGATCGATTGGCCGACTTGAATCCGTCAGAGAACGTCTGGAGCATGCCGTGACGCAGGGACATCTCCTCGCGATTCAAGACGTAACGATAAGAGATGATCTTGCCGAGTGAACCCGTTGCCTCAAAGAAACCTAAGGCCCATAGCGCTCCGTGCGCGGCAATCTCCGGGAATGAGTGATTGCCGTCGGAGTCGATATAGATTTGGTGGAGCAACATCGCTCGCTGGCAGATGTCCTCGGGCGCCCCAGCGAGAATGGTCGCCTCATGTCTCAGTTCCTGGAGCCGACGCTCGATCTTATTCATGGATTCTCCCCGGTTTGCGACGAAGGCGCCCCGGGTTCCTCCGCCGCGACGCCCCGATGGGATCTTGATTCAATTCCGAGAAGGGGCGTCGGCGATTGCGATCACAGGCGGGTCTCCTTGCGCCTTGTTCGCCGGGTCTTACCCGCGCCATCTCAACTCCTTCACCTGGCCGTTCCATCTGTGTTGCTTGTCGTTGGTGGAGATGTGGAGGGCGACGCCGTCGGGGGAAAAGCGCGCCCGAGTCCAACCGGTGGTGGAAATGGCCTTGTTGCCGACGTAGGAGGTTGCCGGGGTGTTGATGATATGGATGCCCTGGTGTTTTGCCAGACTCCAGTGGTGAATGTGGCCGTGGGTGTAGGCTTTGACGTGGCGGCGCGGTTCCAGTTGATTCCAAAGCGTTTGTGAATCGATCAGACCGCCGGGAAAGTGATTCGGGTCGCCGCCGAGGCGGGGATTGTGGTGGGCGACAATGATGGCGGGCATGTCGGCGCGGGCGTCGAGCGCGGCTGTGAGCCAGCGGAGTTGTTCCGATCCAATCTCGCCCTGGGTGACCATGGTCTCCTTGAGCGAATCGAGCAGAAAGAAGTTGGCGCGGCGGGTCTGGACCACGGCGAGGTGACGGGAGGATACGGGTGGATTCTCCGTCTTCTCCTCCTTCAAGACATTGTAAAAGACCTCGCGGTGGTCGTGATTGCCGAGGGTGAGATGCAGGTTGACGCCGGCGTCGCGCAGGGGGGCGATGAGTCTGGTAAAATGGCGATAATCTCCAGGCTGCCCGTCCTTCAATGCCAAATCACCGTTGATGAGGACCGCGGCAGGTTTGCGGTCCAGCCCAAGGATCTCATCGACAACCTCGCGAAGATGGCTGGGCACGGGGGAGTTTGGCGGGTGCTTCTCGCTGATGTGCGTGTCGTTGAGCAGGTAGACGAGGTCGGCATCGATCTCTGATGCTTGGGTCGACTGGAGGGAGAAGGCGGCGATACCCGCCCCAAGGGAGCCAAGGAATTCGCGTCGGGATTGGGAGGCGAGGTGGATGGGCATGGGGCGAGGACAATCAGATTGTGGATGTCAACGGGGGCGTCGATTGCACCTTCTGTTCAACTTGGTCAGGGCGCTGCGCAACCATTCATCGATAGCAAGCCGCGCTTTCAACGGCTGCAGCCCCGGGCTGACCGCCGAGTATTTCATTCCGCCCATCCTGCGGCCCGGCTCCCGCCCCGTCAATCGCGTCAGCGCTCCCCAAAGATTCCATCCTGTCCCTTTCCCTTTCCTTCCGAAAGTCTCTATCGAGACCCCGCGGGCGAGAGACCCGACCGGCAGGGCCTGATCCGCCACCTGACTCACGGGTCACAGGTGACATGAGGTCACAGGTGACAGGCTCAGTATCGCTCGCGCACAGGTCGGCAGCACAGGGAGGTAGAAGCACATGACGGGCTCAACCGGTGACTGTCTGACAGCGGTGTCGTGTCAGAGGTGACAGGCTCGATATCGATATCGAGGAAAGGGCTCGACGCGGCGGCGAGGGTGTGGTTTCGTGATGCCA
>CAZFLK010000014.1:0-58193 GCA_964519245.1 uncultured Verrucomicrobiota bacterium
TATCCTCAGGCAGTTTCCTATAGATCATAAAGATCAATCGAATCATCAATAAGTCGGCGGAGCATGACCACCGCATCGTGGACGTGATCGCCGCCGTCGTTGACAGTCCGCTGTTTCGGGATCGCTAGCGTTCGGGGGAGGGCGCGGTCGGCCCTTCCGCATGGCGAAAGGATTTTCCCCTCCCGATTTTTGTGGCAGGGTTTGGCGCCATGCGAGCTTTCCTAATGAACGTGACCGTCTGGTCGGCGCTCGGGGTTGTCCTCTGCGGTTTCGTCGGAGCGGGCGAGTCGATCCGTTACAATCGCGATGTGCGTCCGATTCTTTCGGAGAATTGTTTTGCCTGTCACGGCTTCGACGAGAAGACGCGCGAGGCCGGGTTGCGGTTGGACCTTGCGGACGCCGCCTTTGCCAAGGGTAAGGACGGTCGCGCCGCCATTGTTCCGGGAGATGCGGAACGCAGCGCCGCCTGGATGAGGATTGTTTCCAGTGATCCGGATGATCTCATGCCCCCGCCGGATTCGCACAAGAAGCTCGACGATGAGGACAAGGCGGTCCTCAAGCAATGGATTGAGCAAGGCGCGCGTTACCAGAACCATTGGGCGTTTGAACCGCCGGTCAAGCCTGAGGGCGACAGCATTGATCATTTCGTGCGCGCCGCCCTTCCGGCCCGAGGTTTGGCGCCTTCGCCGGAAGCGGATCGTTCCACGCTCATTCGCCGCGTGAGTCTGGCGCTTACCGGACTTCCTCCGACCGTGTCGGAGGTGGACGTCTTTCTTGCCGACCGCAGGCCGGGGGCCTACGAGCGCATGGTGGATCGCTACCTCGCTTCCGAACATTTCGGAGAAGAGATGGCGAGGCATTGGCTGGATGTCGCCCGCTACGGCGACACGCACGGGATGCACCTGGACAACGAACGCCAGACGTGGGCCTTTCGCGACTGGGTCGTCAATGCCTTCAATCGCAATCTCTCATTCGATCAGTTCACCATTGAGCAACTGGCCGGCGACCTCCTGCCGGAGCCGACGCAGGCCCAGTTGGTGGCGACGGGCTTTAATCGCTGCAATGTGACCACCGGCGAGGGCGGCAGCATTGCCAAGGAGTGGATTCATCGCTATGCGGTGGATCGCGCCAGCACAACGGCGCAGGTATGGTTGGGGCTTACCGCGGCTTGCTGCGAGTGCCACGACCACAAATACGATCCTCTCACCCAGAAGGATTTCTATTCGTTTTATGCCTTCTTCAATTCCAATGCCGATCCCGCGATGGACGGCAATCGCCTGCTGACGCAGCCCGTGCTCAAGCTGACCACGCCTGAATACGATCAGCGCATGAAGTCTTTCGGGGAACAGGAATTGGCGATCAACCAGGAGAGCAAAGCGCTCGCGGCAAAGATCGATTACGACGATCCAGCCCTGCAGGATCCCAAACCGGCCGTCATTCGAACCGATAGCGTCTGGTTCGAGGATGCTTTTCCTCGAGGCGCCAAGGTCGAGACCTCGGTCACGAAAGAGGAGTATGTTGATGAGCCCGCCTTCAGCGGCAAGAAGTCGGTGAGAGTGAGCGGGAAGGAAATGGCGCAGGTCTTCTATCAGAGCGGCGCCAAGGAATTGGTTGTGCCGGGCAACGGTAAGTTTTTTCTTCATGTCTACAACGATCCGAACGATCCCGTGGAGGAAGTCATGATCCAGTTCAACACCGGCAACTGGAGTCACCGCGCGATCTGGGGGAAGAATTTGATCGATTGGGGCAAGGCGGGAACCGGTGAGCGTTTCCCTGCGGGCGGACTTCCGGAGCCCGGTCAGTGGGCCCGGCTTGAGTTTGACGCCAGCAAGGTGAACCTGAAACCGGGAGCCAGGGTGAAGGGATTCGCGTTCACCGTCCATGGCGGCACAGCGTGGTTCGACAAAATGGGCGTGACCGCGGTGGTCGATCCGGCAACGGACCCCGCGCACAGCCTGACCGCATGGGAGGGGTCGTTGCCCAAGAAAGAACGTGACGCCTTGCCCAAGGGCGAAGACGCCAAACGGCTGCATTACTTGGCGAAGGTTCACGCGGGCTCGCGCGCCTTGTTCGCTTCGGTGAATGGAAGACTGGACCAGGTTCGCAAGGATCGAACGGCCCTGGACGCCGCGACGCCGTCCACCTTCATTTTTCGTGATTTGCCCCAGCCGCGGGACAGTTTCGTGATGATTCGCGGCCATTACGACTCCCCCGGCGAGAAGGTTATGCCGAACACGCCGGCCATCCTTCCGCCCTTGGAGAAGGCGGGCGAGCGAGGCAATCGGCTGGATCTCGCCCGGTGGATCGTGTCGCGGGAGCATCCGCTCACAGCGCGCGTGACGGTGAACCGGTTCTGGCAACAGGTGTTCGGGCTTGGCTTGGTCAAGAGCAGTCACGACTTCGGCACACAGGGTGCGCTGCCCACGCACCCGGAGTTGTTGGATTGGCTGGCGATCTCGTTCGTCGACAGCGGTTGGGACGTCAAGCGACTCCTGCGTCTCATACTGACGAGTGAGACCTTCCGTCAACAAAGCGCGGCGCCTGAAGAAAGCTGGCGAACCGACCCGCACAACGAGTGGCTTTCGCGCGGGCCGCGCTTCCGGTTGGACGCCGAACAAGTGCGTGACCAAGCCTTGTTCGTGAGCGGATTGATTGATCTCAAGATGGGCGGCAAGGGCGTGAACCCCTACCAGCCTCCGAACATCTGGGAGCCCGTTGGCTTCGGAAGCTCCAACACGCGCTACTACAAGCGCGGCAGCGGCGCCGACCTCTACCGTCGCACGCTCTACACCTTCATCAAACGCACCGCGCCCCACCCGTTGATGGAGAACTTTGACATGCCGAACCGCGAGTCCTCGTGCATTCGTCGCGATCGCACCAATACCCCGCTTCAGGCGCTGCAACTGATGAATGACGTGCAGCACTATGAGGCCGCTCGCGCGCTGGCGGTCCGGATCCTGGCCGCGGCGCCGGACAAGAAGGGGCGCATCGATTTCGCGTATCGAACTGTGTTGGCGCGCAGCGCGGAACCACAGGAAGCGGCCGTGGTTGGCGAGCTGTTGGATGCGCAACGGGCGCGCTATGAAGCCGCGCCTGAGGAGGCGAGGAAGGCCGTCGCTTTCGGGGAAAGCAAACCGCCGGCGGACATCGATCCGGTCGAGTTGGCCGCCTGGTCGCTGGTTGCCAATTTGGTCTTGAATCTGGATGAGGCCGTTATGCGCAACTGATGGCTCCTCTTGTCACAAGCATCATGAATCCTATCTTCGAAAACGAACTTCTCCGGACCCGGCGCCAGTTTTTTGGCAATACGGGATTGCGCCTTGGCGGCATCGCGATGGCGTCGCTGCTGGGCTCGCAATCCCGCAGCCGCGCCGCCGCCGGCTCGACTGTGCACCCGGGCTTGTCACACCTGCCGCATTTCGCCGGCAAGGCGAAAGCCGTGATCTACCTGCACATGAACGGCGGCCCGTCGCAACTCGACACCTGGGATTACAAGCCCGGATTGAAGGATCAGTTCGACAAGGGGCTGCCCAAGGAATTTCTCGGCGATCGCATCACCACGATGACCAGTCGACAGGCCAAGTTCCCGGTGGCTCCCTCCAAGTATGAGTTTGGGCAACATGGCCAATGCGGCCGCCGGGTCAGCGCGCTGTTGCCCCACACCGCGAAGGTCGTGGACGATATTGCCGTCATCAAGACGGTCCATACCAACGCGATCAATCATGATCCCGCCTGCACCTTCGTGTTGACCGGCAGCGAAGTTCCCGGCAAGCCCAGCATGGGGTCATGGGTCTCCTACGGACTTGGCGCCGCCACCAATGACCTGCCGGCTTTCGTCGCCATGGTTCCCAACTTCCCCAAGGGTTCTAACGCCCAGGCTCTCTATACCCGCATGTGGGGGCCTGGCTTTCTCGAAGGCAAATACAGCGGCGTTGTGCTGCGCGCCGGAGCGGATCCGGTTCTCTATCTGGACAACCCGCCTGGGGTCGGTCGCGCGGACCGACGCGCGATGCTCGATGCCTTGGGCAAGCTCAATCAACGCGGCTTCGACAAGTTCGGCGATCCCGACATCCAGACCCGCATCTCCCAGTACGAGATGGCCTACCGGATGCAGAGCAGCGTTCCGGAACTTACCGACCTGAGCGGCGAGTCCAAGGCGACCAAGGAACTCTACGGGCCGCGCGTTGACACCCCCGGCTCCTTTGCCCAAAGCGCGCTGCTGGCCCGTCGTCTCGTCGAGCGCGGCGTGCGCATGGTGCAGATCATGCACCGGGGCTGGGATTCGCATGGCAACCTGCCCAAGGAGCTCGGCAATCAGTGTCTGGACACGGATCAACCGGCCGCCGCCTTGATCCAGGACCTCAAACAACGCGGCATGCTCGATGAGACATTGGTCATCTGGGGCGGCGAGTTCGGCCGCACGGTCTACTGCCAGGGGAAGCTGACCGAGGAGCGTTACGGTCGTGATCACCACCCTCGCAACTTCTGCATGTGGCTCGCCGGCGGCGGCATCAAGGGCGGCGTGGAGATCGGCGAGACGGATGACTATTCCTACAACGGCGTCGTTGACCGCGTGCATGTCAACGAGATCAACGCCACGGTCTTGCATTGCCTCGGCATCAATCACGAGCAGTTCACCGTGCGGCGCCAGGGGTTGGATCAACGCCTAACCGGAGTGGAGCCCATGAATGTCATTCGGAAGATCCTGGCTTAGATCGCAGTCATCCCCGGTTCAATCCGAATGATGGATCGCGGCGATCATGACGCACGACCAGGATTCGGATCTCCGAATCGCTTGTTTCGAAAAGGATGTGATAGGGAAACTTCTTGAGGTTGGAGAGTCGGAATCCAGACGCGTCGAGATGATGATGTCGCTCGGGAAATTCTCCTATCCGTTTGACCGCCGACTCCAATTTCCGCCAGAAGCGATCATGACGCCCTCCGATACGTTGGCGTATCTCCGGGCGATTGTCTTGATGTCCTCCTTGGCTTCCGGGTGGAAGCGCTAACTCATTCGATATCAATCGCGACCGCAGTCTGTCTTCACCTGCTCCCATGACAGACCGTGGACGACCCCATTGCTCATTTCCCTGCTTCGCCGCTGCGCCTCCTCGTCCCCCACCCAATGGCGTTCGACTTCAAGGCTGTTCAGCAGAAATGCCGCCAACTCTGCGCGTTCTCCTCCCGGAAGTTTTGCGGCTTCCTCACGGATTTTATGGGCCGTTGACATGCGTGGGATATGGCACACTGCGTTCTGCCTCGCAAAAGGCATTCTTACGCTTCACGTGAAGAGGATCGAATCCTAAACTCCAAAGTCCAGCTGCCATGATTTTAAGATTTTCAGCGCCTTGCCGTCTTCTGTGCGCCCTTGTCTGCCTCGCAGTCACAAGTTGCACGCTTGCCGTTCAGGCTGTCGCTCCCATTCGCGTCCTCATCGTCGATGGGCGCAATAATCACGATTGGCGAGTCACCACCGACGCCTTGCGAGCCACCTTGAAGGCGACGGGGCGTTTTGAGGTAAGCGTTTCCACTGCGCCCGATCCCTTGACGCCGGCCGGACTGCGAGCGCCTCGGTCCAAGGATGTGGATGCGCAGGAGCGTTACAAGACTGCGGCGGCCCGGTTCAAGAAACTGATCAAGGCGGCGGGCGACAAGGGAAGGGAAGCCTGGGCGTTGTGGCGACCCGACTTTGCGGCGCACGATTGCGTGATCCTGAATTACAACGGCCAGACCTGGCCGCCGGAGGTTCAGGAGAGTTTTGTCAACCACGTGCGTGATGGCGGCGGCGTCCTGGTCGTCCATGGAGCCAACAACGCTTTTCCGAACTGGGATCAATTCAACGAAATTATTGGGATGGGCTGGCGCAAGGCCCCCTTTGGCGAGGCTCTCAAGATCGATCCCAGGACCGGAGAGACCTACGTTGATGATTCGGTTGCAAGTTCCGCGCACGGCGCCAAACACCCGTTTCAGATCACGGTTCGCCAAACGAATCATCCGGTGATGCGGGGGCTGCCCGCAAAGTGGATGCACGGCCGTGACGAGTTGTACCATCACATGCGCGGCCCGGCGAAGAACCTGACCGTCCTTTCGTCCGCTTTCTCGGATCCGAAGCAACGCGGCACGGGTCGTCATGAACCGATCACCTGGGAGGTTGGCTATGGCAAAGGGCGCGCCATAGTCACCTCCTTGGGCCACTTTTGGCGCGGCGACCGGACCTGGGACGCGTTGTACTGTGTTGGCTTTCAAACCCTCGTCGCGCGCAGTTGTGAGTATCTTGCGACGGGAAAAGTGACCTTGCCTGTGCCGGCCGGATTTCCTGAGGAGACGGAAACCAGCATGGTTCCGCCGCATGAGGTTGTTTGGAGTGAATCCGCGAACGGCGTGATTCCGCCAGTTGCGGCGAGCGCGGCGAAGAAGAAGGCGTCCAATCCTTACTGCACGCTGACACCGAAGGAGGAGCTTGCGACCTTTGATCTGGCCCCCGGGTATGTTGCCGAACTCGTCGCGGCCGAGCCGCAGATCGAGGAGCCCGTTCTGACGGTTTGGGACGGCAATGGCGTCATGTATGTGGCCGAGATGCGCAGTTACATGCAGGACGCGGACGGGACAGGAACCAAGGAGCTTCGCAATGGCCGGGTAAAGCGGCTTGAGGACACCGACGGGGACGGCCGCATGGATCGTGTCACCACCTTCGTGGACAATCTGAACCTGCCGCGCATGATCTTGCCGTTGGATGAATGGATCGCCATCCGCGAGACCGACACCATGGATGTCATTGCCTACCGCGACACGGACGGCGATGGCGTTGCCGACGAGACGAAACCGCTGTTCGAGTATGGTCCACGAAGTCGCAATGGTCCCAAGACCTCGGTGGAACACCAGGATTCCGGACTGATCTGGAACATCGATAACTGGATCTACCTCTCCTACAACATGGAGCGTTATCGCTTCACGGATGGAACCTGGCGTCCGCAACCCCAACCCGGACATTGGACTCAATGGGGACTGACGCACGATGACGTGGGGCGTCTATATTGGGTGCACAACAGCATGCCGCTCTATGGCGCGCAGTTGCATCCCAAGTATTGGAACACCGTGAAACGCCTGGCCAAGCGCGGCGTCAATGGCGTCCCGGTCACCTTGGGGGATCCTTACACACCCGACTTCATGAAGGTGGAGAGCCTCTGCCTGTTGAACGATCGGGGCGGTGCGGCGCCGGCAGTGCGGGCCTTTACCTCCGCTTGTGGGCAAAGCGTCTTTCGGGGCGACAAGTTGCCCATGGAGGACCGTGGACGCTACTTCGTTTGCGATCCGACAATCCACGTGGTTCGGCGAGCCAACATTGAACGCATTGAAGGCAAGATCATGTTGTCCAAGGCCGAGCCCGGCGAGGGTGAGTTCCTGCGCTCCAGCGACATCAACAGTCGTTTCATCAACACCGCGACCGGGCCGGATGGGGCTCTCTATGTCACCGACATGTATCGCGGCATCATCCAGGACGCCCCGTGGATGAATCCGCCGGCCCGCGAGTTCACGCGCAAGTCCGGCCTCGCGAGAAACAAGCTCAAGGGGCGCATCTGGCGCATTCGGCACAAGGATTTCGAACCGGAGCCAAGACCGCGGATGCTGGAGGAGACCACGGCCGAACTCGTGCGGCATCTTCACCATCCCAATGGATGGCGCCGGGATACAGCGCAACGGCTCATCCTCCTGCGGTCGGATCGCGAGTCCGTCATTCCGTTGCTGGAGTCCACCTTTCGCTACACCCAGAACCGGCTCGCCAGGCTCCATGCCCTCTGGGCGCTCGAAGGCATGGGCGCTGTTTCAGACGGACTTCTCGGTGAGGCGTTGGCCGCCGATCGGGAACCCATGCTGCGTGATGCCGGCATCCGCATCGCCGAAGCCGGCGGCGGCAAGAAGCATCTAGCCGCCCTGACAGCCTTGAGAACGGATCGCGATCCGCGCGTCGCGGAGCAGCTCATCTACACCTTGGGAACCATTGACGATCCGGCCGCTGAAGCAGGCATCCAGGAGGCCGCGCGACGTCATCTCAATGATCGCGGTGTCATGATGGCTACGGCGATCTCGCTTTGGGGGAAGAAGGATCTGCCATTGCCGAAAGCCATCAAGGATGGCTCTGCCTTTGCGAGGCTCGACGAGGACATTCTTCCGTTGGTGTCCTCCGAATGGCGCGCGGCCTTCGCCAACTGGGATCGGGGGCTCAAGTTTCCCAAGGATATGCCGGCCGAAACGCGGCGGCGGATTACCTCGGGCGAGAACCAGTATTATCAATACTGTATCTCCTGCCATGGTTCGGATGGCAGGGGGATGAAGGTTTCCGGCGCCTCGCTGGCCCAAGCGCCCTCTTTGGCGGGCAGCAAGCGGGTCACGGGCCCTCCCGATCAACTCATTCCCATTTTCATCAATGGCCTCATGGGGCCGATCGACGGAAAGAACTACGCCGCCGCTTTCATGGCGCCGGCAAAGGCCCTCGGCATTACCCGGGACGATCGGCTGGCGGAGATTCTCTCCTTCATCCGTTTTGCCTGGGGCAATGAGGCCGCCGCCGTTTCCAAGGATGAGGTCAAACGCATCCGGCAACAGCATGAGGAGCGAGAAGCTCCCTGGACTGAGGCTGAGCTGAGGGCGATCGGGGGCAACGCGCAACGCTAGCCGTTGGGTGCAGCCTTGGACGACAAGGCAATATGGGATGGCGTTTCTCGGTATCCGGGTCAAATATTGGCATTCAAACGTCAAGGAGCATCATTCCCGTTGGACGGCGTCGGCGTAGACTCGCCAACGCTCGAAGTTTTCGCTCTGCATCATCTCATGAACACCAAACTAGTTGTCACCGCCCTGGCGATAGGGTTGCTGGAGTCGGCCGCCGCCCCGAAGCCGAATATTCTCTACATCATGTCGGACGATCACGCCGCGCACGCCATTGGCGCGTATGGCGGCCGGTTGGCGAAGCTGGATCCAACGCCCAACCTCGACAAACTCGCCAGCGAGGGCGTTCGGTTGAGCAACTGTTTTTGCGCGAACTCGATCTGCACTCCAAGTCGGGCCACGATCATGACAGGGCAGTATAGCCACAAGAACGGCATCACCACTTTGCGCGGCGAGATCCCGGCTGACCGGCAGACGCTGGCCCTGGAGATGAAGAAGGCCGGTTACACGACGGCCGTCGTCGGCAAGTGGCACTTGAAGGCAGAGCCTGCAGCGTTTGACTTCTACACGGTTCTGCCGGGTCAGGGATCCTACTTCAACCCGATCTTCCGCGTCCGGGGGAAGGAGCCGTGGCCCAACAACACCATTCGGGCGGCCAAGTACGATTCGGTTCACTCCTCCGACGCCATCACGGACATCTCCCTGAAGTGGCTGCGTCAGTGGCGGAACAAGAAGGAGCGCAAACCGTTCTTCCTGCTGCACCAGTTCAAGGCGCCGCATGACAATTTCGAGAACGCCGAGCGTTATGACTGGCTTTATGAAGATGTCGATATCCCCGAGCCCGAGGGGAACAGCCTGTGGGATCGCGGCAATCATGGCCCGGTCGGCTATCCACAGTAAGGCACTTCCATTGGCGGGAGGAATACCCGTCGCAATATGGGGCATCACATGTTTGTCGACGAGAAGCTCAGTGGGAAGGCCTACAAGCGTGAAGCCTATCAGCGTTACCTCAAGAAGTTCCTGCGCTGCGTGAAGGGTGTCGACGATAACATCGGCCGCTTGGTCAAGCATTTGAAAGACGCCGGCGAACTTGAGAACACCATCATCATCTACACGGCGGACCAAGGCTTCATGCTCGGTGAGCACGATTACATCGACAAGCGTTGGACGTACGAGGAGTCCCTGCGGATGCCCTTCATTATCCGGCATCCGCGGAGCCTGCCCGCAGGCAAGGTCGTGGATGACATCATCAACAATGTCGATTTCACGCCGACGTTGCTGGATCTTGCGGGCGTGCCAGGGGACGCCATGCCGGGGCAGTTCCAGGGGCGAAGCTTCCTGCCCAACCTGAAGGGGAACACGCCCGCCGATTGGAAAACGGCGAGCTACTACCGCTACTGGATGCACATGGCGCATCATGACAACCCCGCCCATTTCGGCATTCGCACCAAGACCCACAAGCTGATCTTTTTCTATGGGCGTCGCTTGAACCCCGATTGGTATTGGAAGCCGGAGAACGCCGCGCCAACGAGGCCGCATTGGGAACTGTATGACCTGCGCCAGGATCCCCATGAGATGAACAACCTTTACGGGCAGCCCGCCGCCGCCAATGTCACCGAGCGTTTGAAGAAACGCCTTTTTGCACTCCGCGAGGAGATTGGCGACACCGATGAGAACTATCCCGAAGTTCACGAAGCGATTCGAATGGCGGAATGAACCCTGACGCGCCTCTGCCGTCAGGGCCTCCGATCCGATCCATGGCGGGGCCTCCGATTCAGAACGGAACATCCATGAGCGCTGTATTTCAGCTTCTTGGAAGATGGATCGCTTGGTTGACGAATTGGTTTTCAGATCGTTCTTTTGTGCCATGTCCGCGAATGGAATAGCGCCCAGCGTGTTTGGGAGGGAAAGCGCACCCATGGTGATGTGGCGCGTTGCTTTGGCGGCGTCCCTGTTGGTCCCGAGTGTCGCGGGATGGACGCAGGATGGCTCGGAGCGTTACCAGTCCGTTCGTGGATTCCTGGAGAGACACTGCCAACGCTGCCATTCCGGGGCGAAGCACAAGGGCGATTTCCAGATCGAGGAAGTGTCCCGCGATTTCGAGAACGCGCGGCTGCGCGGCCGATGGCTGGCGGTGGCGGAGGTCCTGGAGTCGGGCGACATGCCGCCCAAGAAGGCGCCGCAACCGGACGCCGGGGAAGCGCAGCGGACGGTGGCATGGATTCGGAAACAGGCTCGGGCCGGCGAGTTGGCCGTGCGAGCCCGGGAAGGGCGGGTCGCGCTGCGTCGATTGAACCAGGCCGAGTACGTCAACACGATCCGCGATCTGCTTCACGTCGAGGTCGATGTGTCGGACCTTCTGCCGCCGGACACCTCCGTGAATGGCTTCGATAACGACGCCGCCTCGATGCATACCTCGTCCTTTCTCCTGCGCAACTATCTGGCGGCGGCCGACCGGGTTCTTGACGCCGCGATCGCAAATGGGCGACGTCCGTGGCAGATCGACAAACGCTACGATCTGAAGAAGGAAAGCTCGGTCCGGAAGCAGGGCAGTGTTTATCGTCATTTGGATGATGGCGTGGCGATCTTCGCGGTTTGGGAGTCGGCCAACATCCGGGTGACGATGTGGAACTTTCACAGCCGCTTTCGCGGCAATTACCGGGTGCGCATTTCCGGATATGGTTACCAGAGTGACGGGAAGCCGGTCGATTTCCATGTCAACGCCGGCACGTTCAAGGAGGTCACGGAGGAGTATTTGATCGACTACTTTTCCTTTCCCGCGGATGAACCGAGCGTTTTGGAATTCACCACGCAGCTGGAGCCGGAGAGTCGGTTTCGCATCATCGCCGACAACCTGCCGGCGTTGCCTCCGGAGGTGGAAAAGGTGGGCGCTGAGAACTACGAGGGACCGGGATTGGTCATTCAGTGGGTCGATATCTTTGGTCCCATCCTCGAATCCTGGCCCCCGCCGAGTCATAAGGCCATCTTCGGTGATCTGGAGCGTGTAAAGGTGGCGGGCTCCGCAGGTGAGGAGCGCTTCGAGGTGATTTCGCCGAAGCCCGTTGGGGACGCGGAGCGCATCCTGCGTGATTTTGCCCGGCGCGCATTCCGGCGGGAAGTGACTGCGGCCGATATCGGACCTTACCTGCAGCGGGTGAAGGAACGCCTGGCCGCGGGGTATTCATTCGAGCGCGCCGTCAGGGTGGGGCTCAAGGGCATCCTGGTTTCGCCCGATTTCCTTTTTCTGCGGGAGCCGAACGTTGACGGGCGACTGGACGCCCATGCGGTGGCCAGTCGATTGTCGTATTTTCTCTGGAGTTCGATGCCAGACGAGGAACTCATGCGTGCGGCCGCGGATGGCAGCCTGCTCGAACCGGGGGCATTGCGGAAACAGACGGAACGAATGCTGCAGGATCCGAAGGCATCGGCGTTCACCCGGAACTTCACCGGGCAGTGGCTCAGCCTGCGCGCCATCGATGACACCTCGCCCGACCGCTATCTCTACCCGGAGTATGATGACGTGCTCAAAGATGCATCGCTCAAAGAGCCGCGGCTCTTCTTTGAGGACGTGCTGAAGAATGACCTGAGCCTGGCGAATTTTGTGTCTTCCGGATTCACTTACTTGAACGCGCGCCTGGCGAAGCACTACGGGATTCCCGGCATCGAAGGCGCGCAGATGCGTCGCGTGTCGTTGCCCGCGGACAGCGTTCGCGGCGGCTTCCTGACCATGGCCGCCATTTTGAAAGTGACGGCCAATGGCACGACGACCTCGCCCGTCATGCGCGGCGTCTGGCTGCTTGACCGGATTCTCGGGGCTCGGCCCTCGAATCCGCCGCCGGATGTGGAGGCGTTGGAGCCGGATATTCGCGGCGCCACGACCATCCGGGAACAACTGGCCAAGCACCGACAACTGGAATCCTGCGCGCGCTGTCATGTGGCGATCGACCCGCCGGGTTTTGCGCTGGAGAGTTTCGATGTGATTGGCGGTTGGCGCGATCACTACCGGATCCTCGGGAAGCGTGCGCGTCGCGGCGGCCGGTGGGTGCGCTATCAGCAGGGGCCTGCAGTCGATGCGGGCGACGTCTTGCCGGATGGGCGACGTTTTACGGGCATTCGCGACTACAAGCGACTGCTAGTGGAAGACAAGGATTCCTTGGCCCGGAACCTGGCCGGAAAGCTCCTCGCTTATGCGACGGGCGCCGAGCCCACCTCGCTTGACGAGCCGGCGATCGAAGCGATTGTCGACTGCGTCCGCGAGAAGGACTACGGTTTTCGCTCGTTGATTCACGAGGTCGTGCAAAGCTCGGTCTTCCAGACGAAATGAAGAAAACCATGAAGATTCATCGCCGACATTTTCTACGCGCTTCGGGCGTTTCTCTGGCGCTCCCGTGGTTGGAAGCCTTCGCGGATCCCGGTCAAGCGCGTCCGCCGCGCCGCATGGTCTGCATTTGCGCGCCACTGGGAATCCACCCGGATTACTTCTTCCCGAAACAGGCGGGACGGAACTTTGAACTTTCGCCTTACCTGGAGGTGGTGAAGGACTTTCGCGATCAGTTCACGGTTGTCTCCGGCCTTGAGCACGCCGGCATGAGCTCGGGCTTCGGGCACCAGGCTTCGGCGAGTTTTCTTACCGGCATTCCCGGGGCGGGGCGGCCGGGTTTTCGCAATGCCATTTCGCTGGATCAGTTCGCCGCGGCCCAGATTGGCTCCCAAACGCGGTTTCCGTGCCTGGCGTTGTCCGGCCGCGGGGCGGGGGGGCTGAGCTGGACGAGGACGGGCGCGCTGATCCCGGCAAACGATTCTCCCTCCAAAGTGTTCGCCCGCCTTTTCCTGGAAGGAACGCCGGTGCAGAAACGCGATCAGATGAGGCATATCGCCGACGGACGCAGCATCCTTGATGATGTCCGGGAGCAGGCCCGGTCCGTTCGGGCCGGGCTCGGCGCGGGCGACCGGGGCAAGCTGGATGAATACCTCACGAGTGTTCGCGAGTTGGAGGGACAGTTGGCCAACGATCAGGACTGGGCGAGCCGGCCGAAGCCGAAGGTGGGCGTCGCGCCGCCAAAGGACATCGCCAATCCGGCCGATCTGATCGGGCGCACTCGATTGTTGTTTGACCTCACGCACCTGGCGCTCAAGACAGACTCCACGCGCCTCATCACCATCATGCTCTCCGGCATGACCGCGTCGCCCCTGATCGAGGGCGTTTCCCTGGGCCATCACGACCTGTCTCATCACGGCAAGGATCCCGGCAAACTGGAGCAGTTGAAGATCGTGGAGATGGAGACGATGAGGACGGTGCGCGACTTGTTGGTGAAGCTGCGCGCATCCGACGAGGGGGGCGCCAACTTGTTGGATCGCACGACCGTCTTTCTTGGCAGCAACCTGGGCGACGCCAGCAGTCATTCGACCAGGAATCTGCCGGTCTTTCTCGCCGGCGGCGCCTTCCGGCACGGACAGCATTTGAGTTTCGATAAGGACAATCCGCCGCCGTTGTGCAACGTCTATGTGAGCCTGTTGCAGGCCCTGGGCCTGGATGTTGACCGCTTCAGCTCCAGCACGGGAACGCTCAGTGGGTTGGAATCGGCAAGGGGGTAGCCGGAATCGTGGGGAGATGCGCTCGGGGAGGCTCCGGACGGAAACAACAGGACATGGGCGATACTGACATTGAAGCAAAGACTGCCGCGAAACCGGTGAGCCGCATCCAGGCTCGAATCCTGAGGCGGAAGCTCACCCGTTGGACCTTGACGCTCGCGTGCCTCATGATTGGCGCGGCTTGGTGGATTGACGGTGAAGAGAAAGCGGATCTGCTTTACCTTGCGAACTTCTCCTGGATTGTCGGCCTGGCGCTGCTGTTCATGGGCTTGTGGCTCTTGGTCTTCGGGAAGATTCATGTGTTCTGGCTTGTGGCGATTGACCTGAAACAGGAGCGGCCTGCGTTCCGGGTTGGGCTTCCCCTTCTCAATATCCACATCAGCGAGTATTGGACCAAGGGATGTTATCGCATACGTCGGACCGGTTTGTATCTCGTCGTGCCGACCTTGGTGCGACTGCTGTTGCTGGGTTATCTTTGCTACGTGTTCTTCGGGATCCTCGACGCCCGCTACGTCAAGGTTGGATCCTTTGTTGGAACCTGCCTGTTTGGCATGGCGGCCTGGGTGACTCACAAGAAGTGGTTTCCCGGGGCGCCTGAACCACTCGAAGGGATTGCGGAAACCAAGGTGGAAATCGCCGGTGGCAATTCCCATGCGGAGGATGGGGGCGGGGTGTTCCCTGGTGAAGTCGCCGAGCCTTGACGCCGCGATCGCTTTTCGCCGCAGAACGTCGCCCGGGTTTCACCGGTGATTCAGCTAGCGTGGAGGGCGGGTCGTCTGTTTAAGTCGTGGCCATGCGAATCGTCCTCAGGAATCTCTTGGCATCTTTGTTCGGTATTCTGGTCCTTTCCCTCGCAGCAGTGCAGGCCGCTGCCAGTAAACGTCCCAATGTGCTCATCCTCTACGCCGACGACCTGGGCTATGGCGATCTGGGTTGTTACAACGCGGCGTCGAAGATTCCCACGCCGAACCTGGATCGATTGGCCGCGGAGGGGATTCGCTTCACGGACGGGCACAGCAGTTCGGGGATCTGCACGCCTTCGCGCTACGCCTTGCTGACGGGCCGTCACCATTGGCGGAAGTTTCATGGCATCGTCGGCGCCTTGGGCGGAACCTTTTTCGACAAGGAGCGGCTGACGTTGCCGGAAATGCTCAAGGAAAAGGACTACGCCACCGCCTGCATTGGCAAATGGCACTTGGGCTGGGACTGGGCCGGTATTCGCAAACCCGAGGCGAAGCAGATCGGTTCCGGCCGCAAGAAGGCTTGGAGGCATGACGCCTTCGATTGGTCGAAGCCCGTGCAGGATGGTCCCTTGGCGCACGGATTTGACCACTACTTTGGCGACACGGTGATCAACTTTCCTCCCTACGCCTGGATCGAGGATGATCGTTTGGTCGACGCGCCCGACACCATGATGGACACGGCGAAGTGGAAGAAGATCAAGGAAGGAAACTGGGAGTGTCGTCCGGGTCCCATGATCACCGGTTGGAATCCTTACGATGTCATGCCGACCTTGACCGAACGCGGGGTAAAGTACCTGCGCTCGCGCAAGGGCAGGGAGGAGCCCTTCTTTCTCTACTTCGCCTATCCCGGCCCCCACGCGCCGATCATTCCGAACGACAAGTTCGACGGGAAGAGCGAGGCGGGTCCCTACGGTGATTTCGTGGTCGAGATCGACGACTCGATCGGGCAGTTGCTGCAGGCCTTGGAAGACAGCGGTCAGGCCGACAACACCATTGTCTTGTTCACCGCCGACAACGGACCGGAGAAGTATGCCTATGCCCGTGACGAGAAGTTTGACCATTGGTCCGCCAAGCCGTTCCGCGGCTTGAAACGCGACATCTACGAGGGCGGTCATCATGTCCCGTTCATCATCAAGTGGCCGGGTGTCGCCAAGGCCGGCCGCGTCTCCGACGCCCTGGTTTCGCAGATTGATTTCATGGCCACCATCGCGGCGGCGACCGGATACGAACTGCCTGACGATCAAGCCGAGGATTCGCACAACCTCTTGCCGCACCTGCAGGGAAAGGCGGGCAAGGTTCGCGATACACATATCCACAACACCCGGGCGAACAGCTTCGCCATCCGGCACGGGGACTGGCTGCTGGTCGCCGACAAGCACGGCTACATGAGCGGGCGCAATGCCAAGTGGGAGACCAAGCACAAGTATCCCGCGGACGACAAGAGCCCCGTCGAGCTCTACAACCTTTCGTCCGACATCGGCCAACGAGCCAATTTGGCCAAGGCGAACCCGGAACGCGTCGCCGAACTCAAGGCGTTGCTCGCGAAGATCCGTGAACAAGGTCATTCCGCGCCGCGTCTGGCAAAGTAATGCGGAGCGAAGGGAACTCATGAGAGCGCGAATCTGTCTGTTGGTCCTGCTGGTGTTTGGTCTCGGGAGCGTTGCCGCCGCTTCCCGGCCGCCCAACATCGTCTATCTGATGCTCGACGAGTGGGGCTACTTCGAGTCGGGACACATGGGCCACAAGGAACTGTTGACGCCGAACATGGATCGTTTCGCCGCGGAGGGCATGCGCTTTACGAACGCCTATGCGGGCGCCCCGGTCTGTGGTCCGACCCGTTGTTCGTTGCTGACCGGATTGCACTCCGGTCACATGTCCATGCGGGGCAACAACGGGTTTGCGCCGATTCGCGCCGACGAACCCACCCTGGCCAGTATGTTGAAGAAGCGCGGTTATGCCACCGGCGGCTTTGGGAAGTGGGGTATTGGCGGTCGCGGCACTTCAGGCGTGCCGGAGAAGCATGGTTTCGATGTCTTCTTCGGCTACTACGACCAGGTGCATGCTCACACCTTCTATCCCCGCTACCTCATACGGAACAGCGAAGAAGTTCCGCTGAAGGGCAACCCCGGTTTGAGTTTCTACGAAGGTGAGACCCACGCGCAGGATGAAATCTTCAGGGAGTCGCTCAACTTCATCCGCGAGAACCGGGAACGCCCTTTCTTTTGTTACCTGCCATGGACGCCGCCGCATGGGCTTTGGGGCATCGCCGCCGACGATCCGTCGTGGCAGTTGTTCAAGGACAAGCCCTGGAAGGCCGGGCAGCGAACGGAGAACGACGCCAAGGTTTACGCCGCGTTCATCCACATGATGGACCGGCAACTCGGCGCGGTGATCGCGCTCTTGAAGGAGTTGGCGCTCGATGAGAACACGATCGTCTTCCTATGTGGCGACAATGGCGGACAGGATTACTTCAAGACCAAGGAGCGGCCGCATGGATTCTTCGGTCCCAATCTCAACCCGAAGACGGGCGAGCGCTTCCGTGCGGGCAAGGGGTCGCTGTACGAGGGGGGCTTGAAAGTTCCCTTCCTGGTGCGTTGGCCCGGCCGGATCAAGGCGGGTTCCGTCTCGGATCATCTGCTTTACTACCCGGATGTCATGCCGACGTTGGCTGAATTGGCGGACGTGACCGCTCCCAGGACCGACGGACTGTCCTTCGCGCCGACCTTGCTGAGTCGTAAGGATCAGCAACGGCACAAGCGCCTCTATTGGGAGTTCGGCAATCAGACCGCGGTTCGCATGAGAAACTGGAAGGCTTACAAGGGGCGGAAAGGCGAGTGGGAACTCTACGACCTGGCAACGGACATTGAGGAAAAGCACAACCTGGCCGCCGGCAATCAGAAGGTCCTGGATCGTCTCATTGCCATCGCCGACAGGTCCCATGAACCCATCCGCCCCGGCGAGATCTACGACCGTGCGTTGACCGACAAGGATCACCGCATGGCCCCGCATGATCGCAACGTGGAATACATTCGTAGTTTGATCGAAGCACGATGAAACGATTCCTTTCAATTTTCCTGGCGGGCCTGTGCGCCTTCGCTTGCCAAGCTCTCCGAGCCTCTGACTCCGTCGTTCCCTACACGGTCGAGGACGTTCCGGGGAATGTTGTCGACCTCTGGCAGGACGTGGATTTCCGCAGGGACGCGCTCGATGCCGAGATCGTCAAGGAGTGGCGTGAGGATGGCATTGTGTGTCGTTACGTCCTGTTCACGGTCGGGACCTTCAAGGGCGCGAAGTCCCGGTGCGCGGCCTTCTACACTTTTCCTGAAGGCCTGAAGAAAGGCCCGGCCTTTGTCTGGGCGCACGGCGGCGGACAGCGCGCCGAGCGCGAACGCGGGAGCTACTTTGCCAGGCAGGGATATGCCACCATCGACATCAATTGGGGCGGTCGGGAGATGGTCGAAGGAATCAAGGTGAACACGGATTGGGGCAAGGTCGATCCCAGCCAGGGGCCGCGCTTCTATCCGGGAGCCCTGCGCGAGGGTGTGAAGCTGAACCTGGATCCGGATGAACACACCATCGATCCCGTGGTGAGCCCGCGCAATGGCAACTGGTATCTGCTCGCTTATGCCGGGCGCCGCGCCATTACCTTTCTGGAGCGGCAACCCGAGGTGGATCCGGAGAAGATTGGATTCACCGGCTATTCCATGGGCGGCAACATCACCTCCATGGTCGCTATCGATCCGCGGCTCCAGGCCGTCATCCCGATGGTGGGCGGCTCCGGCTTCATCATGGATGATTTTCCGGGATTGCCGAACACCGGCCGCGCCCGCGGTTTCAGGAATGTCGAGCTCTACAACGGCGCCATCGACGCCCGCGCCTATTGGCCCTTGGTGAATTGTCCGGTGTTGTTTCTGAGCGCCTCCGACGACTTTCACGCGGTCTTCGAGAATCTCTACAAATCGGCGAACCTCATTCCGCACGACGATTGGCGCGCCAGTCATCTGATGCACTACAATCACTCGCTGGGTCCGGAGCAGTGGATCCTGGTGAACCGGTTCTTCGGGCGACACTTGATGGGCGGAATGAAGGAGTTGCCCCGGACGGTCAAGCCGACTCTCGAGATCGACGGGAGCTCCGCGCGGTTCTCGGTTGAGCCGGACCGCGCGGATGAGTTGGTCGGACTGGACATCTACTACAGCCACGATTCCAATGCCCGGGCGCGCTTCTGGATCCACGCGGACGCCAAGCGCACGGGGGATGCCTGGTCGGCCGAGTTGCCGGCGGCCCCGGATCTCCCGCTTTACGCCTTTGCGAACCTGACCTATCCGCTGCCTGCGCCGGCGGAATCCTTTCGCGGCGAGGCCAAGGTATTCACCCTCACCTCGGACGAGGCGGTTCATATTCCCCGCGCCGTGGAAATCGATCAACTCCGGGCCGGAGCCCGTCACGTTCCTGTGTTTGAGGACTTTGGGAAGATCGGTCTTCGTGATTGGGCGCCGACGCCGCAAGGCGGCATTTCCACCTACAAGTTCCAGGATCCGGCGCGCGCGACGCCCAAGGAGAACGCCGCCATGCGCATCACTGTCAGTGTCCCTCGCGAACGGCTCAGCTATCGCTTCCGGATTGGCAAGCGCAAGTTTCTGGCCGGTGTCAACGGGCCGCAGGAGACCTTCTTTGCCACCCTCAACCCCAAGGTCGGCGACAATCAGCAGATCGTCCTTCGGCCCGGGGATTTCACCAGTCGCGACAAGCGCCCCATGAAGGACTGGAGCGAGATCAGCACGTTCCGCTTCGATGTCTACGACGGCGCCGCCCGGTCCAGCCTTCACTTCACCGATCCCGCGAATCTCGAACTGATCTCGAAGATTGAATGGGCAGGCGGGGCGCAAGACAATTGAACCATGCTGAAACTTGATCCTATGAAACAAATCCCAGCCGGGGTGATCGCCCTCCTGCTGTCTTATTCCATTGTCAGCGCCGAGTCGTTGACCATCGATACGCAATCCGAATGGAAGCGGGCGGTCGCCTCGTCCGAGGGTGTTTCAATCAAGGACGGCATGGCGACCCCGGTGGGAAAGTCCGGCGGGCTCAAGACCTCGCTCCAGAGGCCCGGCGGCAAGCGCAAGGCTGCGTTTCTGACGATCCGGCAATCCGCCCTTTGGCAAAACTGGAATCCGATTGAGAATCTTGGCCCGGTCAACCTGCAGGACGCGCCGGTTCTGCTCACGGTCGGGCCGGGCGACTACTGGATGTTCGGCCGCTATGGCAGCGGTCAACCGCGGCGCAGAAAAGGCGAGAAGCGCAAGCCGCTGCCGCCCTTCGAAGCGCAGCCCGCCAAACTTGAGGGTTTCGACATGCCGCTGCAGACGACGCGCTTCCCCAAGCAGTATGACGCGCCGGGCGGCTTGAAGAAGGGGCGGGGCGGTTATCACGCCTGGCAGAGCCGGGATATGAAGAACTGGGTGCACCATGGGCCGGTCACCGAGGGGTTTTCCAAGTGGGTGACCAGCGCTGAATGGGTCGATGGCAAGGCCTACATCTACTACGATTTTCCGAATGATCAGGATCCGCATGTCTATGTTGACGACGACCTTTTCGATGGCGAGCCCGGGAAGAACATGGGTATTGCGGTCAAGGATCCGTCCCATGGCTCCGATGCCGGGTTCATTCGCGATCTCGAGGGCAACATGCACGTCATCATCGAGGACTGGAGTCCCATCTCAGCGAACAAGCGCTCGTGGGATTCGCCCCTCGCGGGCCACGCCGTCAGCAAGGACGGACTCAAGGACTTCGTCTTCAAGCGACCCGCGGTCGACAATCGCACCAAACCCACCGGCCGGATTGCAACCTACAAGCATCCGCATTGGGCGAAGGAGGATCCCAAACGCTTCAAGACGAACGTCGCTGAGTATGAAATTCACGAACCTGAGCAGGAGGCCTACGGCGACTGGGCGGCGATCTGCATCGGCGGGCAATACTACCTTTTCGGCGATTACGACCCCGCGGGCGGGCACAAGATGGCGGTGGGCTGGTTTACCTCGCCTTCGATCGATCAGCCTTTCACCTGGTGTGATCAGATCGGGAACGGGCATCCTGATCCGGACATCGCTTTCGCGGAAGGCCGGTTCTACCTCGCGACGCAGCAAAAGACGGACTACGTCAGCCCGGGACCCTGGGTGGAGACCGTGGAAGCTCGTGTCGGCGTCGACGTCGACAACGACGGCAAGGTCGACGAGTGGACGAAGTGGGGCGAAGTCAAGGAAAGCTATGATTACACTCCGGGTTTCTCCAAGCAGATCAAACGGACCCCGGCCCGATTGGACCTCTCCAAGCTTCCGGCCGGATTCGGCTTTCAGGCGGAGTTGAGGATCACCGACGCCACCGAGAACAAATCGAAGCCCATGATTGAGAGTTTGATGCTCTCCTTCGAATGATGTCATGAAACCAGCCTTACGAGCCATTGTCCTTTGCCTTGTCATCAGCGTTGCCTTTGGCGCCGCGCGCGCGGCTGAACGGAATGCTCCCCGGCCCAAGCTACGCATACTCAACGGCAGCGACCAGACGATCGAGATCCATTGGTTGAAGTCCGAAGACGAGCGCGTGCCGAACGGGGTGGTCGAACCGGGGAAGGACACGATCATCACCACGACCCTGGGTCATCGGTTCGCGATTGTCGGTCGCAAGGACAAGACGGAACGCACGGTCACCAGCCGGGCGTTGGTGCAGGCCTACCGCTTTGATCCGCCCGACAAGGACGGCATTCCGGCCTTCTACACACAACGCGTCAGCGCGGGCGGTTTTCCGATCGTGGCCTCGGCGAAGGTGAATCCCTATGCGCTCAAGGAGGCGGTCTACCTGGCGAACATGATGCTCGCGAAGCGGCCGGACGTGCGGGAGGCGATGATCCGCAGCGGGGCGCGATTAAGCATCCTCGCCTGGAACGAGTTTACCTGCGATCAACCCGAGTGGGCGTGGATGGCGAAGCGGCCGGTTCCGGGCTTTCCGGGCATTTCTCCGCGTGATTACCGCGACGCCCGCGCGCGCGGCATGGGCGGCAGTCAGACCGATCCGTTCTGCTCCTGCGCCGAGGAGAATTTGTTGGCTTACGAGGGCGACCCCTACTCGACGGAGAACATCTTCATCCACGAATTCGCCCACAACATTCACCTGAGGGGCATGTCGAATGTCGATCCGGGCTTTGATCGGCGGGTGAAGCAGACCTACGACGCCGCGATGAAGGCGGGGCTTTGGAAAGGGAAATATGCCTCGGTAAATCATCACGAGTACTTCGCCGAGGGCGTTCAGAGTTGGTTTGACGACAATCGGGAGAACGATCACGACCACAACCATGTCAACACGCGCGCCGAGTTGATTGAGTACGACCCGGGCCTGGCGGGGCTTTGTCGCGAGGTCTTCGGCGACACCGTCCTGAAATACACCAAGCCGACCACGAGGTTGCGCGGGCATTTGGAAGGCTACGATCCCTCGAAGGCGCCGACCTTCGTCTGGCCGGAACGCCTCACTCGAGCCAAGCAGGCGATTCGAGCGGCGGCGCAGGCGCGCTCGCAGGCGTCGAGGACTCCAGCTGCCAATGGGAAGTTGCCCAAGGAAAACGTGATCGATGTTCCGGCGGTCGGCGAGGGCTTGAGTCTGCACAACCTGTTTCAGTCGAACATGGTCCTCCAGCGCGGCAAGCCTGTCTCTGTCTGGGGTTGGGCTGAGCCCGGGGAGAGGGTGACCGTGAGTTTTGCGGGCCAATCCCAGACTGCGAAGGCGGGTCCGGATCGCGCGTGGAGAGTCGCGCTCGACGCGATGCCGGCCAACGCCAAGCCGCAGCGACTGACCGTCGCGGGCGATCGGCAGACGTTGACGCTGGAGAACGTCCTGGTCGGCGATGTCTGGATTCTCGGCGGGCAAAGCAACATGGAGCATCCGCTCAGCCGGGTGGAGAACGGCAGCCTGGAGATCGTTTCGGCGAACTATCCGAACATCCGCATCCTCACGGTTCCCGCGCAGAATGGCCCTGAGGTCAAGAAGGGCTTTCCGCGCCTCCACGAGTGGAGCGGTTGGTTCAACAAGCATTTTCGGAAAGGGGATTGGGATGTGTGTTCGCCGGAGGTCGTGCGCGAGTTGTCGGCTATTGGCTATGTGTTCGCCCGACGGATCCACATGGCGTCGCAGGTTCCGATTGGGGTGATCGACGCATCGCGAGGCGGGACGACCGTCGAAACCTGGACGCCGACAGACGTGCTGGCTGAGATTGACACCCCTGAGGTGAGAGGGTTGTTGTCCGGATGGGAGGAAGAAATCGCAGCCTGGGACGCCGAGGCGGATTTGGAGAATCGCATCAAGAATCATCACCGCCGGATCGAAAACCTGAAGAAGCAGGGACGCGAGATACCGAAGGATCAAACCGTTCCGACAGACCTGCGACCGGGGCCGGCGATGGATCACAACCGTCCGGGGACCTGTTACAACAGCATGATCGCGCCGATTGCGGGGCTGTCCGTCAAGGGCGTGATTTTTCACCAGGGTTTCAACAATGCGCTTGGCGCGGGGACCTCCGGCGCGGCCATGTATTACCAGGTGTTCGGCAAGATGATCACGGCCTGGCGTGAGGCCTTCAACGATCCGCAGATGCCTTTTGGCATCATCTCGCTCTGCACGGCCGGGGCTCCACAATCCCGCGATGATTACCTCGAGAAGATGTACGACAACGGCATCTACATACGCGAGGCGCAGTACAAGACCTTTCTCGATTTCTATCGGGCCGGCGATCGGAACATCGGCTTCGCCAGCAGTTTCGACAAACGGCGCTCATGGTATCACCCGCAGCTCAAGATCCCGGTGGGCGAGCGAATTTCCCGGTGGGCCCTGGCAACGCAGTATGGCTTCGAGCGCGACATCAAGTGGAAGCCGCCGATGCACACCGGGATGAAGGTGGAGGACGGCAAGATCATCCTGCAGATGGACACCCAGGTGAAGGCGGTCGACGACGGTCCGATAGTGGGATTCTCCATTGCGGGGGAGGATCGTCGATTCCAGCCCGCGGATGCGGTCTATCTTGAGAAAGGCAGGGATCGCATCAATCGTCCCCAGCTCGACAAGCGGGTTCTTGTCTTGTCCAGCCCTCTGGTGGCACGGCCGATTCACTTCCGTTACGCCTGGGGTCGCAACCCGATGGGCAACCTGCAGTCGACGGACCAGAACGATCTTCCCTATGCCGCCCAACGCAGCGACGACTGGAAGATGGAGGAGGTCCCGGTGGCGTTCCCGATTGATGCCTCGACGCCTCTCCGCGACCAGGCGCGGCGCATTCGCAATGAAGCCCTGAAGGCGCTGCGTCTTGAGGACCTCCGCCGCCGGCTTGAGGAAGCGCAAACATTCATCGACCAGAACCAGGAGCGCTACGAAAAGGAGTTTCGGAATTGGGAAAAGAAGCATTCTGATTCAGGAAAGTTGGAGGATTGATCGAGAGCGCATTTTTGCGTGGGATTTGCGGTCGTCCTGGGGTTGTATGATCGACATGATTCGAATGGGTCCATCACTAGCCGCGCTGCTTGTCCTGCCGACGTTGGTCTTCGCGGCGGAGCCGGAAGGGCACAGCGAGCGCATGAAGGCGGGAACGGTGTTGTTCAAGCAGTCGATCCGCCCCGCATTGGCGACCAAGTGCCTGCAATGTCATGGGGGTGAGAAGGTGCGCGCCGGATTCAGCGTCGGATCCCGGAAGTCCATCCTGAAGGGCGGTGATTCCGGCGTCGTGGTGGACTTGGAGCAGGCTTCGGCCAGTCGCTTGTTGACGTTGCTTCGCCATCAGGAGGAGCCCCATATGCCTCCGAAGGGCGACCGGTTGGACGCGCCGCTGATTGCGGCATTCGAACGATGGATTGCCCTGGGCGCGCCCTATGACCGACCTCTGGTTGAGGGAGACGATGGGGGCGAGCGCGAGTTTGTCGTGACAGAGAGCGACCGTCGGTTCTGGTCGTTTCGTCCCTTGAGCGAGGTGGCCGTTCCAGAGGCGCGGGGAGAGACTGCGATTGATCGCTTTGTTTACGCCAAGCTTGCCGAGCAGGGCCTGCAATCCAATGCAGCTGCTAATACTCGGACGTTTGTGCGGCGCGCTTACCTTGACCTGATTGGTTTGCCGCCGACGCCGGAGCAGATGCAGAGGGCATTGAAACAGTCGCGTGGAGCGTTGGTCGACGAACTGCTGGGGAGTCCGCATTACGGGGAACGCTGGGCCCGGCATTGGCTGGACGCGGCTCGTTTTGCAGAGAGCCATGGTTTCGAGCAGGACTACGATCGCAAGCACGCCTATCACTTTCGGGATTTCGTCATCAAGGCGTTGAACGCGGACATGCCGTTCGATCAGTTTGTTCGCTGGCAACTTGCGGGCGACGAGATCGCGCCGGAGGATTCCCTGGCGTTGATGGCGACCGGATTCATCGGCGCGGGGGTGTTTCCCACCCAGTTGACCGAGAAGGAGTTCGAAAGCGCCCGGTATGATGAGTTGGACGACATTGTCTCAACCATGGGGACCGCGATGCTCGGATTGACGCTCGGCTGCGCTCGATGCCATGACCACAAGTATGACCCGGTCAGCACGCGGGATTACTACCAGTTGGCCGCGGTGTTCACGACGACGATTCGCAGCGAGATTGACGTGAATCTGGATCCGGAAGGTTTTGCCCGGGCCGAGGCCGAATGGGAACGAAGCCACGCTGCGTTGGTCGCCGCCCGAGAGGCCTATGAGAAGCAGCCGGATGTTCAGTCCGCGTTTGCGCGCTGGCTCCCGCGGGCGGCCGAATCATTGGAGACGAAGTCTCCCTGGTCGGTCCTGGACTTCACCCACGCGGAGTCCAGTCGCGACACGGTTCTCACGCCGCAGGCGGACGGTTCGTTGCTCGCGTCTGGCAAGGCCCCCAACAAGGAGATGTATACTCTCCATGCCTCAACCAGCGCCCACGGCGTGAAGTGGGTCCGGATCGAGGCATTGACTCACAAGAGCATGCGGCGACAGGGGCCCGGTCGAGCGGGCAACGGGAATTTTGCGCTGAGCAACCTCAAGATTTTTGCTCGCCCGATCGGTCAGGCGGGAGGCAAGCGTCGGCAGTTGAAGATCGTTTCCGCGAAGGCCACTCACGAGCAGAACCAGGGCAATCTTTCGGTCGCATCCGCATTCGACGGCAATCCCACCGGAACGGGCTGGGCCGTGGACAAGGGTGGAATCGGCAAGGACCAGGCCGCCGTGTTTGAATTGGCGAAGCCGGTTGGATACGAGGGCGGCGTCGAATTCGAGTTTCAGCTTACCTTTGCAAACAACAGCCAGCACAGCATCGGCCGACCGAGGCTTTCCGTCAGTGCGGCCGCCGCGCCGCCGGTGGTCGTGGGCGGAGGGGCGCCCGAGAAACTGGCCACGGCGCTCGCGGCGGTCGAATCGGGCAAGGTGACCGACGAACACCGTCGGACGTTGTTTCCGCACTTCGGCAAGAGCGATCCCGCCTGGAGGAAGTTGGACGAGGCGACGCAACATTCCCTGAAGCGGCAACCGCAGCCGAACATGACCCTCGTTCAGGTGTCCAGTGAAGGCCTGAAGCCGACGAAGCACCACGCGGACGGGCGCGGCTTTCCGCACTTTTATCCGAAGACTTACCTGCTGAATCGGGGTGATCCCAATCAGAAGAAGGGGGAGGCGTCGGCCGGTTACCTTGAGGTCCTGATGCGCGAGGGAAGCGATGCGGCGGCGTGGCGGCGGGAGCCGCCGGCAGGTTCACGCACGAGTTTTCGGCGGTATTCGTTGGCCAATTGGATCACCGACACAGAGAAAGGCGCCGGCAACTTGCTTGCCCGGGTCATGGTGAACCGGATGTGGCACCATCATTTCGGTCGAGGCATTGTCGCGACGCCCAACGACTTTGGTCTGCAGGGAGCCGAGCCCAGCCACCCCGAACTGTTGGAGTATCTTGCTCGGCAGTTGATCGCCAATGGCTGGAAGTTAAAGCCCCTGCATCGTCAGATCATGCTCAGCGAGGCCTATGGTCGCGCCAGCGCGCCGTCCCGTGGGAACGCGAGCAAAGATCCGGACAATCAATGGCTTTGGAGGTTTGCGCCGCGCCGGTTGGAGGCCGAGATCATTCGCGACGCCATGCTCTCAGTGGCAGGGAGCCTGGAGGCCTCGCCGTTTGGCCCCGGCACATTGGATCCGAACCATCGGCGGCGCAGTATCTATTTCATGATCAAGCGTAGCCGGCTCGTTCCGATGATGCAGATCTTCGATCAGCCTGAGCCGCTGGTCAGCCAGGGGCGACGCCCCAGCACAACCATCGCGCCGCAGGCTTTGATGTTCATGAACGGCAGTCAGGTTGTCGAGTTGGCCGCCGCCTTTGCCCGTCGCTTCGCGGACACTGGAGCGGAAGCTGCCATACGCGGCATTTATCAAGCCGCGCTGGGACGTGATCCGGATGCGCAGGAACTGACTGACAGCCTGGCCTTCGTTGAATCCCAGGCCGCGGCCTACGAATCAACCGACGCGAGGCGTCTCGCCTTGGCTGACTTTTGCCAGGTCGTCCTTGGGCTTAACGAATTCATCTACCTGCAATGAACCATTCACTTTCGCGCAGAGAACTGATTCAACGAGCCGGGGCGGGTTTCGGCGCCGTGGCCCTCTCCAGTTTGCTGGCCGAGGAAGGTTATGCGGCCTCCGATCCCCTCGCTCCGCGACAGTCGCATTTCACCGGAAAGGCCAAGTCGGTTATCTGGCTCTTTATCAATGGGGGACCCAGTCATGTCGACACTTGGGACTACAAGCCGCAATTGGAGAAGATGGACGGCAAGGAGTTGGCCGGCTTCGACAAGAAGACGGGGTTCTTCGCCAATGCCGTTGGACCTCTGATGAAGTCGCCATTCGAATTCACTCCCCGCGGACAATCGGGCAAGATGGTGTCATCGATTTTTCCCCGGTTGGGCGAGCATGCCGACAAGATGGCCTTCATTCACTCCGGCCACACCGAATCAAACAATCACAGCCCGGCGTTGTTCATGATGAATACGGGGCTCCCGCGCATGGGCGCGCCTTGCGTCGGTTCGTGGGTCACTTACGGGCTTGGCAGCGAGAGTCGCAATCTGCCCTCGTTTGTCGTCATGTCCGATCCGCTTGATCGCGGTCTGCCGAAGGGGTCAGCGGCCAATTGGGGCGCGGGTTTTCTGCCCAGCGTTTACCAGGGCACCTGGTTGAAGCCGAAGGGGGATCCGATCGAGAACCTCCATCGACCGGCGCACATGACGGACAAGCACCAGAAACGTCAACTGGAACTGTTGGCGCGACTTAATCGTCGGAGCCTGGTCCAACAATCCGGGGATGCGGATCTTGAAGCGCGCATCAAGAGTTTTGAATTGGCCTACCGGATGCAGTCGGCCGCGCCGGAAGCCCTGGACGTGGATCGTGAGCCCGCCCATATCCGCGCGCTATATGGCGTTGGGGAGAAACGATGTGATCATTTTGCCCGCCAGTGCCTCACGGCTCGTCGTCTTGTCGAGCGCGGCGTTCGTTGCGTGCAGATCTACTCCGGCGGCATGGAGAACCAGCGCTCCTGGGATGGGCACAATGACATTCAGGGCAATCACAGCCAGTTTGCCGGGGAGACGGACACGCCGGTCGCGGGCTTGCTCACCGATCTTGAACAGAGAGGCCTTCTGGATGAGACATTGGTGGTTTGGGGCGGTGAATTCGGGCGGTTGCCCTTGAGTCAGAAGTCGAAGAAGCCCGGACGTGACCATAATCCACACTGTTTCACCGCCTGGTTCGCCGGCGGCGGGGTGAAGGGCGGCGTCACTTATGGCTCATCGGACGAGATCGGCCACAAGGCCGCCGACAATCCGGTCCACGTGAATGACTTCCATGCGACCTTGCTGCATCTGATGGGGATGGATCACGAGAAGCTCACCTTCCTCTACAATGGTCGTCGATACCGGCTCACGGATGTCGGCGGACATGTGTTGCGCCCGATCGTGGCTTGACCCCCGGTCCGGGACCGCCGTTCTTGGGGCGGGCTGCGGATTGTTGACAAGCCGCGACGCGAAGGCAGGGTTCCCGCATGAGCGATCCTGAATCCGCCTCGTCTGCGACCTCCGAGAAGCCCCAGCCTGCGCCCGTTGGCGAGTCGGGAATTCGTTGGGGAGGGGGCAGGTGGATCGTGGGCATTTTCGGGGGGCTTTTTCTGATTGTCTTGATCGGCAGCAAGACGGTCGGGGACGACACGTTCATTGGCACGGTCTTTACGGCTTGTTGCCTGCTTGGCGGCTTTTTTCTGGCGTTTTGGTGGCTGTTCTTCAGCCGGGCGCCATGGAAGATCCGATTGGGGGCGGTCGTCGGAGCAGTCGCCTTCGCGTCCTTGTTTGAGATCAAGGGGTTTTCCGGAAATTTTGTTCCCACCGTCGCCTTTCGTTGGCGGCAGCCGGTTCGGGTGGAGCGGCCGGCTGAAGCGGTCACGGCGGCCGGGTATTCGGCGCAACTCCCATTGGATTACCAGCCCGTTGAGACCGACTGGCCCGAGTTTCGGGGGGCAAATCGTGACGGAATCTTCCGGGGCGCGATCTACTCTGAATCCTGGCTGGAGCCGCCGCTCCAATGGCGGATACCGATTGGCGAGGGGTGGTCGTCCTTCTGTGTGGTTGGACCGTTGGCGTTCACCCAATGGCAGGAAGGTGAGGCCGAGGTCACGGTCTGCCTTGACGCGGCGACCGGCGTCGAGATCTGGCGACGCGAGGATCCGGTCCGTTTCGGCGAGGCGATGGGCGGTCCCGGGCCGAGGGCGACGCCGACCTTCGCAGATGGACGGTTGTTTGTCCTGGGCGCGACCGGTGTTCTGAATTGCCTCAATCCCAACACCGGTCAGGTTCACTGGTCGGTCAACATTCTGGATGACGCGAACGCGGAGAACATCCAATGGGCGATGTCCGGTTCGCCGCTGATCATGGGAGGGCGCGTCATCGTTTCACCGGGAGGCCCGGCCAATTCGAGCCTGGTCGCCTATGACGCCGACTCCGGCGAGCGGGTCTGGCGCTCGGGCGACGCCGTCGCGTCCTACAGTTCACCGCAGCGCTCGACGATCGGAGGCGTGGAGCAGATCCTCATTTTCAACGGGGAAGGGGTTCATGCTCACGATCCTGCCGATGGCGCCCCCCTGTGGAATTTTCCCTTTACGACCAGCCCGAAGATCTGTGTCGCCCAGCCGGGGGTGTTCGGAGAGAACGCCGTCCTGCTGTCCCTCGGCTACGGTGTGGGTTCCGTCCTGCTGGATGTGACGATGAAGGATGGCGTTTGGACTGCGAATGAGCGTTGGAAGAGCCGCAAGCTGAAATCCAAGTTCAACGACTTCGTCATTCGTGATGGTTACGCCTACGGCATCGATGAGGGAGGCCTTGCCTGCGTCGATCTCTCGACCGGCGAACGGGCCTGGAAGGGAATGCGCTGCGGCTACGGCCAGTTGCTGCTCGTGGAGGAGGTTCTCGTTGTGCTCTCGGAGAAAGGCGAGGTGATCTATGTGAAAGCCGATCCCGGCGAGGAGTTTGTCTTGGGGCGTTTCAAGGCGATCGATGGCAAGACCTGGAATCATCCGGTCATCGCCGGTTGGCGTTTGTTTGTCCGCAACGCGCGGGAAGCCGCCTGCTTCGGGTTCGATCTGGAATGAGTCGGTTCGCTGGCGGCGGATTCATTCTTGACCGAGGCGTCGGATTCCCGCCGGATGGGGGCTAATGATTCGACCTTTTCGCATATTGTTGTGCGGCCTGCTTGTGGCGCCGCTTCTCGCTCATGCCGCTCCAAAGAAGAGCGTCCCGGTCTGGGTGGATCCCGCGAAGGCGGCGGTGGAACATCCGGACTTCCTGATCCAGGGCGAGTACAAGGGGATGAAGGATGGTTCAATGGTCGGCGTGCAGGCGGCGGCGATTGACGAAGGGAAGTTCCTGGTCGCTGTCTATCGGGGTGGTTTGCCCGGCGCGGGTTGGGACGGATCCAAGATTGATTCCCGGATTCTGGAGCGGCGGGAGTTGAAGTCGTTGGTGAGGGAGATGAATCGCGTGGAGCGGACGAGCCCGACCATGGGGCGGAAGGCGCCGCAGGAGGCGATGGTGGTGTTTGTCGGGGAAGCCAACGGAAACGTGAGCGGCAAGATCGAGGGCGGGTTGCTTTGGGCGGGCGCGAAGACGACAAAGCCCGTGGGTGATTTCATCATGCACCTGGAGTTCCGGTTGCCATTCAAGCCGGGGCGGCTGCCCAGCAGCCAGGATCGCGGCAACAGCGGCATATACATCTACGACAACTACGAATGCCAGGTCCTCGATTCCTTTGCCCTGGACCTGGACGAGGCCAACAATCCGTTCCCGCCCCAGAGCCGCAACAAGCAGTGGTGCGGCAGCTTCTACAAGTTTAAGACGCCGGACGTGCCCATGGCGCTCTCGCCGCTCCGCTGGCAGACCTACGACATCGATTTTACGGCCCCGGTTTTCAAGGAGGGCAAGAAGGTGAGGAACGCGCGCATCACGGTCTGGCAGAACGGCGTCATGATTCACGATGATGTGGAACTGCCCAAAGGCACCGGCGCCGGGGGGAACCGCCCCGAGAAGGGGAAGGGTATCATCAATTTCCAGGGGCATGGGAATCCGGTCGCCTTTCGCAATGTCTGGATCCTGGAGAAGTGAGTCATTTGTTGCGATGAAACGAATCATCCCATTGTTCTTCTCGGCGCTGTTTGTCTGGGGCGTTCAATCTGTCGAGAATCGCCCCAATGTGTTGTGGATCATCTCGGATGACCTCGGCCCCGAGTTGGGCTGCTACGGTTATCCGGATGTCGCCACACCGAACCTTGATCGCCTGGCCGCGAAGGGCCGGCTTTACACGCACGCCTTCTCCACGGCGCCGGTCTGCTCGTCTTCACGGTCGGCCTTTCAGACGGGGCGCTATCAGACCTCCATTGGCTGTTATCATCACCTTACCCGAGACAAGAAGGCGCTGCCGCCCGACGCCCCGACCTGCATCGAATTGATGCGCGAGGCCGGCTATTTCGTATCGCACGGCTACGGGATCGCCGGCGTCAAGCGGGCCGCCAAGTACGGGGTCAACTACCTCTACGACAAGAAGACGCACTTCGACGGACGCGACTGGTCCGCCCGCAATCCGGGGCAGCCGTTCTTTGCCCAGGTTCATATCGGTGAGCCGCATCGGACATTTGTGAAGAGCAATCGATCCCGGACTGAGGCGCCGATCCCGCCGTATTATCCGGATCATCCCGTGACCCGCGCCGACTGGTCGAACTATCTCGCCACCATCGAGGTCCTGGACGACAAGGTGGGCGCGATCCTCGCGCGGTTGGAGCGGGAGGGCATTCTGGAGAACACGCTGATCTTCTTCTTCGGCGATCACGGTCGGCCGCATGTGCGCGGCAAGCAATGGCTCTACGATGGCGGGCTGCACACGCCACTGATCGTCAGTTGGCCAGCCAAACTCAAGGGAGGCGTGTTGGAGGATCGGTTCGCTTCGTTGCTCGACCTCGTGCCGACGACGCTGGCGGCCGCCGGGGTAAGTTCCCCGAAGCTCCCCGGTTTGAACCTCCTTGCGGACGATTGGCGGGGGCATGATGTCCTTTACGCGGCTCGTGATCGCTGCGGCGATGCCCCGGATCGCATTCGCTCCGTTCGCACCCGGAGTTTCAAATACATCCGCAATTTTGAATCGAGCCGCCCCTACCTGCAGCACAGCGGTTACAAGAAGCTGCAGTATCCAGTGGAGACGCTGATGAAGGTCATGCACGCTCAGGGACGTTGGAACACCTTGTTCATGGCCGAGAAGCGTCCCGAAGAGGAACTTTACGACCTTCGCAAGGACCCGCATGAATTGAATAACCTCGCGGCCGATCCGAACTACGCCGGGCAGGTGGCCGAAATGCGCGGCGCGCTCGACGAGTGGATGAAGGATACCGGGGATCAGGGGGGGATCGATGAATCCGCAACCGTCGACATGGATGACCTGATGAAGGGCAAACGGGACTATTACGAGAAAGTCATGAGACGACGCGGGTTGGATCCCAATCTATCCGATCGGGCTTACCTCAACTGGTGGAAGAAGGAACTGGGAGTGGAATAACCGTCGCCTGAAGAAAAGTGAAATGCCGAGGTTGCTCTCTCGCGAGCAGGGCCGACCCGGATGAGCCCCCCACTTCCAATTGATTCGAATCTGACATGAAGAACACCTCAATGCGGAACCTTCTCTCCCTCATGATCTTGAGCGCATGGCTTGTCCCCGCGCTGGCATCTGTCAGCGCCTTGGAGAGGGCGAGGCATGGGGGCGCCGCAACGATTCCCGTCCATCAATGGAAGTCGTCGACATTGTGTTCAGGGTGGACTCGCTGCCGTCGCGCCCCGTCGACGTTGGTTTCGCCGCCACCTTCAAGAGCGAGGGGACGGCGATCGAGGTTGCCGGCTTCTACAACGGGGGGCGTGAGTATCTGCTTCGCTTCACGCCGCCGGCGGCGGGAGCTTGGATCTACGCCACCCGGTCGCCGGTCGAATCCTTGAATGGCTTGAGTGGAAAGCTGGAAGTGAAGCGGTCGCGCGACGGGCGCAAAGGCGGCATTCGTGTCAATCCCAAGGCGAAGCGGCGCTTTCAATACGCCAATGGCGACGAGTATTTCCCCATTGCTTTCGAGTCCGATTGGCTCTTCGCGCTCGACGCGGACAATCCGGACGACATTCCGGTCACGCGCAAGTTCGTCGATCAATTGGCCGACAGCGGCTTCAATCAGGTGGTCATGAACGTCTTCGCCTACGACGTCACCTAGGCGAAGGACCCGGACCTCAAACCGGAACATGAATTCGGCAGTCCGCGTTCCTATCCGTTCGGCGGCAACAATGAACATCCCGATCACTCGCGTTTGAATTTCGACTATTTCAAGCGGCTTGATCGTGTGATCGATTACCTTGACCGGAAAGGCGTCGCCGCCCACCTGATGATCTATGTCTGGAACAAGCGGGTGAATTGGGCGGAGCCTGGCTCCGCGGAGGACGATCGCTATTTCGATCATGTCGTCAAACGCTACCAGGCCTTTCCCAACCTCGTCTGGGATGTGTCCAAGGAAGCGCTCGCCTACGGGCGCAACGATGTGAACTACATTCACGGTCGCATTGAGCGGCTCCGTCGATTGGACGCCTACGACCGTCTGGTTACTGTGCATGCCTACAACTATTGTCGGCGTTTCCCGGAAAAGATTGATTTCATTTCCGCGCAGCTTTGGAGTTCGGAACTCTACAGCGTCATGCGCAAGGTGTGGCAGGACATGCCGGGCAAGCCCATTCTGAATATCGAGCACGGCGGTTACGAACGCGGTCCCTATGTTGTTTTCGAAGGCAACTACACCTCGCCTGAAGCCTGTCTGGAGCGCGCCTGGCAGTGTGTTTTTGCCGGGACCTACCCCACGCACTACTGGCAGGGAGCGGCGTGGAATGTCATCATCCCGGATATGGCTTCACTGGAGCCTGCGAATCGTCCGCGATTGGACTACTACCGGCACATGAGCGCCTTTGTCCGGGAGTACAATCTCGGAGCAATGAAGGCGGGGGACAAGAAGAGCGCTTCGGGCTTTTGCCTTCATGACGGAGCCAATCTGATGATCTTTTACGTTCCGAAGGAGAACTCTCATATCGACGTCCGGACGAAGGGCAAACAGGGCCGGAAGATGACCGGGCGTTGGTTCAATCCCTACAATGGTGAGTATGAGGCGACCTTCTCCGGCGTGCTTCCGCAGTGGCCGCGTTACAAGAAGCCCGCGGGTGATGGATTCCGGATCCTGGTCGTGGAGATCGAGGAGTGAGCGCCCAGTCAGAATCTCTGGGATGCGATGCCGACGGTGAGGCCGGTTGCGACGTTGCCGTTGGTCTTGAATGAGCCAGAGACGGGCATGACCCCGCGCGGATGGTGGCTGACCCCGACCGCGACATGCCCAAGGCCGACGGGTTCGCCCAGGGAGGGATCGAAGCCCATCCATCCCCGGTCCGGACAATAGACCTCTGTCCAGGCGTGGGTTGAGCCGCGGGCGACCTTGCTGTTCTCGCTCTCCAGGTAGCCGCTCACGAAGCGGGCTGCGTAACCAAGGCACCGTGCAGCCTCCATCAGCAGGAGGGCGCTGTCCCGGCACGAACCGCATTTCAGATCGAGCGTGTTGGCGGGTGACTGCACCCCGGGGTCTTCCCGGCGTCGGTACTCGACACGCTCGTGGATCGCCGCCGCCAGTCCCTCGAAAATCGGGTGGCGTTGCTCCGACTTTGGGAGGACATTCAGCGAGCGAATCCATTTCCGGATCGACTCGACTTCGGGCGGGTAAACCGGTGAGCGATAGAGCGAGACTGCGGCCTCCTCGATGCCGGCGTAGTAGACCGGAAACATCACGCCCCTCGCGGCCGGGCGGGATGGGGGATCCGAAGTGGCGGCCGTCTTGGCAATGACGAAATCACTCTCGATCGTCAGGGTGGATGCGGGCTCGAAGAAGTCGGCCTGCGCGATGATGTTGCCGAAGACATCCTGGCTCCAGTGCAGCGTCGACCTGGGCTCGGTGGTGATCTGAAACCTCTCCAACCGCTCGCAGTGGCTTTCGCGGGGGCGCAGGACGAGCCGGTGCTTCAGGAACTCGACCGGTCCCGAGTACTGGTAGCGGGTATGATGGGTGAACCGGATGCGGAATGGCGCCCCGGCTTCGGCGTCGCCGCTGAGAATGCCCGGGCCGGAGCTCATAGCAGGCAGAAAGCGAGGTTGTCCCGGCGCAGATCCTCCCGGGTCAATGGAGCGAAGGGCTGGTCGTTTTCGACTGCGTATTCGGAAGACGCGCGCACTCCGACGCCCTCCAGGCTCCCGAACAGAGTGGCGACCGCGGCGTCGCTGGCGTCACGCCCGACGGCGATCCGGACCATCCCGTTGAGCGGCGCCCGGCGGGTGCCGTCGATGAGAAACCAGGCCCCGTCGAGGTAGACTTCGAAGACCGCGTGGAAGTCCTCCGGTTCCAGTTGGTGCGCGTAGACTGTGACATAGCGCGCCGGGATCGTGAGGGCCCGGCAGAAGGCGATGCCGAGATGCGAGAAATCACGGCAGACGCCCGCCCGATTGCGATAGGTCTCATCGGCCGAGGTCAATTCATTGGACGATCCGCTCAGATAGCGGATGTTGTCGTGGAGCCAGTCCTCCACGGCCATCGCCTGCAGGAACTGCGTTGGTTCGCCGCCAAACAATTCCTTCGCGAGATCGCGCAGTTGATCGGACGGGGCGTAGCGACTGGGGTACAGATACGGAATCGCCTCAGGCCGCAGGCTCCTGATCCCAACGCCTCCGATTCGGGCCGCATCCAGTGTCTCCACGCGATTCTCCACCACCGCGAGATACTGCAGCGACAGGGGGCCGGACTCATCGATATCAATTCTGGAGAAGCGGTTGGCCGTCGGCCCGAGGGACAAATCCGTGATTCTTACCTTTCGATTGGCGGTCAGCGACTCGCGCGTCACGGATTGTTCGTCCTGCCGGATGCAGCGCAGCGAGCACAGCAGAGTGGAGGGCGCTGTGACCCGGTAGTGCAGGGAACTGACGACGGAAAACTTGAAGGCCGGCGTCCGATCAGCCGGGTCATGGGGTTCTTGTAACAAGGAGGTCATCGCTGCGGAACGGCGCGTCTTCCGGTCTCAACCGGACGCCCGTGATCTGTCGGGCCCGGTTGAGACCGGGCCACGACGACGAACATAGGCGGATTCCCTCGGGATGTCGACGGCGGGAATCGCCACATTGCCTTCACGCTCGCAAACCCGTAGGCTCCCGCCCCTGTGAATCCGGAAACAGAAAACCAAGAGCCCATCCGCGTGGGCATGATCTCGCTCGGCTGCGCCAAGAACCTGGTGGACGCCGAGATCATGCTCGGCTCCCTCATCAAGGACGGCGTCGAGATCGTCAATGACGCCGAGGGAGCCGACGTGGTCATCGTCAACACCTGCTCCTTCATCGACAGCGCGCAGGAGGAGAGTGTGGACGCCATTCTCGAATCCAACGAGGTGCGCGAGGCGAACAATCGCGGCCAGGGCTTGATCGTGTCGGGCTGTCTGCCGCAGCGTTTTCGCCAGGAGTTGCCGAAGCTCATGCCGGAGGTCGATGTCTTCATGGGCATCGACCAGGTGGAGCAGATTGCGGACAAGGTGCGCGAGGCCCTGCAGCATCGGCAGGCCAAACTCGCCGCGGGCGGCGCAGTGGAAGAGGGGCCCGCGGAGGACGCCCCCGAGAAAGCTGAAGTGATGGAAACACTCGCGGAACTTGATGAGGAGAGCGCCGCCGCCGCGCCGCCGCTCGTGGATGTTCATGCGCGCCCGGACTACATTCCCGACTACGAGACGCCGCGCTTTCGCCTGACTCCGCGACATTTTGCCTACGTCAAGATTGCCGAGGGCTGCAATCATCCTTGTTCCTTTTGCATCATCCCCCGCATGCGCGGCTCGCATCGCAGCCGCGGGTTGGACGACATCGTCAATGAAGCGAAGCAGCTGGTGGCCGACGGGGTGAAGGAGTTGAATCTCATCTCGCAGGATTCCACCTACTACGGGATGGACTTGCGGCCGAACCATCGCCCGTCGATCTCGTCGCCGGAAAAATTTCTGGCGGCCAACGAGGATCTGCCAACCGATGTTCCCACGCTGTGCACGCTGCTGCGCGCGTTGAATGACATACCCGGGGATTTCTGGATCCGCTTGCTCTATACGCATCCGGCTCATTGGACGGACGAGTTGATTCAGACCATCGCCGACTGCCCCAAGGTCGCCCGATATGTGGACATGCCGTTGCAGCACATTCACGGAGCCATGCTGGAGCGCATGCGACGCGAAACATCGCAGGAATACATCGAGGACCTGATCCGGCGAATTCGGGCAGGGGTTCCGGGGATTGCGCTGCGCACCACCTTCATTGTCGGGTTTCCCGGCGAAACCGAGGACTACTTTGAAACGCTGCTGCGGTTCATCCGGGAGACCCGTTTCGAGCGATTGGGCGTGTTCACCTATTCCAAGGAGGATGGAACTCGCGCCGGAGCCATGGAGAGTCAGCTGGATGACGAAGAGAAAGACGTGCGTCGCAACCGCGCCATGGAAGCGCAGTTGGCGGTCGCGCGTTCTCTTGCGGAGGCCTGTGTGGGCCGGACCATCAAGGTCCTCATTGAGGGGGAGGCGACCGACGAGGATCTGCAGGGCGCCAATGTGTCCTCCTGGGAACATGGCCTGATCCGGGCCGACGAAAGCGATTCGGAAGCGGGCTTGGAATTGGAGGGCGACTACCTGATCGCGCGGGGCGAGGCCGACGCGCCGGATATCGACGGACGGGTCTATGTCCGGGGGCGGCTTCCGCTGGGCGCGTTCGCCGAGGTGCGAATCATCGGCCATACCGACTATGATCTCATCGCCGAACCGGTGTGAGGGGCTCTCAAGCCGGCGAGACCAGCCATTAATTGGCGGCACGAGGCGCAATTTTGGCGAGGTTGGCGATTGCGTTTGAGGCAACTGAGCCAAGTTCGATACTATCGCGACATGTCCAAAGCCCTCGAACGCCTCACGAAGGCCGAGTTGATCGAGCGACTCCGCAAGCTGGAGTCGGACCGCGATCTCTCGGCGCAGGCGTTTGAGCGGGAGGAGCGGTTGCGCGCCATCCTGAACACGGCAGTGGATGGAATCGTGACCATTTCGGAAGCGGGCGTTATTGATGCCGTCAATCCGGCGGTCTGCACTCTCTTCGGCTACTCCGAGGAGGAGTTGATTGGAAAAAACGTCAGCATTCTCATGCCTGAGCCGGACCACTCGAGGCACGATGGATATCTTGAGAATTATCATCGGACGGGAAATCCCCAGATCATCGGCGTGGGGCGGGAAGTGGTCGGGCGCAGGAGGAACGGGGAGGAGTTCCCGCTCGATCTGGCGGTGAGTGAGATCAAGCTTCCCGATCGGCGGCTATTTACCGGATTCATTCGCGATATCACCGAGCGCAAGGAGGCGGAAACGGCGCTGCGACGGTACCAGCGCATCGTATCCGCATGCGACGACCTGCTTTCCTTCGTAGGTGGAGACTACATCTATCGCGAGGTCAACGAGGCCTACGTCCGCTTTCATGGCAAGCGTCGTGAGGAGATTGTGGGCAGGTCCATTGCCGAACTTTATGGGGCGGCGTTCTTTGAGCGGGAGATTCAGCCGCGGGTGGATCGCTGCCTTAAGGGGGAGGACCTGCACTACGAGACCCTGTTCAACCTGCCGCGCAAGGGGCGCCGCTGGCTGGATGTGCGGTTGAGTCCGTATCGGAGTTCTGATGGCTCCATCAGCGGGTTTGCTGTGAACGCGCGCGACATGACCGAGCGGAAAGAGCTCGAAAAGCAGATTGCCGACAGTCGGGTGGAAGAACAGCAGCGGATTGGTCGCGAGCTTCACGACAATCTCGGCCAGCAACTTACCGGGATCGAGTTCATGAGCCAGGCTCTCTGTGACCGGTTGGAGGCCACTTCCAACAAGCATGCGACGGACGCCGCCCAGATCGCGGAGCTGACTCGCGAGGCGGTCTCCCATACCCGGGCGTTGGCGAGGGGGTTGAATCCGGTGGTTTTTGAGGCGGACGGCCTGATGGTCGCACTGGAGCAGTTGGCGGAGAACAGTTCCCGACTCTTCAAGACGACGTGTCGGTTTCATTGCGACAAGCCCGTGTTGATCTCGGACAACTCTGTCGCCACCCACCTCTACCGGATTGCGCAGGAAGCCACGCAAAATGCCCTGCGGCATGGCAAGCCTTCGCTGGTGGAATTGACGTTGAGCGAGACCCGCGAACGAATCATCATGGCCGTTCGGGACAATGGCAAGGGCCTGCCGGGCAAACTGCCCAAGAAACGGGGTATGGGATTGCACGTCATGCACTACCGCGCCACGTTGGCGGGCGGCTCGCTGGTGGTGTTGCGTCGGGAGATCGGCGGCACGGAGGTCGTCTGCACCATTCACAAGACACCGGGAGCGTCCGGTAGTAAACGTTCGAACAGGAATGACCGCGAAAATGAGTAATCAGGCGAACGCCGCCAGGCCGAAGAAGGCAAATGTCGGACTCAGACCTGCCAGCCGTCAGATCCTGGTGGTGGATGATCATCCGATCATGCGACAAGGGTTGGCCTCGCTCATCAATAGTGAGCCTGATCTCAATGTCTGTTGTGAGGCCGAGAATGTGGGCGACGCCCTCGGATTGGTCGAAAGCAACAGTCCGGATCTCGTCATCACGGACATCAGTCTCCCGGGGCGCAATGGATTGGAGTTGATCAAGGACCTGCAGGCCGTGCGTCCGGACGTGCCCGTGCTGGCGTTGTCGATGCATGACGAGACGCTCTACGCGGAGCGCGTCCTGCGCGCTGGCGGAAGAGGCTACGTCATGAAGCAGGAGGGTGGGCTCAAGTTGATCGAGGCGATTCGCCGCGTCCTGGAAGGACAGATCCACGTCAGCGATAAAATGTCTTCGCGAATCCTGGAGATCTTCTCCGGCAAGCGCGGCCAGTCGGCGAAGTCGCCGATGGAGCGGCTGACGGATCGGGAGTTCGAAGTGTTCGAGTTGCTGGGGCAGGGGCTTGGCACGCGCGAAGTGGCGGAGCGGTTGAACCTCAGCGTCAAGACGATCGAGGTGCATCGCGGCAACATCAAACAGAAGCTCGGAGCCAAGTCCGCGCCGGACCTCGTGCGCCAAGCTGTCCGCTGGGTCGAGATGGAGCAGGGGTAGGCGGGGGCTTCGGTGGTCGGAGGTCAGCGGACGGCGTTGTTTGAAACCAGCCTGGTTGACCGCCTTCAATGTGTTCCGGGTTTCGCTTTTCGGCGTCTCTTTTGGCTGGCGGACGCGGACGGACTTTGCTCGAATCCCGGCATGTCGGAACCAGAGGAGAATCGCCTTGTTCGTTGGACCGGTTCATGGAGTCCTTGGTGATCATTCACGACGATCTGACGCCGGATCTGTTGCTGCAGGACTGTTGGCGGATTTCGGAGAACTATCGTTTCAAGGAGAGGGACCTGCCCGATCTCCCGCCCCGCGAGGCCTGGGCCAAATTGATGAAGGATCTGGAGAATCCGATGACAAAAGTCTTGGAGAAGAGGACGGGCTTCCCCGCGGATTATTATCTCCCGGCAGGCTGACGAGCCTGAGGGGCGATGAATGTTGTTTCTCGGGATGGGGGTCTCCCGCCGCGCGGGCTGGATTCGATCCTGATTCAGCGGACGCTTCCAGGCGCGGCCGACTGCTTGTCAGCCGGATGAGACAAACTCCCGGATCACGTCGATCTCCTCGGGTTCGGCGAAGCCGTGCTGTTTTCGGAATTCGCGCCAGTCGATCTGAAAGCCGGCGTCTTTCAACTGCTGCGCCTGGGGGCGTGTTGTCTCAATGGGAATGACGGGGTCCGCGTCGCCGTGGGTGATCAGAAAGCGTTGTTCCCGGGCGACCGGCGAGGCCTCCGCGATCAGGACTTCGGGTTCGAAGACCTTGCCGCTGATGCCGATCAAGCCTCCGTAGCGCCGTTCCAACCGGGCGCCGACATCGAGGGTCATGAGGCAGCCTTGGGAGAAGCCGAAAAGGTAGGTCTCTTCGATTGGGTGGCCCTTCTCAGCCACGACGCTCAACAGCTCGAAAAGCAGCTTGCGGCTGCGGAGCACGCCGGGCTTGGCGTCGCCCTCGTAGTCATACCAGGAGTAGCCCATGTAGTATGAGTCCGGCGCGTTCACGAGGATGTAGTTCATGTCCTTCAGGCGGAGCGCGTCGGGCAGCCAGGTGTAGCCGTTCGCGCTGTCGCCGAGGCCGTGGAAAACGATCATGGCGCGGCGCGACCCGGTGTCGGAGGCGGGGATGAAGTAGGCGTCAAGCACGTCGGGAGTTGAACCACAGGCGAGCCCGCGCTCCAAGCGAGAAGTCGTCCCTTCTGATAGTAGCCGCCTTTGTGAGAAGGTGGATCTGGGGCTTGAAGCTGAGGCTGTCGCGGACGGGTGTCGCCCACGCTCTTACGAGCGCGGCCACGGGAATCGCGCAGCAGCCGCCTTTGTGAGAAGGTGGATCCGGGGCTTGAAGCTGAGGCTGTCGCGGACGGGCGTTGTCCACGCTCTTCGCGAGCGCGGCCATGGGAAGCGCGAAGCCGCCGCCGTCGGTCACGTTCGTTGTGAGCGGGGCGACAATTCACGGCTTCCGCGTTGCTACTTTGGAGCGGACGCCTATAGTCATCGCCCAGAACATGTCGCGTCTACGATTGACAGGACCTTGGTCCACTCTCGCCCGCGCCCGCGCTTCGCACAGGGTCATGATGGCTGTGGCGTGGGCGATCGCCTTGTTGCTCGTTCGTTTCGACGCTGCCGCAGAAACCGATTCCCGCGCGTCCGTGATCGTGGTCGTCGGGGCCGGGGGCGGCGAGGAATACAGCGCGGCCTTTTCGGAATGGGCGGGGCATTGGGCGGATGCCGCGCAGCGCGCCGGGGCCAAGCTCACCGCGATCGGAATGGGGGAGAAAGCGGCTGACGCCCCCACGGACAAGGAAGCTCTGAAGAGCGCCTTGGCGGCGGAATCAAAGGAAGGAGCCTCGGAATTGTGGGTCGTCCTTCTCGGGCACGGAACCTTCGATCGGCGCGCGGCCAAGTTCAATTTGCGGGGTGAGGATGTCAGCGCGAGGGAGCTGGCTGATTGGTTGAGGCGCTTTCGCCGTCCCACCGCCATCATTGCCTCGGGATCCGCCAGCGGCCCCTTCATCTCCAAACTGGCCGCGCCGAATCGCGTCGTGGTGACCGCGACCAAGAGCGGCGACGAGATCAACTTTGCGCGGTTTGGCCGCTATTTCTCCGAGGCGATCAACGACACGGCGGCGGACCTGGACAAGGATGGTCAGACCTCGTTGCTGGAGGCCTGGTTGACGGCGTCGCGACAGGTCGATGAATGGTATGAGTCCGAAGGTCGCATTGCCACGGAACATGCCCTGCTGGACGACAATGGCGACGGCAAGGGCACGCCGGCCTCCTGGTTCCGCGGCATTCGCGCGGTCAAGCAGGCCAAGGACGGTACTTCGCTCGACGGCGCCCGCGCCCATCAGTTTCATCTGATCCGCAGCGAACAGGAACGGCGGATGCCGCTCGAATTGCGAGCCCGCAGGGATCGCATTGAATTGGAGGTGGTTGCGTTGCGCCAATCAAAGCAGACGCTCTCCGAGGAGGCTTATTACGCCCGGCTTGAGCCGCTGTTGCTGCAGTTGGCCCGCCTTTACCGCGAAGCTGCCGCGATCGAAGCGGACGCCGGGAAGAAGCAGCGCTGAGCGCCTTCGGACCGTTTCCGGGGCGCGCGCGCCATTCCGGTTGACAGAAGGGAGGGCAGTTTCAAGACTCCGCCGCGATTTCGGGGGCAATTCGCCCGCTGCTGCGGCAGCCTTCGAAAAGACCAGATCCGATTTGTCACCCATCGCATGAATTTCTCGATCATCGGCCCGCCGGGCGCAGGCAAGGAGACGCACGCGCTCGCGTTGACGCAGCGCTTCGACCTCCTGCTGGTCTCCTCCGGCGAGCAGTTCCGGAAGAACCTGACGCTGAAGACCGAGTTGGGGTTGACCGCGCAGGAATACATGAACCGCGGCGAACTCGTGCCGGATCACCTGGTCGATGCCATGATGCAAAAGTGCCTTGAACAGTTTGCGCCGAACTCGCAACTGATACTCAGCGGTTTTCCCAAGACGCTGTTTCAGGCGACGTTTCTTGATGAGACCCTGGCTGCCGTCGATCGGGAGATTGACGCGGTCATCTACCTGAGGGCGGACGACGAGGCGCTGATCGACCGCATGGCGCGGCGGGTGATCTGCCGGAATTGTCAGCAGCCGTATCATCTGACGTTTCGGCCTCCCGGTTCGGACGTCTGTGATGTTTGTGGAGGGGAGCTCTACCAACGTCCGGACGATCTGCCCGAGGTGCTGGAAGCGAGGTTGAGGACGTTTCATCGCGAGTGCAGCCCGATCATTGATCATTATCAGGCGCAGGGGAAGTTGATCATTGTCGACGCCAACTACCCGATTGACGAGGTCGAGGCGCAGACGCGCGCCGCGGTGGAAGACGTGTTCCGCCGCGACTTCACCCCGGCGACGGTAGCGGAGGCGGAGACCTTGAAACGGGTAGAGCCGGGGCACGAGGCTGGATCGGAGCCGGTTGTCAACGCCCGGTTGGACCTTGCCTTGTTGGGCGGTCCCGGCGCCGGCAAGGGAACGCAGGCCGCGCGGTTGGCCCGGGGGCTTGGGTTGATCCACATTTCCACCGGCAACCTGTTTTATGAGCATCTGGAGCAAGAGACGGAGCTTGGTCTGCGCGCCAAGGAATACATGGCCCGGGGAGAGCTCGTTCCGGATGAACTGACCGAGGCGATGGTGCGGGAGCGGTTGGCAGCCGTCCCGGAGGATCGCGGCTTTGTGCTGGACGGGTTTCCGCGCGCGTTGCACCAGGCGCAGGCCTTGACCCAGATGCTGTCCGGCCTCGGGCGGCGGTTGAATGCCGTGTTCCATCTGCGCGCAAGTGATCCCACCTTGCTGGCCCGCATCACCGGGCAGCTTGTCTGCCGGAGTTGTCACGCCCCCTATCACAGCGAGTTCAATTCGCCTGCGAGTGCAGGCGCCTGCGACGAATGCGGCGGTGAGGTGGTCGAACGACCGGACCACGGGGAAGAGGCCGTCCGCCTGCGCCTGCGGACTTTTCACATGCGCACAGAGCCGTTGTTTGACTACTACGACATGTGGAACCTCCTGACGGGGATCGACGCAGAAGGCTCCATCGACGAGGTGGCGCGGCGGACCTTGGGGGCCGCGAAGGCGCACGTCGCGGGCTGATTTCCAATTCACCTTGCGAAGGGTCTGACCCGTTCCTATATTGCGCGCAATGGAAACAGCCACCGTCGCCACCCTGCTGCTTGTCGGCGCCTTGCTGTTGTTCGCGGAGGTGTTTCTGCCCGGCATGATCGCCGGTTCGGTCGGCATGGTGTGCATTGGCGTCGGGGTGGTTCTCTCATTCGTCTATTTCGGCGTCAGCGTCGGCTTGGCCGTTTCCATGGGAGCCTTGGTGGGGCTGGGCATCGGGACGGTTCTCTGGTTCAAGTATTTCCCGGAAACCCGGATTGCCGGGAAGTTCATCTCGAAAGGGGCCATTGGCGGCGGCGGTGTGACGGATGATCGGCAGGCGTTGATCGACCGGCCGGGTATTGCCGCCACCGATCTGCGTCCTTCCGGCACGGCGAAGATTGATGGAAAACGCGTTGACGTCGTGAGCGAGGGGCAGATGATTGAAAAGGACACGCCGATCAAGGTCGTCACGGTCGAGGGGCTTCGCGTCGTGGTCCGCGCCGCCGTTTGAATCCAGTTTTTCTCACAACCAACAAAGACTTCGAAACCAATAGCTTCATGCAAATCAACTCGTCACTTCTCGCGTTGGAATGGGGGCTGCCCACCATTCTCGGGGTCGGCTTCCTCGCCCTGATCGGCCTGGTCGTCTTCATTGTCATCTTCAACTTCATCGGCATTTATATCAGGGCCTTGTTCTCCGGGGCCAAGGTGGGCTTCATCGAGTTGGTCGCCCTGAAGTTGCGCAAAGTGCCGGTGGCCCTGGTCGTGGACACCCGGATCACCGGCGTGAAATCCGGCATGGGGGTCAGCATTGACCAACTCTCGACCCACCACCTTGCGGGCGGCGACATTTTCATGGTTGTCCAGGCGTTGATCGCGGCGCAGAAAGCCGGGATCGAATTGTCGTTCGATCGCGCCTGCGCCATTGACCTGGCGGTCAAGGGCACCAACCGCACCGTGCTGGAAGCCGTGAAAACCTCGGTCAACCCGAAGGTCATCGATTGCCCGAATCCCGCCAGCGGCGTGCAGAACATCGAAGCGGTCGCCCGCGACGGCATTGCGGTCAAGGCCAAGGCCCGCGTCACCGTGCGCACGGCGTTGCAGGGCTTCGTCGGCGGCGCCATGGAGGAAACCATCGTCGCGCGTGTCGGTGAGGGCATTGTCTCCACGATTGGTTCAGCTGATTCCTACAAGGACGTGCTGGAGAATCCGGACCGCATTTCCAAAACCGTGCTCGGCAAGGCGCTCGACGCCAACACCGCGTTCGAGATCCTGTCGATCGACATTGCCGATGTTACCGTGGGCACCAATGTGGGCGCGAAGTTGCAGGCGGAACAGGCCGAGGCCAACAAGCTGGTCGCCCAGGCCCAGGCTGAAGTTCGGCGCGCGGCGGCGGTGGCCACGGAGCAGGAGATGAAGGCGCGCGTCTCCGAGATGCGGGCTCGCGTCGTTGAAGCGGAGGCTCAAGTGCCGCAGGCCATGGCGGAAGCCTTCCGCAGCGGCAACTTGGGCATCATGGACTATTACAAGATGCGCAACATTCAGGCCGACACCTCCATGCGCGACAACATTGCCGGAGGCGACAAGGATTCTCCGTCCACCTGACGGGCCCTTCGTCTCGATTGAAGCCGGCTTATTTCCATGGATCCGCTCCTCTATTTCGTTATCGCGATTTTCTGGGCGATATCGTCCTGGATCCAGCGCCGCAACGAGGAAAAGGCCGCGGCGGAGCAGGAGCAGGAGCCTTGGTTCCCGGAGGACGCCAGCGCGCGTTCGTCTGACCGCTCCCCGGATCGCGGCAAGCCGGTTGCCGCGAACGGCTGGGAGGAGGAGCTTCGCCGGCTATTGGAAGGAAAAGCTCCGGAGCCCAAGCCCGCGCCCGCGCCGGCCAGGGCCCCGGAATCTCCGGCTCAGCCGGTCGCGCCGCCCCCGCTGCCCGCTGCTCCGGTCGCTTCATTTTCCCCGCCGGCGCCGTCTGAGCCGTCTCGGCAGTCCTTTGGCGCGGTGACGGCCGCTCCCAAGCTGGTATCCGATATCGATGGAGACTTTTTTCACAAGGGTTTGTGCGTGCATTGCGGCGGCCGGTTGTTGTTTTCGGATGGCGCTGTCGGACACACGTTGAATTGTCCCCACTGCAGTGCGGATACCCCCCTGCGCCCTTCGGAGGCTTTGTCGGAACGTTATGTGGCAGCGTCCGCTTACCAGCGTCGCCGCCCAACGGGCGGATCCATGGCTGCGGAGGTCGCCGGGATGTTTGCCGAACGTGGCACGGCGCAGCAGGCGGTTATCGCGTCGGTTGTCTTCGGACCTCCCAAGGCTTTGCAGGAGGACCAGGGAAGCGGCCTGTTCTGACATCTGGCGCAGCTTTGTCTCGCTGCGAGGGAGGCGGGGCCAAGGGGGGTCAGGACAGGTTTACCGGATCGATGTCGACCGCCAGGAAGACTTCATCCGGCAGCTTCAGCTTCTGGGTCATTTCCGCGAGTTTGGCGCTGATGCGGACCATTTGCCGGGCGCGGATCATGATCTGGTAGCGAAACTGTTTGTCGGCCCGGGCGAGGGGGGCCGGCGTTGGACCCAGGATCTTGATCTCTTTCAATCCGGCCAGGGCCTCCTCCGCGCGCCCGCGGACCTGGTCCGCCGAGAAGGATACCTTGTCCTCGTTGCGCCCGCGCAGGGTCAGCAGCGCGACCCGTCCGAAGGGCGGATACTTCAACTGCCCCCGGAACTCCATTTCGGCGTCGTAGAAGCCTTCGTAGTCGTGGCGGCGGGCAAACTGGATGGCCGGGTGAAAGGGGGTAAAGGACTGGACGAAGACCTCGCCCTCGACATCGCCGCGGCCGGCCCGACCGGCGACCTGAGTGAGCAACTGAAAGGTGCGTTCTCCGGCGCGGAAATCCGGGATGTGTAGACCGAGGTCCGCATGCACGATGCCGACCAGCGTGACATTGGGGAAATGGAGCCCCTTGGCGATCATCTGCGTCCCGATCAGGATGTCGATCTTGCCGGTCCGGAATTCTCCGAGAATCTTGCGGAAATCGTTCTTGCGACGGAGCACGTCGGAATCCATGCGGCGGATGTTCGCCTTGGGGAAGAGCTTGCCCAGGGTTTCTTCGACCTTCTGGGTGCCGAGTCCGGCGAAGCGGATGGAGGGGCTTTGGCAGCTTTCCTCCGGGCAGGCACGGGGAGCCTTGGCGGCGTGGCCGCAGATGTGGCAGCGCAGCGCCTGCTCGTCGCGGTGATAGGTGAGCGACACGCTGCAATTCGGGCATTCCGCCACGTAGCCACAGACCTGGCATTGCAGAGAGGTCGCATAGCCGCGCCGGTTCAGGAAAAGAATGGTCTGCTCGCTGCGCTCCAACCGCTGCCGCATGGCTTCGACCAGCTTGTTTGAAAAGATGGGCGGACCCTTTTGCGCCCGGAACTCGTGTCGCATGTCCACGACCCGGACGAGCGGCATCCGCTTGTCGTCGGCGCGCTCGCGCATCTCCAGCAGTTGATACTTGCCTTGGCGCGCGTTGAAGAAGCTTTCCATGGAGGGCGTCGCCGAACCCAGCGCGACAACGGCGTTCTCCATCTGCCCCCGCACCACCGCCACGTCGCGCGCATGGTAGCGGGGCGCCTCCTCCTGCTTGTAGGAATGTTCGTGCTCCTCGTCGACGATGATCAGTCCCAGCGGATCGACCGGGGCGAAGATTGCCGACCGGGCCCCGATCACGATTCTGGCCCGGCCCTGCCGGATCTTGTGCCACTCGTCGTGTCGCTCGCCATTGGAGAGGTGGCTGTGCAGCACGGCGACGAGTGTCTTGAGTGTGCCGGAGCAGAATCGGGCCTTGAAACGCTCCACTGTCTGCGGCGTGAGCGAGATCTCCGGAACGAGCACGATGGCGCCTTTCCCCTGGTTGAGCGCGTGCTCGATCGCCTGCAGGTAGACCTCGGTCTTGCCGCTGCCGGTGACGCCGTGCAACAAGTACTTCGCGGCCGGCGTGGAGCCGGCCTGAATCGCGTCCATGGATTCGTTGATCGCCTTCAGGGCGGTGGCCTGCTCGTCGTTCAGTTCCAGCGGTTGCGTCGGTAAAATGTTCTCGTGGGCGTAGGGGTCGCGTTCGGCGATCTTGGATTGTATTGCGACCAACCCTTTGTTCTCCAGTCGGCGCACGGTGTCGGAAGTCGTTCCCGCCTCCTTGACCAGTTCGCGGAGGAGCAGGGATTCCTTCCGGCGCACGATCTCCAGAACCTCCTCCTGCCGTTTGGTCAGCTTGGCGGGCTCCGTGGGAGGGTTCTTCACCAGGCTGACGAACAGGCTTTCCTTCCAGCCCTCCTGCTCCTTGCGCACGGCCTGGGGCAGGACGCTCTTCAGCGCCGTCTCCGGCGCGCAGCAGTAGTACTCCCCAATCCAGCGCGCGAGCTTCATCACCTTCGGCGTCACCAGCGATTGCGCCCCGACGACGTCGATCAGCGCGCGCAGCTTGTCATGCGGCGATTGGTCGATCAGGGCGGTGACGCAGCCCATCACGCTGCGCCGCCCGAAGGGCGCCTTGACCCGACTGCCGACGTCCACGCGGTCCGCCAACGATTCCGGTATCAGGTAGTCGAACTCCTTGCGGAGCGCGATCTCAAGTGAAACTCGGGCAATCATAGGGCGGGCGGATATCCACGGGCGAATGGGCGGCCTCTCGAGGAGCGGCCGCGGTCGCGTGATTTTTAACTGGCGACCGGGCGCTGAACCACGACAAAGTTGCGCACCAGCCAATCTGAAGCACATTTCCACCATGTCGTCGCCTCATTCCCCCATCCAGGCCGGCAGCCCGACCGTGGGCGCCGGCAAAACTGTCCGCGTCGCCTTCAAGCACGACGCGCCCAAGGCCGTCAAAGTGACCGTTGCCGGCGATTTCAATGACTGGGACACCGAGCGGACGCCGATGAGGAAGAACTTCGGCGGACTGTGGGAAACGGGCGTCCGGTTGACGCATGGCCGTCACCGCTATTTCTTTGTCGTCGATGGCGAATGCGTGCTGGATCCGAACGCGGCCGGGACGGAGAAAACGGACGAGGGTTACAAGACCTCCATCGTGTTTGTCAGCTGACCTCCGGTTGCGCCCCGTCGTCGTCCAGCGCCTGCGCGACCAACAGCAGCTTCACGTCGGAGTCCGACTTCAGGAAGAGGCCGAAGTTGACGAGGGTGAGAAAGCCGAAGACATCGGCCGAGGGCGCCCGATTCCAAGCCATGGCCGCGAATGCCAGGCAGAAGACAACGGCGGCTCCGAGGGTCATCAGGCGATTCAAGCGGGCCTTGGCGACGGCGTTGCGCCGCGCCTCGGCGCGGGTTGCGTTCCGGGCGAAGGCTTCATCCGATGATTTGAACAATTCCATGGCTGGCAGCCTGAAGTCTGGCGGGCGGGCGGCCAATTCAATTCTGCGCGAGGTCCCGGTTTTCGGGGGGCGGAATCGTTGGAGCTTTGACACTCGCTGCCGGGGGTTCTAGTCTGGCAGTCCTGTTGACACCTGCGCCAAACCGGTCGAACGAAGGCCCATGATCGCCAATCCGCCATGACGCCATGAGCGCCTCTGACAACCTTCCCAACTGCAACAACCTGGCCTTCGTTGAAGGGCTCTACGAGGCCTTCCTGAAGGACCGCAATGCAGTTCCCGAGGATTGGCGGCAATTCTTTGATGAGCAGGAGAATGGGGATGGGGCGCGCAATGGCAATGGCAATGGCAATGGCCTTCGCCCGTCGTTTCGCCCGGCCAGCCTGTTCGATCCCCCGGCGGCGGTTGGCAACAGCAGTGGCAACGGCGGTTCGGCGGCGGTCGACGAAGGAGAGGCGGCCAAGGTCGCGTTACTGCAGGACCGGGTGAACCAGTTGATTCGCAATTATCGACTTCGCGGGCATCGCATTGCCAAGATCGACCCCCTGGACCGCCCTCGCATGGTGCCGCCCGAACTGGAGATGGACTATTTCCACTTCAGCGAGGAGGATTATGCGCGCAAGGTCCACTGTTCGACGCTCCAGTGTGAGGGCGATCTTACGATCGATGAGATCCTCGATCACCTTCGCAACACCTATTGCCGCTCGATCGGCGTGCAGTACATGCACATCGGCGACATCCAGGTCCGGCGCTGGTTGCAGCGGCGGATGGAGGGCACGGAGAACCGTTTGGAGCTGGGACGGGCCGAACAACGGCGCATCCTGACCCGGCTCATCGACGCCGTGACCTTCGAGGAGTTCCTGCACAAGAAGTTCATCGGCGCGAAGAGTTTTTCGTTGGACGGGTGTGAGAGTCTGATTCCCTTGTTGGATCTGGCGATCGAGCATGCGGGGCAGCAGGGCACAAAGGAGATTGTCCTCGGGATGGCGCATCGCGGCCGCCTCAATGTGCTCGCCAACATCATGGGCAAGTGCCCCCGGGAGATCTTTCGCGAGTTTGCCGACGCGGATCCGGATCTCTACGAAGGTCGCGGCGATGTGAAGTATCACCTGGGCTACAGTCACGACTGGAAGACCAACGCCGGCGACGACGTTCACCTGTCCCTGTGCTTCAATCCGTCGCACCTGGAGTTTGTCAATTCGGTGGCCATGGGACGCGTCCGCGCGAAGCAGGACCGGGTGGACGACACCTTTCAGGAGCGGTGCATGTGCTTGTTGATCCACGGCGACGCGGCTTTTCCGGGGGAGGGAATCATCCAGGAGACGCTGAACATGAGCCAGTTGGCCGGCTATTCGGTCGGCGGCACGCTGCACGTCATCGTCAACAACCAGATCGGCTTCACCACCTCGCCCAAGGAGCATCGCTCCAGCATTTACGCCACCGATGTGGCGAAGATGCTGCACATCCCGATTTTCCACGTGAACGGCGAAGATCCCGAGGCGGTGGCGCAGGTCGTGCGGATTGCCATGGATTTCCGCAAGGCCTTCAAGCGCGACGTGGTGATCGACATGTATGGCTATCGTCGCTTGGGCCACAACGAAACGGACGAGCCGACCTTCACGCAGCCGATGCTCTACCGCGCCATCCGCAAGCGCAAGACCGTGCTGGAGGGCTACTTGGATCACTTGCTGCGGCTGAAGGGCATCACCCGCGAGGAGGCGGACCAACTCACCGAGGAGCGTCGGGACAAGCTGGAAGCCCACCTGGCGGAGGCCCGCAGCGAGACCTACCAACGCCCCCTGGAGAAAACCCGCGGCATCTGGTCCCGCAGCAGTTTTGAGGGCGGGGAAGATCAGGACAGTCCCGCAACGGGCGTGGAGAAGGCAATTGCCGTCAAGACGCTGGATGCGTTGACCCGCTGGCCTGAAGACTTCACCCCGCACCCGAAGATCGTCAAGCTGCTTGAGGCGCGGCGCGACATGGCCAAGGGGGAACGGCCCTTGGATTGGGCGGCGGCGGAGGCGCTGGCCCTCGCCACCTGCGCCCTGGACGGCTATCGCGTCCGGCTCTCCGGACAGGATTGCCGCCGGGGCACCTTCAGTCATCGCCACGCCGTGCTTTACGATTATGAAGACGGCCTGACCTACATTCCCTTGGCGGAGTTTTCGGCGGACCAGAAACCGGTCGAGATTTACAACAGTCCCTTGACCGAGACCGGCGTGCTCGGGTTTGACTATGGCTACAGCCTGGAGTATCCGGACGGATTGACCGTCTGGGAGGCGCAGTTCGGCGACTTCGCCAACGTGGCGCAGGTGATCTTCGATCAGTTTATTTCCAGCGCCGAGGACAAGTGGAACCGGCTTTCCGGACTGGTGACCCTGTTGCCGCACGGCTTTGAGGGCATGGGACCGGAGCATTCCAGCGCGCGTCTCGAGCGCTACCTCGACCTTGCCGCCGAGGACAACATGCGCATTTGCAATCCGACCACCCCCGCTCAGTATTTTCACATGCTGCGCCGGCAGGTTGTGAGCCCCGTTCGGAAGCCGTTGATTGTCATGTCGCCCAAGAGCCTGCTACGGCACCCGAAAGTTGTGTCGTCCTTGGAGGAGATCGAGAGCGGGACATTTCAGCCCTTGTTGCGCGACGAGCGGTCGCTGGACAAGCGGGGGGTGAAACGGCTGCTGCTTTGCTCCGGCAAGATTTACTACGAGCTCGAAAAGCTGCGGGAGGAAACCCGGCGCGAGGATGTGGCCATCCTGCGCCTGGAGCAGCTGTATCCGCTTCGTGAAGCCACGCTCACCTCGGCGTTGAGCGACTATCCGGCCGGCGTGCCCGTGATCTGGACGCAGGAGGAACCGGAGAATATGGGGGCCTGGCGCTACCTCAGGGCGCGCTTTGGCTGTGACCTTTTCGGCGAGCATCCCCTGATTTGCGTCAGTCGTCCCGAATCGGCCAGTCCCGCCACCGGCTCGGCCAACAGTCACAAGCGCGAGCAACGCAAGGTCCTCGAGGCGGCCTTCGGCATTGGATGAGCTCCCCTCTTTCCCCCACGCATTACCGTTTCAACTGATCACACATCATGTCCATCGAACTCAAGGTCCCTACAGTCGGCGAATCCATCACCGAAGTCGAAATCGGCGAATGGCTGAAGAAGGCAGGCGATGCAGTCGGCAAGGATGAGCCGGTTGCCGTCTTGGAATCCGAGAAAGCGTCGGTGGAGTTGTTGGCGCCGGAAGACGGCGTTCTGAGCCAGATTGTCAAAGCGGCTGGCGAGGTCTGCGCCATCGGCGCCGTGGTGGCCTTGATGGAGGCAGGCGCGGGCAATGGGAGCGAGGAACCAGTTGAGGGTGCGGATGACGACGCGGGTGAGGTCGACGAAGGGCCGGTCGATGAGGATGGGGAGTCCGGTGATGAAGCGAGGATCATGCCTGCGGCGGAGTTGGCGCTGGACGAGCACGGATTGAAGGCCGGAGATGTGGAGGCGACCGGCCCGGGCGGGCGTTTGCTGAAAGAGGATGTGCTGCGTCATGTCGAAAAGATGAAATCTGGCGAAACGGCGGAGAAACCGGCTTCTGACTCGTCGGCCCCGGCGGCCAAACCGGCGGCAAGTCCGGCGCCCGCGTCCGGCGCGGTGAGCGGCGCGCGGCAGGAAGAGGCGGTTCGCATGAGCCGGTTGCGTCGCACGGTCGCGCGGCGATTGGTCGAGGCGCAGCAATCCATGGCCATGCTCACGACGTTCAACGAGGCGGACATGTCGGAGGTCATGGCCCTCCGCAAGTCGCACCAAGAGGCTTTCGTCGCGAAGCATGGCATCAAGGTCGGGTTCATGTCCTTCTTCGTGAAGAGTGTCGTGGAGGCGTTGAAGGAGTGTCCCGAGTTGAACGCGGAAATTCGCGGCGAGGAGATCGTCTACCGCAACTATCACGACATCGGCGTGGCGATCGGCGGCGGCAAGGGCCTGGTGGTTCCCGTCCTGCGCAACGCCGAACGCATGAGTTTCGCCGAAGTGGAGAAGGCCATCGGCGATTTCGCCAGCCGGGCGAAGGAGAACAAGATTTCCCCTGACGAGTTGACGGGGGGCACGTTCACCATCAGCAACGGCGGCGTTTATGGCTCCCTGCTGTCCACCCCGATCGTGAATCCGCCCCAGAGCGGCGTGCTGGGCATGCACTCCATTCAGGAGCGTCCTGTTGCGGTCGACGGCCAAGTTGTCATTCGCCCCATGATGTATCTCGCCCTTAGCTACGACCATCGCATCGTCGATGGCAAGGAGGCCGTCACTTTCCTCAAGCGCGTCAAGGAACTGATCGAGAACCCCGCGCGCATGCTGTTGGAGGTTTGAGGGATTCGCTCGTATGAGCGCTGGACTCGTGGATCGCTGCAATTCTACTATCCGAATCTGATCAAAAAAGCGAAGTCGCTTGATGAAAACCGCGGCGGTCTTCGTCATATTTCTCCATCAAATGAATGCCAACAAAATGATTTCCATCACCGCGGCGGCTGTCGTTCTCGCGGTCGGATCTTCAAACGCCCAGGAATGGACGCGATTTCGCGGCCCGAACGGGACGGGCGTGAGCGAGGCCAAGACCATCCCGGTCAAGTGGACCGCCAAGGACTACAATTGGAAGGTGAAGCTGCCGGGGACGGGACATTCGTCGCCCGTGGTCTGGGGCCACCGCATCTTCGTGACGACCACGGATCCCGACAAGGCCGGCAATCACTTGCGCTGCCACAGCGTGAAAAACGGGGCCCTGCTATGGGAGGCCAGGATCGACTTTGCGCCCTTCCGGAAGCACAAGCTCAACAGCTTTGCGGCGTCGACGCCCTGCGTCGACGGGGAGCGCGTCTACATGACCTGGTCCACGCCGGAGAAGCATGTGGCGTTGGCGTATACGCACGACGGCAGCAAGGTCTGGGAGCGGGATCTGGGATCCTTTGCCAGCGCGCACGGACTGGGGGCGTCAGCCATTCTCTTTGAAGGCAAGTTGATCGTGCCCAATGACCAGAACGACGATTCCCACATGGTCGCGTTGGATGCGGAGACCGGGAAAACCGTCTGGAAGACCGCCCGCAAGGGGAGTGAGAAGACCGCTTATTCGACGCCTTGCATTTACACGCCGAAAGGCGAGAAGGCCTCGCTCATCCTCAACAGCTATTCTTACGGCATCAGCGCCGTGGATCCGGACACCGGCAAGATGCTCTGGACCTATGAGGACGCCTTCGACAAACGGAGTTGCAGCTCGCCGGTGATCGGGGGCGGCGTCATCATCGGATCCACCGGCAGCGGCGGCGGCGGAAACTTTGTGACGGCCATTCGTCCGGGGAATCGCGCCGGAAAGAAGCCGGATTTGGCTTGGCGTCTCCATGAAGCGGCGCCTTATGTGCCCACTCCGGTTTACTACGAGGGGAACTTCTACATGATCAGCGACAAGGGGATCGCCTCCTGCGTGGATGCCCGATCCGGGTCGGTCCGTTGGCGCGAGCGCGTTTGCGGGCGAACCTTCGGGGCTCCCATCCTGGTGGACGGCAAGTTCTATTGCATCTCCACCGCCGGCGAAGTGGCGGTCATTCGGGCCGTCGAGAAGTTCGAGGTGATCGCCAAGAACGACCTTGGCGAGGAGATTCAGTCGACCCCGGCCATTGCGAACGAGACGATGTTCATTCGCACGACGGGCCACCTGATCAGCCTCGGGGCCGGGCAGTCGCTCTGAGCGTTCCAGCGGATGCCGGTGATCGGGAGGCTCGTCCAGGTCAACGGACCTGGGGCGCGAGCAGGCCGATCAGGTCCTCGATCTTCACCCGCTCCTGCTCCATGGAATCCCGGTGGCGCAGCGTGACCGTGCCTTCGAGGCTGGCGTCCTCGCCGTCGCCCAAGGTGTCGAAGTCAACGGTGACACAGAATGGCGTTCCGGCTTCGTCCTGGCGACGGTAGCGGCGGCCGATGGCTCCGGTCTCATCGTAGAAGACGGTCATCAGCGGTTGGAGCATGGCCTTGATCTCCTTCGCCTTGGCGACCAGTTCCGGCTTGTTCTTCAGCAGCGGCAGGATGCCGACCTTGATGGGCGCGACGCGCGGGCTGAAGCGCATGACGACGCGGGTCTCTTCCTTGCCCTTGGCGTCGGCGACGGTCTCCTCAGCGTAGGCCGAGCAGAGCAGGGCGAGCACGAGGCGGTCGGCCCCGGCGCTGGGCTCGATGACATGGGGGATGTAGTTGCCCTTGAGGAACTGGGCGACGTCGTCCTTGGTGACCTTTTCCGCGTGGGCCTCAATCTCCGCCTTGTCCTCCGCGGACATGGATTCGTCAATCGCCGCGCAGAAATACCGGATGCGGGCGGCGCGGTAGGATTCGGCGAGTTCTTTGGCCTTGGCCTTATCCAGCTTCTTGATGGCCGCCTGGAACTCGTCGTCGAAGTAGATCTGCGGCTTGCCGGAGCAGGCCTGGTGCTTGGAGAGGTCGTAGTTGCCGCGGGCGGCGATGCCTTCGAGTTCCTGCTGGCCGAAGGGAAAGTCGAACTCCACATCGGCGGTCGCCTTGGCGTAGTGGGCCAATTCCTCGGGCGTCTGCCAGCGGATGTGCAGCTTCTCCGCGGGGAGGCCGATGCTTTCGTACCAATCCAGGCGGGCCTCGAACCAGTGCTTGTGCCAGGCGTTCCAACCCCATTCCTTCGCGGGCGTCCCACACTTGTCATTCTCCCCAGGCTCCTGGACGGCGCCGCAGATGGCCTGGACGACCTCGTCCGGGCGGATGAAGAACTCGATCTCCATCTGCTCGAATTCGCGCGAGCGGAAGGTGTAGTTGCGCGGGTTGATCTCGTTCCGGAAGGCCTTGCCGACCTGCGCGATGCCGAAGGGCACCTTCTGACGCGAGGAGTCCACCACGTTCTTGAACTGGGCAAAGATGGCTTGCGCCGTTTCGGGGCGGAGGTAGGCGACGTTGTCCTCGTGTTCGACCGGACCGACGTAGGTCTTGAACATCAGGTTGAAATCGCGCGGTTCGGTCTTTTCGCCCTCGCATTCGGCCACGCACTTGCTGGGTTTCTGGGGGCAGGCCGTCTCTTCGAGTTGGTCGGCGCGGAAGCGGCCCTTGCAGGTCTTGCAGTCGACCATGGGGTCGCTGAAGGTGCCGACGTGCCCGCTGGCCTTCCAGATGTCCGGGTGCATGATGATGGTGGCGTCGAGGCCGGCGATGTCCTCGCGCTTGTGGACCATGTCATTCCACCAGGTGTCCTTGACGTTGCGTTTCAGTTCAGCTCCGAGGGGGCCGTAGTCCCAGAAGCCGTTGATGCCGCCGTAGATTTCAGAAGACTGGAAAATGAAGCCGCGTCGCTTGCACAGCGAGACGATCTTTTCCATCAGTGCGTTGTCATGCTTGTCCGACATAGGGCGGGGAGTGTTTGCGCAAGGCGGAGGCGATGTCAAGGAGGCCGAAGGGAGGCGGTGGTTTTGTCTCGACGACTCCGGTTTGCGACTCCTTCATTGTCGGATGCGATGCCTCCTTGCCGTTATTCTCCTGGTCGTCGGTTCCGCGTCGGCCCAAAAAGCGCCCTATGACAATCCGCCGCCGGTGGAGCCGCCGTATTACCGCATTCGTTACCAGGCGTCGGACAAGCCGGGCGAACTGATCTTTCCCGTGCAATACACCGTTTGGATCCCTGGGGGCGTGAAGAGCTTGCGCGGGGTGATCGTGCACCAGCATGGCTGTGGCGAGGGCTCCTGCAAGTCCGGCCAGACCGGGGCTTTTGACCTTCATTGGCAAGCGCTGGCCCGGAAGCACGACTGCGCCTTGCTGGCCCCGTCCTACGAGCAACCCCAATCAGCGAACTGCCAGATGTGGTGCGATCCGCGCAACGGTTCCAGCAAGAAGTTCCAGCAGGCGTTGGCCGATCTGGGCAACCAGTGCGGTCATCCCGAACTG
>CAZFLK010000015.1:0-56614 GCA_964519245.1 uncultured Verrucomicrobiota bacterium
CCCGCCTCCGCTACGCGGGGCTCCAACGGCTGAAAGTCAGTGTCCTATGAACCAAAAACAAGAACCCAAGGTGTCAATTCGGAATCAGGACTCGACCCTCAAGCTCCAAACAGTCCTATCCCGCTCCTACGCGGAGACAAGGAGGGGCACCCCACTTTGGAAACACCGGTGATCCCATGCCTCCCCCTGGCACAAGGAACTGACAAGGGAATTGAGACAAAGGAATGGAGAATATTCCCCTGTCTCCATTCCCTTGTCTTTTTGTCGCAGTTCCCCTGAGAATGCGCCCTTCATGAGCAAAGAATTCAAAGTGGTCGTCACCGACTTCATCCAGGAACCCTTCGAGAAGGAACGCGAGATCCTCGGCGACATCGCTGAGGTCGTCGGCCTCAACGCCATGGGCGAGGCGTCTCTCGATGAGCGCATTGACGACGCCGACGCCATCATGCTCTACCACTTCATCACCTTGACGGAGCCCACCCTGCGCCGCCTGAAGCAGTGCAAGCTGATCGTCCGTTGCGGCGTGGGCTTCGACAATGTGGACCACAAGCTCGCGCGCGAATTCGGCATCCCTGTCGCCAATGTTCCCGACTATGGCACGGAAGAGGTCGCGGACTCCGCCATCGGCATGGCGCTTTCACTCACTCGGGGGATTCACTACCTCAACTCGCGACTCCAACACGGCAAGGGCGATTGGTCCTACACCCAGACCGTCCCGCTACATCGACTCCGCGACAAGGTGTTCGGCATCGTCGGACTCGGCCGCATCGGAATCGCGACAGCCATCCGCGCCAAGGCCCTCGGGCTCGATGTCGCCTTCTACGATCCCTACGTCCCGGATGGCCGCGACAAGTCAGTCGGGGTGCGACGCGTGGAGACCTTGGATGAACTGCTGGCGCAGTCCGACATTCTGAGCATGCACTGCCCTTCCACCCCGGAGACATCCGGCATGATCGACGCCCGCGCCATCGCCCGGATGAAACCGGGCTCCTTCCTCGTGAACACCGCCCGCGGCGTGGTCGTCGATCCGCACGCCGTCCTCGACGCCGTGACCAACGAGCATCTCCGCGGCGCGGCCATCGATGTCCTCCCAACCGAACCGCCGGCCGATGACGATCCGCTCATCGCCGCGTGGCGCAATCCGGATCATGTCGCCCACGACCGAATCCTCATCAACCCCCACTCGGCCTTCTACTGCGAGGATGGCCTCATCGACATGCGCGTCAAGGGAAGCCAGAACTGTCGGCGGGCGTTGCAGGGGGAGCCATTGCGAAATGTGGTCAATTGAGGTGGTCTGACCCAAAGGGGCTCCGCCCGCAAATCGCTGCCCGGCGATTCATTGGCATGGCGGATGCTAACCCGACCGCATGGCAGACCCAGACATCGGACGTTTTCCGGTTCGCGTCACCCTGCGCGACGGTTCACCCTGCTCCATCCGGCCCCTCCAAACCTCGGATGAATCCGCCTTCCGCGAGTTCCACACCGCGATCCCCGAGCGCGAACAGTTGTTCGTGCGCAACCAGATCGCCGACGGAAGCTTGTTCCGCCGCTGAATTGCGGACCCGGACTTCGCCGCAAACCTGCCCCTGATCGCGTTTGTCGACGGGACCATGGCGGCCTTGGCCTGCCTACAACTGCGCAATGGCGGCTGGAAGCACCATATTGGCAAGGTTGCCCTGCTCACACATCCGGATTTCCACAATCTCGGCATCGTCAATCAACTGATCGGCGAAATCGTCACCTCCGCCAAAAACAGCGGCCTCCTGCGGCTGGAATCGGAATTGAACGGCGACCGCGAGAATGCCATCAAGGCATTGGCGGAGGCCGGCTTCGAACAGTTCATCCGGCTCAACGACTACATTCAGGACATGAGGGGCAACTTCCATGACTACGTGCTCATGGGCACGGCCTTGCGGGCCACGTTCGAAGATCTCGGCGTCGGCGATTGAGACAACCGTACCGATGTCTCATCCTGAACAAGTCCTGTTCCAATTCAGCCTGCCTGCTCAAATTGGACTATCTCACCGCGCCAACGCGCCGTTGCCCGAGCCCCCTGATTCATGAGGGATCTCGCCCCCCTGGCCGCCGAGCCGCAAGCCTACGCCGATGTCGGATGGACGCTGATCATCCTGACAGGAGTGGCCGCACTCGGACTCGCCATCGGCTCCTGGCGGATCAAAGGCATCGGGCTCGGCTCCACCGGCGCCTTGTTCGCCGGTTTGGCGATCGGCTGCGTCGTCACCCCTGTCGATCCGGAAACCCTGCACTTCGTCCGGGAGTTCGGCCTGATGCTCTTCGTCTTCACGATGGGCATGCAGCTCGGCCCCGGCTGCATCGCCTCCCTTCGCGCAGAAGGCTTGGGCCTGAATCTTCTCGCAGTCGGCATCGTGGCGACCGGCGGCATTCTTGTCTGTATCTTGGGCAAACTCCTGGGCCTCGACCCCGGCGCGATTCCGGGTCTCTTCTCCGGCGCCACGACCAACACCCCCTCACTCGGCGCCGTGCAGCAGGCCATGGCCTCGTTGCCCGACATTGAGAGCGCACAGCAGGCTCTCTCGCCGGTGGCCTATTCCGCCGTCTATCCCATCGGCATTCTCGGCATCATCCTCAGCATCCTGACCCTGAAACGAGTCTGGCGGATCGACCCCGTCGCCGAGGCAAAACGCATGGCCACCGAACGCAACGGCCGAGCCAAGCCCTTGCAGCGCCTCAACGTCACCGTCGAGAACGCCAACCTGGACGGCCTCAAACTCAAGGACCTGCCCGGCGTCGCCGAACTCCAGGTCAACATCTCCCGCATCATGCGCCCCGACGCATTCGAACCGATCAATGCCAACGAGGAGAAAACCGTTCATCTGGGCGACATTCTGCTGGCGGTCGGAACCGCGGAACAGCTCGCGCGCTTCCAACTCATCATCGGCTCCGTCTCAGATCGGGATCTGATGGACGCGGCGGGGCCGCTGACTTTCCGTCGCATCGTGGTCACGAGAAAACCACTGCTGGGCCGACCGCTGCGGGAACTGGGACTCGATCATCGCTATGGCGTCACCATTACGCGGATCGTCCGCGCCGGCGTCGAAATGCCGGCCACCGGCCGCCACCGCCTGCAGTTCGGCGACTTCCTCCATGTCGTGGGCACGCCGGAAAACCTGACGGCGGCGGAGCAGGAACTGGGCAACTCCATCAAGGAGCTGAACACGACCCACTTCCTGCCGGTCTTCCTCGGACTCGCCCTCGGAGCCTTGCTCGGCATGGCGCCCCTTAACCTACCCGGTCTCACCAGTCCGCTGAAGTTGGGCCTGGCCGGCGGCCCCCTGATCATGGCCATGCTGCTCAGCCGACTGGGTCGCCTCGGGCCGCTTGTCTGGCATATGCCGCTCAACACGAATCTCGCATTTCGTGAGTTGGGCATCATCCTGTTCCTCGCCACGGTCGGCCTCGGCGCCGGCCCCAAGTTCTTCGCCTCTGTGTTCAGCCTCAAGGGCCTGCTCTGGGCCGGTTGCGCGCTGGCGGTCTCGATGGGACCGTTGCTCCTCGCCGGCTGGATCGCCAAACGCTTTCTCAAACTCAATTTTCTCGCCATCGCAGGCCTCCTCAGCGGCAGCATGACCGACCCGCCGGCTCTCGCGTTCGTGGGAAACCTGGCAGATTCGGAAGAGCCGTCACTGGCCTACGCCACGGTCTATCCAGCTGCCATGCTGAGCCGCATCCTGACCGCTCAACTGATCGTCCTCCTGTTCTTTGGGGGATAATTGGCGGCCCTCGGGAACCCCGCAGTTTTTTTGGCCCGGTCTGACCTTTCCGTTCTTCCGGGCCGCCCTCGGATCCGCTACTTTCGGCAAATGCCAATCAAATTGCTTGTCCGCCTTTCCCTGCCTTTCCTCGGCCTGCAAAACGACCGATCCCTCGTCGGAGCCCGTCGCGGCCACCGAGCCCAGGGAAGTGAAACCGCTCGGCGCGGACACCTCCGCGCCCTTCCCGCCGGAGAACGCTCCCAGCGACGCCGAACTCGATTTCACCCGCCACAAGGTCGCCAAGGGCGAAACCTTTTACGCCATCGCCCGCCAATACGGCTCCAACGTGAAGGACATCATCGCTGCCAACCCCGGCGTCGAACCCACCGCCCTGCGCATCGGTCAGGAAATCCTGGTGCCCGTGAAGAAGTAGGGCGGTCGCCTTTGTCAAGGCGCCACGATCCCGCAGACAAAGAAACGTCCAACCGCGCGGCAGCGTCTTGGAGCGCAGGCTCGAAGACCGCTTTGTCGGGCTTGGGAACTCGCCCCGACCAGGGGACGCCCAGAGTTGCGCGAACGGTCAAGCCCCGCCCATCGTCATGCCGACACGCCTCCGTAGTCGAACACGCTTCAAAGCGGCGCACCGCGCCGCAGCCCAAGACGCTGTCGCGCATGCGGAAACGCCCTTCTACAACCAGCCCGACTCCCGACAGGAAAGACTGGCGCGCCGAACGGATCGTTGAGAGATTCGGAGCAAGCAAGGACCCGCTGTATGACAGACTCCATAGACCTTCACGCCCTGCTGAAGGAGAACTTCGGTTATGAAACGTTCCGCCCATTGCAGGAGGAGATCATCCAGGATTCCCTCAACGGCCGGGATGTCTTCGCGTTGCTGCCGACCGGCGGCGGCAAGTCGCTATGCTACCAGCTACCCGCGCTCGCCCGCGGTGGGTTGACCGTCGTGGTGTCGCCCCTGATCGCGTTGATGAAGGACCAGGTCGACGGTCTCACAGCCAACGGCATTCCGGCCACCTACCTCAATTCCTCCCTCGCCCAGGGCGAGGCGCGACCGCGCCTCCGCGGCCTGCACAATGGCGAGTTCCGCCTGCTCTACGTGGCTCCCGAACGCCTGATGCTCTCCGGTTTCCTGGAGGATCTCCAGCGCTGGAATGTCAATCTGATCGCCATCGACGAGGCCCACTGCATCAGCGAATGGGGCCATGACTTCCGCCCGGAATACCGCCAACTCGCCGAACTCCGAAATCTCCTGCCCGGCATCCCCATCATGGCCCTGACGGCCACCGCCACCAAACGCGTGCGCGGCGACATCGTCAACCAACTGAAGCTGAATGCGCCGGAAGAATACGTCGCCAGTTTCAACCGCCCCAATCTCACCTACCGCGTCATCCCGCGAAATCGCGCCTACGACCAGGCCTTCGATTTCATCCAATCCCGCGCCAATGAAAGCGGCATCATCTATTGCTCCAGCCGCAAGGCCACCGAGACATTGGCCTCGCGTTTGAATGACGACGGTCTCAACGCCCGCCCCTACCATGCCGGCCTGACCAAGGAGGAACGCGCCGGCAACCAGGAGGCTTTCATCCGCGACGAGGTCAAGATCATCTGCGCCACCATCGCCTTCGGCATGGGCATCGACAAACCCAACGTCCGGTTCGTCATGCACTACGATCTGCCCAAGAACGTGGAAGGCTACTACCAGGAAACCGGACGCGCCGGACGCGACAGCCTGCCCAGCGAATGCCTCCTCCTCTTCAGCCCCGGCGACGTCGTCAAACACACCCGCTTCATCGACGAGAAATCCGACCCGCGCGAGCAGGAAATCGCCCGCGAACAATTGCAGCAAATCGTCCACTACGCCGAATCCTCCAAGTGCCGACGCATCGAACTGCTCGGCTACTTCGGCGAATCCTTCGCCGAAGAGAACTGCGGCGCCTGCGACAATTGCGTCTCTCCCCGCGAGACCTTCGACGGGACCGTCGCCGCCCAGAAGTTTCTTTCCTGCGTCGTTCGCATCTATCGCCACGGCGGCTTCAGCGTCGGCCTGAATCACGTGGTGGATGTGCTGGTCGGAGCCAATACGGAGAGGATCCGCAAGTGGGGCCACAGTCAACTGAGCACCTACGGCATCGGCGGCGAACACAAGAAGGCCGAGTGGGCCGCCATCGGCCGCGAACTGGCGCGCCTGGGCTACGTCGCCCAGACCACCGGCAAGTTCAGCGTCATCCAGATCACCCAACAGGGAGCCGACGCCCTTTCCGACCGGCGCCCCATCGAACTCACCCGCCCCGCCACCGCGCCGGAACCCAAACGTCGTCAGGTCGGCGACATCGCCTGCGACGAGACCCTGTTCGAGGCCTTGCGCGGACTGCGTCACCGCATCGCCGAGGAACTGAACGTCGCTCCCTACATCGTTTTCTCGGATGTCTCGCTCCGTTGGATGGCCCGGGACTACCCGACGACCGGCCGCGAGTTTTCACGCATCAGCGGCGTCGGCGCGCGCAAACTCAGCGAGTTCGGCTCCCCCTTCATGGCCGAGATCGCGCGTCACCTGCAGAGTCATCCACGGCAGGATTTCGCCGAGGAAACAGAGATTGCCCCAGCCCCGCGCCAACCCAAACGTCGGGTCGGCCATACTGCCCATGAGACGCTGAAGCTGTTCCAGTCCGGCATGTCCCCGACCGCCGTCGCCGCCGAACGCAATCTCAAGGAGGGCACTGTGTGGAACCATCTCACGGAAGGCGTGATCCATGGCGAATCACTGGACACGGATCGCCTTGTTCCCGCGGAAGTTCGCAGGGAAATCGAATCCGCCTTCGACGAAGCGGGCGCCAACCCACCACTGGGCCGCGTGTTCGACGCCCTCGACGGCAGGCACAGCTATGACGTCCTGCGAATCGTGCGAGCCCTGCGGCAGCGAAAGTAGCCGGACCTACATCACCCCACGAGAGACCGGCGTGACCGCGAGAGAATACCGGCCACCCGTTCGCCTCAACTTGACCGGGGACGCAAAGGCGTCGCTCAGGACACGGGAATTCAGAACCTCCTCTTTCGTTCCCGAAGCCAACACCCCTCCGTTCTTCAGAATCAACGCGTGCGAGAAGATGGGCATGATCTCCTCAACATGATGCGTGACCAACACCAGCGTCGGCGCATTGCGTTTCCTGCCCAGGGCCTCCACAAATTGCAAGAAATGCTCTCGCGCCGCCGGATCCAGTCCGGCGCAGGGCTCATCAAGGATCAGCAGTTTCGGCTTCGCCATCAACGCGCGACCGATCAACACCCGTTGGCGCTCTCCCTGGGACAGGTAGGCCCATGGTCGCTCGGCCAGGTGGGCGCATTCAATCTGGCGCAGAATCCGCATCCCCGCCTTCCGATCCTCCTCCAACACCTCACCCCAGTGATCGACCATGGCATACTTGCCGGTGACAACGGCATCGAGCGCAGGCTCCGAGTCCGACATCAACTCCCGCACCGCCGAACTGACCAGACCAATCTTCTTGCGTAGTTCGCGCCAGTCCGACTCACCGTAGACCTCCTCCAACAACCGGATCTCGCCCTCGGTCGGCATCAGGTATCCGGTCAGGGCCCGCAGCAGTGACGTCTTGCCGGAACCGTTGGCTCCCAGCGCGACCCAGTGCTCACCCGCATTGACACGCCAGGAAATGTCGTGGATCAACGCCGTCACGCCGCGCTCGATTCGGAGGTCCTCGACCTCCAGCACGACACGCCTTTTCTCGTTCTTGGATGTTTGCGCCATAACCGGCGCGAAGCTTGGTCGGGGACGCCCCCGGCGTCAATCAATCCGAGACCGACTTGTGCTTCACCACCGCCCTCGCCTCCGCCTCCAGCCGGTCCAGCCCGGAATATTTGATGATCGCCGCGCCAACAATGGTGCCCAGGATCGGGGTCGGAACCGCCGTGATCACCCCGGCAAAGAACGCCTTCGCCAAGGACGCCCCGAAACCATCCTCGTCCAGAAACTTCTGGGCCATGAAGACGCCCGCGGAACTCAGTCCGAACGCGCCGGCAATCACCCAGGGCGTCGACAAACCCGCCGTCAGCGCATTGGCCCCGAAACACAGGAAGTCGATCAGCAACATCAGGCCGCCGCTGAAGGGATGCATGCGCAAACTCCGGGCCCGCCGCCCCCGAACTCCAGGCGCCGGCTCCGGGATCCTCGGCGGCTTCCGATCCTCGATGACCGGGGGCAGTTTGACGGCTTTGCTCATTCGACCATGCTAAGCCAAAGCCTCAGTCCGCGCAACCGACACGAGGATTCGCTTTTCGTCCGCAATGGCAGCCGTTAGTTTCCCCCCGACCGCCACGCACATATGGCCATCGAATTCAAAGATTACTACAAGACCCTTGGCATCGATCGCGACGCCGACCAGGCCGAGGTGCGCAGCGCGTTCCGCAAATTGGCCCGCAAGTATCACCCGGATGTCGCCCGCGACGATCCCAAGGCCGAGGATCTCTTCAAGGAGATCAACGAAGCCAACGCCGTGCTCGGCGATCCCGACAAGCGCCGCAAATACGACAAACTGGGGGCCGATTGGGAGGACAAGGAATCCTTCACCCCCTTCGGCGGACTGGGCGAGGATTTCGAATTCCACTTTGCCGGAACCGGATTCAGCGATTTCTTTGAGAAGTTCTTTGCCGCCGAGGAACGAAGCAACGAACCGGCTGCCGGCGGCGCAAAACGGCGTTCAACCTCCGCCCGGCCTGGAGCCACAGCAGGAAGCGCCCCTCACCGCCCAGCCCCAGAGAAATCAAGGCAGGCCGCCAAGCCGGAGCAGTCCCTCAGCGACAATGACGTGGAGGCCGACCTCATGGTCACCCTGGATGAGGCCATTCACGGGGCCGCCCGCCCCATCACCGTCCGCCTGAAACTTCCCTGCAACGCCTGCGACGGCGATGGCAGTCGCTGCCTCGTCTGCAAGGGCCAGGGTTTCGTGGTCAAGTCCGTCCACCACCAGGTGCGAATTCCGCCCGGAGTCAAAGAGGGCCAACGCCTGCGACTCAAAGGCAAAGGCTACAAGGGCCCGCACGGCGGGCCCGCTGGCGACCTCTACCTCACCGTCAAACTCGCGGGGGATCCGGATCTGAGGTTGGACGACGGCGAACTCATCCACGATCTCAACCTCACCCCGCAGGAAGCCGTCCTCGGCACGGAAATAGAAATTGCCTCCCCCCGGGGCAGAGTGCGCATCAAGATTCCCTCCGGCATCCAGTCCGAAGCCCGACTCCGGCTTCCCGGCCATGGCGTCGTCGATGAGAACGGGGAGCATGGCGACCTCACCATCGTCGCCCATGTCCGCATCCCCACCCGGATGAGCAAGGAGGAATACGCCCTCTGGAAGGAGCTCGCCAAGAAGTCCCACTTCAGTCCGCGCGAGGAATGAGTCGAAAATTCCAGATTTCAAAAGCGGGCGCCGGCCTTGATCGCTGACGTTCCTGAAAGGCTTGCGGTCGTTCTTTGCTGATGTTTGGAGCCCGGGATTGGGGACTTTTTTCCCCCAAACAGCATCGCGACATCGGGGCAGAAGGCTCCTCTCCTCATCCCATTTTCAACCGCCTCCCCCTGCTCCGAGGCTTGATCCCTTTCCCCGGATTTGCCATCCTCACCGCATGTCTGGTCACTCCCTTGTTTCCCGTCGCCGTTTCCTCAAGTCCGCCGCCCACAGCGCTGGCGCCGTTGCCGCCGCTCCCCTGATCGGCCAACGCGCCTTGGCCGACGTCGATCTCAACGGTCGAATCTACAAGACCCTCAAGATCGGCATGATCCGCGTCGAAGGCTCCTTGAGCGACAAGTTCAAGGCGGCCCGGGAAGCCGGATTCCAGGGCGTGGAATTGAACGCGCCGGGCGTCAATGTCGCTGAAACGCGGCAGGCCATCGCCGATTCCGGCCTGCCTGTCGACGGCACGGTCAACTCCGGTCACTGGCAGGTTCGCCACACCGATCCCGACCCCGCCGTCCGCGCCAAGGCCTTGGAAGCCCTCAAGGAAGGCCTGCGTCAGACCCGCGCGGTCGGCGGCCACACCTGCCTGCTGGTCGTCGGCCACGGCAAGGACGGCCCGGAGAAAGAAATCTGGCCGCGCTCGATTGAGAATATCGCCAAGGCCGTCCCCCTTGCAGCCGAACTCGGCGTTTCGATCGCCATCGAGAATGTCTGGAACCACTTCTGTTACGACCACAACAACGTGGGCGACCGGACTCAGGGAGCGGAGAAACTTGCCAAGTATGTCGACGAGTTCAACTCCCCCTGGGTCGGGATGCAATACGATCTCGGCAACCATTGGAAATATGGCCCGACCGGAGATCATGTGCGCACCCTCGGCAAACGAATCGTCAAGCTCGACATCAAGGGTTTCTCCCGCGCCAAGGACAAGTTCACCAAGATTGGCGAAGGCGATGTGGACTGGGCGGATGTCCGCAAAGCCCTTCACGAGATCAATTACCACGGTTGGTGCGCAGCCGAAGTTGGCGGCGGCGATTTGAAACGCCTCCAGGAAGTCTCCGCCAACATGGACAAGGTGTTCGGTTTGAAGAACTGACGTGGAAATTCGAATTTCGGATTTCCGCATTCCCGACAGGAAGCGATTCTATTCGAGATTCGCCAGTTCATCCGCCTCGGCTTCGGTCTCCTGGTCGGACTTGGCCCGACTGCCCAGGGCGCATTGCATCGACCCCGCCACCACCAGCAATGCGCCCAGCCATCCGAGCGCATTCAGGTCCTCCGCATTGGAAATCCTCGGCATGAACCGGCCGCACAGTTCCATGAACAGCAGCGTCACCAAGGGCACCAGGGCCAGGGTCGCGCTGACCCTCGACGCCTCCCAATGCGCCATTGCCTCGGTGAAACAGCCGTAGGCGATAATCACATTGACCCCGCAGAACAGGAGGAGAAAGAGCTCAAATCCGCTCAACTCGAGGATGGTCATCGGGCTCGCGGTCGGCGTGTAGACCAGAACCGCCGTTGCATAAAGCAGCAGCAGGACTTGGCTCGAACCGTAGGAATGCAGCAGTTGCTTCTGCGCCAGCGCGTAGCAACTCCACGCGCCTGCAGCCGCCACAATCAACAACGCGCCCACGCCGTAATCGCTGCCCCCTGAGAACAGTTCATCCAGCCGCTGGTTGAAAAACAAGCCGAGCCCGCAGACAAACACCGCCACCCCGATCCCCTGCCGACGTGAAAAGGTCTCGCCGAAGACGACCAGGCTGCCAAGCAGCAGAAACAACGGCCCCAATTGGATGACGATCTGAGCCGAGGCCGCCCCCATCCGCTCCAAGCCCAGCAAGAACAGAATGTAATTCCCGCAAAGCCCCGTCGCCGCCAGAGCAAACAGTCCGAACTGCGCGCGGGTCGCTTCGCGGAAATTCGGCAGACCTCGCGAACGCAACAACAGGAACAGCGTGAAACAGCCCGCCATCAGGAAGCGACACCAGGTGATCGTGCCGACATCCAACGACGCCAGCAACAACCGCAGGAACACCGGCAACACACCCCACGTCGCCACGGTGATCAGCGACAACGCCAATCCCAGCTTCCAACGACCCGAAGTCTTGTGCAGTCCGTTCGCCATGATTCAAAGCCGGGGAAGGTCGGCGTTCCCGATCCAATTTCAAAGCTTCAAATCTCCAAGAACCGGTCCGAACCAACGCGGTCGGACTTGCAACGCCGTAACGTAGGCGTCCTCGCCCCGCCCCGACCCGCATTTTGCATGCCCATGACCATCTTTTGATTTGTCATCGCAGGAAATCTGTGAGTTATTCCCAGCATGAAACCGATGTTGGGTCCTTGTTCCGAGTGCGGCGAAGAAATCGAATTTGACGATTACATGCTTGGCCGCGAAGCCGAATGCCCGTTTTGCCACGGCGTCACCCTCTGTGACGGAAAAGTCGCCGGCGGATTCCCCACCAAGATTGTCGCCATCAGCGCCATCTCCCTGCTCGCCGTTACCGGCGCTGTCGGCGGCGCGATCGCGATGAAAAAGGGCGGTGGAGACGAAGGCGAAACCCAGATGGCTCAAGCCAGCGGCGAATCCCTCCCACAGAATCCTTTCAGCTCCTCCGCCGGCAGCAGTGACGGCGGTGAGTCCTCGGGCGGTTCCGCCCCGGCAGCAGGCGGCGGAGGCGGCATGAACATGGGAATGAGCATGGACATGGGCGGCGGCATGGCCATGGGCGGCGGCATGGATATGGCGATGGGTGGCGACATGGCCATGGCCATGGACAGCTCCATGGCAGGCGGCAGCGGTTATGACGCCATCAAGGGCTTCCTCATCGAGAAATGCGGCAATTGCCACGGCGCCGAGAAGCAACGCGGCGACTATCGCCTCGACACGCTCCAGGGCGCCATGGCCGCAGTCACGGCGGGCCAGGCCACACGCAGCCCGCTTTACACCCGCATCAGCCTGCCCGCTGATCACGACGACATCATGCCCCCGCGCGGCGGCAAGCTGAGCGACGCCCAGATCGCGGCCGTAAAAGCCTGGATCGATGGCGGCGCAAAGTAGTCCAAGGAACTTCCATAAATCCGCGGACGTTCGTCCGCGGATTTTTTTTGTCAGGACATGAAAGCGAACCGGGAATCTCACTCCCACGCCCACGCATTCACGAGCCTCAATGGCCGCGCACGCGAGGGAGTCGCCCTCATCAGTCGCCGCGGCATGTTGAAGGCGAGCCTCGCCGGACTGGCGGGACTGTCCGCCCCTGACCTTCTGCGCCACCGGGCGCTGGCGGCGAAGACAGGCATATCCATTCCGGGCAACAAGTCCGTCATCCTCTTGTGGATGGCTGGCGGCCCCAGCCACATCGACACCTGGGACCCCAAACCCGACGCGCCTCGCGAGATTCGCGGTCCCTTTTCAAGTATTCCCACCAGGATTCCCGGCGTGCGAATCTGCGAACACCTGCCCAAGCAGGCAGCCATGCTCGACAAATTCACGATCCTGCGCTCCGTGAACGCACGCGGCAGCAACCACCAACCCAACACCGTTTTCCAGACCGGCAACGTCCTCGCCGCGCCCCGCAAGAACGCGAAAGGCAAGCTCTACCCCTCGATCAGTTCACTCGTCGCCAAATTCCGCGGCCCCAACGATCCCGCCATGCCGCCCTCCGTTCACCTGAACGTGCTGGACAAGACCCACTTCGCCTGGGGCGGCTACCTGGGCAAGCATTACGATCCCTTCATCGGCGACAACGTGAAGAAAACCTTTCGCCTTCCTGTCGGCCTGACCTTGGAACGGTTCCGAGAGCGCCATTCCCTGACCCGGCAAATGGACCGGCTGCGCCATGGGCTCGACGCCAACGGCTCCCTTGAGGCCATGGACGCGTTCAACCAGAAGGCATTCGACATGGTCGCCGGAGCCAAAGCACAGACCGCCTTCAACCTCGAACTCGAACCGCGGAAGGTTCGGGACCGCTATGGAAGCCACCAATGGTGTCAAAAGGCCTTGCTCGCCCGGCGACTGGTGGAATCCGGCGTCAGCTTCGTCACGCTCGACCTGAGCAATCACCGCAACTCCGGCACCTGGGACAACCACGGCATTCCCGGCGGCGTCTACGGCGGCATCTCCGAAGGCCTCCAACCCCTGCTTCCTGTTTTTGATCACCTGATCACCACGTTGGTTTCCGATTTGGAAGAGCGCGGCATGCTGGACGACACGCTGGTCATCGCCATGGGAGAATTCGGCCGCACGCCCACCATCGGGACCCAGGGCAGCAAGGACGGCCGCAACCACTGGCCCCAGGTCATGTCCATGTGTCTCGCCGGCGGCGGCTTCCGCCATGGACAAGTCATCGGCGCCAGCGATTGGGACGGCGGCGACATCAAGGAGCGCCCCGTCACCCCCGGCGATCTCGCCGCCACCATCTACCACCACATGGGCGTCCCCCTGGACGCGCATTACGAGGACTTCCAGACGCGCCCCATTCCGATCGTGGACAATGGAAAGCCGATCGCGGAATTGCTGTAGGGACTCTGAGCGCGGCGCTCATGCGACAACCCATTCGAAGTTTCCTGCGAGGTTTCCGCGAAGCCTTTGGCTGGTCGCCCATGATTGATCTGGGCATTCCCGCCATCGTCGCAGGCCTGTTCCTCATCGTCGCCCCAGCGCTTGCCCTCTGCGATTTCATCGAGAACGGCCGCTTCGCCGACGCAGCCGTGAGCGGCGCCCTTTACCTGATCGTCATCGCGACGGGCATCCGGGACATGCGACGGGCTCAATGGAGCGGGTTGAGCGCCGCCGCCTTCCTTCTCTGGATCCTGACGACCTTGTGCTTCGCCCTGCTCGGATGACTTTCGGAAGCATTTCATTCTCCATACTCCATCGCTGATGGTTTCGTGCAAAGGCTCGCTCGGCTGAACGACCGCGACGTCTGCGAACGGCTCCAGACCGGTTCAACTACGGACTACACCGAATACCCGGAATCTCTGATACCCGCGGCATGGTCACGATTCAGAAAACATCACGACAACTTCCTTCCGTGTTTTCCGAGTATTCCGTAGTTCCCCCGCCTTCAGCCTTCCGCCTTCCGCATTGTGCATTCCTCATTGAATCTCCGGGATTGGTCGTGTATCCAGATCGTTCCGAAATCGAATGCCACCGACGCAGATTGTGAACGCGTCGAAAGACGATTCCGAATCGACAGTCAACCTTGAACCGCAAGCATCGACAGCATCCATGAAGAAACTCCTCTGCGCGGCCCTCGCCGCATCTGTTCTGCTCCTTGGAGCCAATGCCCAGGCCGCCGACAAGAAGGCCAAGGCAAAAGCCAAGGCCAAGCCCAAAGCCCATCCCACCGGCTACGCCGACACCCCCTTTCTTCCGGGCGGCAAGTGGCGCGTTCATGACGACACCCGCCCCCGCCCCAAGGTCATCACTCCCGGCAACGTTTCCGGCGCCGCGCCGTCGGATGCAGTCATTCTCTTCGACGGCAGCGATCTGAGCGAATGGGTCAAGGGCGACGGCAAGCCCGCCACCTGGACCGTGCAGAACGGCTACATGGAAGTTCCGCCCAAGAGCACGGGCAAGGGCGGCGCCATCAAGACCAAGCGGGGCTTCGGCGATTGCCAACTCCACATCGAGTGGGCGACGCCGCACAAGGTTGAAGGCAATTCCCAAGGCCGCGGCAACAGCGGCGTCTTCTTCCACGACGGGACCTATGAAATCCAGGTCCTCGACTCCTACAACAACAAGAGCTACGCCGATGGCCAGGCCTCCGCGCTCTACGGCTGGAAACCGCCGCTGGTCAACGCCAGCCGCAAGCCCGGCGAATGGCAGACCTATGACATCATCTTCGAGTCGCCGAAATGGGACAAGGACGGCAAACTCGTCAAGAAGGCCTACGTCACCGTGCTGCACAACGGCGTCGTGACCCACCACCGCCAGGAAATCCTCGGCGGCACCGGCCACAAGCGCGTCGCCCAATACAAGCAACATGCCGCCAAAGGCTCGATTCAGTTGCAGGACCACAGCAACCCCACCCGCTTCCGCAACATCTGGATCCGCGAGTTGGACCTGAACTCCAACAACTGACCGACCCAACGACAATCGCGCTACATTTTCAAAGCCCCGGGAATCCCCGGGGCTTTTTTGTTTTCCGACACAGGTTCGGAAGCTATTCATTGCGCATGGCACGTCTTGGGTAAACCGCCTGCCCGCCCCATGACCGAGATCACCCAGATCCTCCAGCGCATCCAAGCGGGGGAACCTGACGCCGCAGAGCAACTCACGCGCGAGGTCTCAACCAGAGGGACGACGGCGGGCACGCGGGAAGCGAGGAGACGAAACCGTTGAACCGGGTCTGGGCACAGTAGTGTGGCGATCCCCCCCGGACCATCAGCCCGAATCCATTCCAAGAACACCCCTGGACTCGATCCGCTCTTCCGCTTCTGCGATGCGGCGAAGCAGATCCTTCTTCCGAGATTGGACAAGCAGTTTTAGAACGACTGCATTCACCCCCACGAACAAACCTAGTCGCCCGGCCTTTTCCAGATGCCCCACTTCCAGCGAACCTGTCACCGAGAAAAGAACCACTGGAAAAACGAACAACGACAACATATGCCGCTATCCATTCCATGGGTCATTCTTGACGGTTTGGATCCACCAAAGTGACGCCAGAATCGAGATGACGACTGACGCCACAACGACCGGAACATTCAGCGAAACGGTAAATCCGAAGACGATCAAAACCGGCCCCAGCCAAAACCCTCGCTCCACTTCCGCCACATTGGTTTTCAGCATCGCCAGCCCTTCTCCTTTGGATTCCTTGTTCATACCGATTCTCCTGTGATCGGGATGATGCCCGGCTTCGGCCGGATGTAAATGTTGGAAAGAAACTGGAAGGCGACCGATTGACCAACTGCTTCGTGTCCTTCAGCCGCATGGCGGCGCCACATGAATAGCCGTGGTCGAGGAACGAGGCCACGGTCCAACGCGAAAAGCGCGTCAAGCCGCGTAGCGGCGACACCGCATCCCATCGTGACGATGGCCGTCCGGAACGCGGGTCTGTGACCCGCAGCGACCTCCGGCAGACCGGGGCTTCCAACCATTCCAAGGGGCCATTTCCCCCAGGTTGCTGCGGGTCACAGGCCCGCGTTCCGTTTTCAAATCCGAATGAACATCTTGTTCCGATACATGTACCAACACACCAGCCAGAACGCCGCACCGACCAGGCAGGACTGCACGCAGGGCTCCCAGTTCTCTCCCACCGCACCCCAGAGTGTGAAAACATCCTGACCGAGGTGGGTCTTCCATTGCTTCGCCACGTAGGGCTTTAGCGACTGGGCCATGCAGTAGATTGCGATGGAATTCACGCCCACAACCACCAACGGATAGGTCCATTTGCGATAGGCCTTCACATCGACCACGCCATAAAGCGCGCAGAGAATCAGGCAACACCACCCGGTCGAAAACAGGGCCCACGACGGCGTCCAGATGCGCTTCACCAACGGGCAGATGCCGATGAGATTCATCAACTGCCCGACAATCAATCCGGCCACGCCCGCGATGGCCAGGATCTTCAGTTTGTCGAGTTCGCCGCGCCTGGAGCGCAACAACTCGCCGCACATCAGGCCGAACAGCATCGTCGCCAGCGACGGCAGGAAATTGAGGGTGTGATACCCGCCGCGATTGAAGGTGTAGGGCTCCTCCCGAGGAAAGAGATTCAGAAACCAGAGATCGAAGGCATGCCCCACGTTCGCGGACTTGTGCCAGGATTTCCGCACGCCATCCAGATGCTTCCCCACCCACTCCGCCTTGACGCCGACCTCCGGATCACCGGATGCCGCCAATCCCGATCCGGGATAACCCACGTAGAGCAGCCAGGTCCCGACCAGGATGCCGGCCGCGGCGATGGCCTGCGTCTTGACAGGACGATTCCACAGCAGGAACAGAAAGCCATAGCCCAGTCCGATCTGGCCCAGCACGTTGGTCAGCGTGAAATTGGTCGATGTCCCCCATTGTGACATCAGGAACCAACTGAGCAGGATCAGGATCCCGGCCCGACTCCAGGCATGGCCCAGCATGCGGCGATACGAATCCCCGAGCTGCGCGCGCTTGGCGTAGGAATAGGCCATCGACACGCCGACCATGAACATGAATGAAGGCTGGATCAGATCCCAGAAGGCGCAACCAACCCACTCCACGTGGGAGAACTGGTATCGAACAGCGCTCCAGAATCCGGAATCCGGATTCGCCTCGAGGAAACGAGCCGCGGTCTTCGCCAAGCCAAATCCACCGAACGCCAGCGAGATCATGATCAAGCCGCGATAGGCGTCCAGGGATTGCAGGCGTTGTGCCTTGAAGTCGGCCGGCGGCGACTTGGCTTCGGTTGGATTCAAATCACCGGCGGTTTCAGGGGCGTCGGGAGATGGGGCGGACTTCATGCGGTCGCGCATGTTACGGGCACGCAACCGAAGCGCAACCGCAACCGTGGGAACCACGCAGGGACGACTGGGAGCGGCAGACTCTTCCGTCAGTTTCTCGCAACCGCCCGATTGACGTCGAATCCGATCCCCTTCATCCTCTCAGCCCCCGGAGGAAAGAACGTCCGGAACAAACAAGGCCATGACCCTGCTTCCCATAGTCGATGCGACGCTGCGCCAGGCGTCGCGCAAGCGTTGGACCTACTGGTCGCGGGTGATTGGCGTCGGCGTCGCGGCCTGCGTGGCCGTGCCGCTGGTTTACGCGCTGCAGAATTTGGGCGGCGCGATGTCGCTTGGGGCGGTGTTGGCGGGTTTTTCTCCATTCATATTGCTTATCCTGCTGAATGTGGGGGCGTCTTCGACATCCGACTGCATTTCCGAGGAAAAGCGCGAAGGCACCCTGGGGCTCTTGTTCCTGACGGACCTGAAGGGCGCGGATGTAGCTCTCGGCAAGCTCGTTGGAGCCTGCACCCAGATCTTTATCTCTTGGCTCGCGATGTTGCCGCTGGCGGCGATGTTGGTGCTGGTGGGCGGTTTCACCTGGCAGGACGTCCTGCGCATCATCCTGGGCGTGGGCAACGGCCTTTTCTGCGGCGTGGCCGCCGGGCTCCTCGGTTCCTCGTTTTGCCGGGAACGAAAGCGCGCCAACACCATGGCGTTTCTTTGGATTGCCATCACTTGCGTCCTTCCCCCCATTACCGCCGGTCTCTTGGTCGCGTTTGAGCAGGTCTCGAGACCGCCGGCGTTCCTGATGGCCATCGGTCCCGGACCGGCGTTCTGGGGCACGTTCGAGGCTATTGCCGGCGTTCCCGCCCGGGAACTCTGGACGCAGCTCGCCGTATCGCACGGTGTGGCTTGGGTTGCGATTGGACTGGCCTGCTGGTTTACGCCGCGCCGTTGGCAGGATAGACAAATGAGGCAGTCACCCGCCCCCGTCGCCCCCAAGTCCGCCCTTCCGTCAGATGACGCTCGCAAAGAGCAAGTCGGCCTTTCTCACCGCGCAGACCGTTCGCTGAGTCGAGAGACGCTCCCCGAACGTCGCAACACGCATCCGAAGCAACGTCCTGAACTGCTGAACATGTCGCCCTTCGCCTGGCTCTTGCGACGCTATTGTTGGACTCCCATGACTCCCTGGATGATCCTGCTGGCCGGGGCAGTCGTAACGAGTCTCATCTGTTGGCTGGCCAAACCCGACGAGTTTCAGGAGATCGCCGTGATTGCCATCTGGGTTTTGTTCTTTGTGCACGCCGCCTTCAAGGCCAAGCTCGGCGAACTGGCGTCGCAGGGGATCTACGATGAAAAGCGTTCGGGCGCGCTGGAGCACATCCTCGTCACCCTAGTCAAACCACGTGAAATCGTGTCGGCGCATTGGAGAATGCTCCGCAGTTCCTTTGGTCCGGCCATGCTGTTGCTGATCCTCATTGACCTCGCATTCGCCGCCGGCTGCTTCGTTCAGTTGTATATTGGCATGCTCCCTGAATATCAAACGGAGGAACTGGCGTTCCTTCTCTTCTTCTGGCTCTACCTGCCTGCAACGCTCCTGATGGATTCCTACGTCCTGATGCAGGTCGGCATGTGGGAGGCTCTCCGCGCCAAGAAGAAATGGTCGCACGTGCGCGGCAACGCCTTTGCCTACGTCGTCCTCCTTCCCTCCGGCATCTTCATTGTCTTCTGGATCGCGCTTCTCTGGCTGACCGATGGCGACGCCGCTTCGTTTCCACTCTTCGCCGTTCTCTGGTGCAGCCTGAGCGTCGCCGCCAACCTCTTCTGGATTCGCCTCTGCAGGCCCATCCTGCGCCGCCGCTTCCGCAAGATCGCCCAGGAGACCGCCACGCCCGTGCGGTTGGCTTAAACCAAAGCATGCCCCCCGGCCACGGAGCGGTGATCGAGAACCTTTGCGTCTCCGATTCAGTCCGAATCACCCGGACCGATCAGGGCCACGATTTCCCCCTTCAAGGATCGCTCCCCAATCTGCGCAATCAACTCAGCCGGCGTCCCGCGCAGAAATTCTTCGAATTTCTTGGTGAGTTCCCGGCCGATGACCACCCTCCGCTCCGGAAAAACCTCCTGCAACTCCCCCAACAACTTCCCGATCCGAAAAGGCGATTCGTAGACAACCAAGGTCCCCTCAACCCCGGCCAACGCCTCCAAGCGGCGCATCCGTTGCCCGGATTTCCTCGGCAGAAAGCCAATGAAATGAAACTCATCCGTCGGCAATCCGCTGGCGGTCAAGGCCCCCACCAGGGCGCAAGCCCCAGGCACGGCCTCCACGCGCAGCCCGGCTTCGACCGCCGCCGCGACCACGCGTTGCCCCGGGTCGCTGATCCCCGGCGTCCCCGCATCGCTTACCAAGGCAATGATCTCCCCCGCCTGCAACGCCTCCAGGATCTGTTCGCTGCGCTTCGCCTCGTTGAACTTGTGGTAGCTCAACAGCGGCTTGGAGATGTCGAAATTCTTCAGCAACTGCCCCGTGCGACGGGTGTCCTCCGCCGCGACGCGATCACATTCCCGCAGCGTCCGCAAGGCGCGCAGCGTGATGTCTTCCAGGTTGCCGATCGGCGTGGCGACCAGATACAAGGTTCCCGGGGTCAACGGCGGCAATTCAGTCTTCATGATTTCATGGCATGCTGTCTGCGCAGCCCCGTAGCGCAGGCGTCCCCGCCTGCGGGTTCTTGCGGCGTCCCGCCGCAAGGGTCGAACCGCCGGGCGGGGACGCCCGGCAAAACCGCAGCCGGGACGGCCGCGCTGCAACTGACGCCGCTGAAAAAATCAAAAGGAACTTCTGTCATCTCTCGTCCGCCGAATCTTGAAAACCCTTCTTGCGCAACAACGGCGCAAGTTCCTCCGCAAGGTAATCGGCGACCAGCTCATGCGCCAGAACAGACGGATGCCCGTCCCCGGGGATCGTCAACTCAGCGGAACCGCGCCCCGCAAACCGCTCGTCCAACTCTGTCAACGCAATCAGCCCAGTTTCCTCGACCAACGATTCCAAGCCGGACTCCACAATCTCATTCCAACCGGCGCCCGAGGGCTGCGGCCAATGCAGCGCGATGAATGCGGCGTTGTGCTTATCGCAAAGCGCCTTCATCTCCCGGATGCGTTGCGCGTCCGCCGCCCAAAGTTCCCGAAAGGTTTCCACCGCCTTGGCGCTCCGCTCATTGGGCACTGCGCGGGGCGCTTCCGCCTTGCGCCGTTTCAGATGGATCAATCGTCGATAGACGAACGTCGCCACCCGACTCACGTCGCGCAGACGTTTCCGACGTTTCTGAGTGGCTCGGTATTCTTCGAACGCCGCATCCGAAAAGGGTTGCCGCAGAACATCGCCGGTCGGAATCGTAAGAATGACGACGTCCGGAATCCGGCCCGCCTTCAATTCCCGTTCCAACAAGGCCTTTGACTGAAACACTCCGTAACCTGGACCGCCGCCATTGCGGGGTGTGAAACCGAATCGGCTGAGCTTGTCCACCAACCTCGAGCTGAAGGTTTCCATGTCCTCCACGCCCAGACCAAAGGTGTAGGAATCACCGAGAAAGAGAGCCTCCGGTGGATCCTGAAACGAACTTCCGACATCGATATACCCATGCGCCCGAAAACCTTCGTGGAAGACCCTTATCCTCGGGGAACGGAAGGTCCCTCCCCCCATCCAGAGATGGCCGACCTGATGCGGCTTCAATCGCCAATAAAGTTCCTCGTCAAATTCGTATTCCAGCTGCCGGTCGATCGCAAACACCCGAAACACGATCTCGGCCGCCGCCAGGGTCAACAAAACCGCAAACACGGAAATGGCCCACTTCCGTCGCGTCGCCAAACGTCGGTCGCACGGCGCGCCGCCCGCCCCCCCGCTCATGAGCGCCCCCCACGGGAGCGCGGACATCCCTGTCCGCTCGATTCAACGACGAGCACCCCGCGGACAAGGATGTCCGCGCTCCATTCGTCACCCCCCCCCGCCATCCTGTCGGTCTCCGCTCCGCTCACCATACGCCCTCACCGATCCGCCGGCGACTCGTCGGCGATGTTCCGGTAGATCTTCAACGCCTTCTGGTAGGCCAGACTAGCCGCCAGACGCTCTTCGTCGGCAATGCGTTTGCCTCGCGTCACCCACAAATGCTCGATGCTGGCGATACACCATTGCGCGCTACGCCGCGAGGCGCGGATCGGTTTCCCGGCGACGAGCACATCAACGGGATTCGTGTGCATCTGCGGAAACTCCCGCAAGGCCACCCAACTACTGCGCTCGATTTTCGTCCTGAAGCGAATCTCATGGATCTTGTCGTCGGCCGGAACACGACGCCGTTCCACCACCTCGCCGTTGACAACGAGTTCCACTGTCCGCGTGGACGGACGATACCCCCCCTCCCCCGGCGCGGGCGGGTCCGCATACATGACCACCGTGTCACCGACCGCCCGTTGCGCCACCTGGGGCACGGCGCCGTAAGCCGCCTCCAAGGGCGTCTCCGAAGAAAACGCGACCTTCGCCGACACGGTCACCCCGCCTGGTTCGTCCAGCTTGACCGACTCCCCGGCGCGCACGCCGTTCACCTTGAACTCCATGGCATGTCCATAACCGTCCGAAACATAGGAGGCTCCTTTCGCCAATTGATCGCACCACTTCGTGAAGTCGACCTTGTCGGTCTTCCCGGCATTCACATAAACCCGGCCCTGGCCGACCCGCGTCCCGCTCATGCAGGGAAAGTCCGTCTCACCGCTGACTTTGACCGGCAGCCCACAGTTCAGCAGGTGATACCAGCAGTTCCATTCCAGCAACCGGGCCGTGTCCATGGCGCTGATGAAATCGCAGGCTCCCAGCGCGGCGGTCACGAAGATCTCTTGTGCGCCAACGCCGTTCAATTCCGGAATGGCCACATTCGGCAACTGATCCGCCACTCGCTCGTGACTGCGGGTCAATTCGGCCAGGGAGAGTCGCCTGTTGCCGTCGGCGTCCACAGCCGCGAAGGATTCGGTCAGCAATCCGCCGCCAGCCTCGGTGCGATCCAGCGCCTGATCCTGGTTGGCGTCCAGCTTCATCAACTGCCTGGCCGCCGCCGCCGCCGCATTGATCTGCAGCCCGCTTCCCGAATGCGCATAGCCGGTCACGCCTCCTTGAGCCTTGGCCCATTCCAACACCGGCAGCGTCCAGGTCGGCCAGTCCTTGTGTCCGGTCGCGCCCGGATAAATCTGCTCCTTCAGGTTCAACAGGCAAACATGCCCCAAGGCCTGGGATCCGAAACCGCTCACCTCAATATCATACTTCAACACCGTCATCGGCTCACTGACCTCATCGGCGTCCGAGGAGAAAAACTTGTGTTGATGATCAAACCCCGGCCCCCAGGTCAAAACGCAACCGACCTGCAACGCCTCGCCCTTCACCTGCCGAAACATGGCTGCCGGATCCACCCCCTCGCTCGGCTCGGTGTAATGCGCGCACCCAGCCGCATGGATGTGGTGGTCCCCGGAAAGATAGCCCCACTCGGAAGGGTCAATCCACCGCTCCAAGGTCACTTCGATATCATGCTCCACCACATCCGGCATCACCAACTCCCGCCGCTTCCAGCGATACTCCGGCCCCCGACCGAAATACATCACATACTCGCCCGGCGACAACAACACGACCTCGCCGTCGGCCCGGTAGATGTGCTTCTGAAAGAAGAAATCGGGTGACAACCGCTTGGGTTGCGGCGGATGCACATGCCCCGATGAATCCAGGAACAGAAACCTCCCCATGGTCGGCGAGCCATCAAAGTCCCGCACATGAAGACGGGTCGCGACCGCCGGTCGAACCTCGAACAGGATGGGTATTTCCGACCGGAAACCCAGGTCTTGCGTGCCTTGGCCGATATCAAACGACAACGTCGCCTCCCGTTTCCCCGCCTCGGAGCAGTAGATGAGAGCAATGACATACTCAACCCGCAATCCGCTCAACTGCTCGGTCATGGGCCGCCCGGAAAACAGTTCCACATCGAGGAACCTGTCCGTCAACCCTTCGCTGTTTTCATTCTCACGCAGGCCGGGTTGGCGCATGCGAAAGGCGCTCAAGCGGGACATCCCGGCATAGACCGGGCCGGCTTGGGGGCTGCTGATCTTCACCCGTTTGGTCACCCCCGCCTCGTTGATAACCTTGATGATGACAGGCGTGTAGCCGCCTTGTCGCAGAATGGCCTTGCCCTCCCCGCGCTGCGTCTTGACCCGTTCTTCCGGATTGATCCACAACGTCGCCAGACTCAATGGATCCAGCAGGTTCTGAAGTTGAGCGCCATCCCTTTGTCTTCCAGCCGCCTCCAACTGCTGGCGCAATGGTCCATCGAGCGGAGCTCCCAGGTAATCCAAGCCCCCCGCCAAGCGATCCACGTTCGCCGCCAAAGGTTGCCCCTCCACAGCCACCGGCGCCGCGACGCAGCAAACCATCCCAACCTGGAACACCGTCGCTGCCAGACAGAGCCGCCTGACAACGTCGACAAAACCCGCTTTCGGCCTCCGGCATCGCCCCGCTCGCGCTACACTCATCCAACAAGAACTAACCCAATATCCGATCGCCGTTGAGAAAAAAGCTTCAAATCAGCGATTGGCGCCGCTTGTGCTATTCCGGACGTAGCGAAACAAATCGGTTCGTTTGGTTCTCCTGCTTGGTTCGGCAAAACGACCGCCCGCAAGGCATTCCGCTTTGCGGGCGGTTTTTCTTGGAATGGAGGGCATTTCCGCCACTGACCCTATCCTGCGCAGCAGAAAACAATTGCCGCGCATTTGAACATCCGCACAATGCGGCGAGTCCAACACGAGACTCGACAGTTCCATTCCAAGAAATCATGAAAAAACGCACCCTCCTCTCACTGGCCCTGGCTCCAACACTCCTGTTCACCACGGCGACCCTGACCCAGGCCGCGGACCACGGCGAACACGCCGACCACAAACGCCAACCCTCCCCCAAGGGAGCCAAGGCTTATATTGTCTCACCCAAGGACGGCAAGACCGTGAAAAGGAAGTTCAAGGTCGTCTTCGGCCTCAACGGCATGGGCGTCTGTCCCGCCGGCATCACCGCGCAAGGCGTGCCCATCCCGGACACCGGCCATCACCACCTGCTGATTGACGTCGACAAACTGCCGGACTTCAACAAACCGCTCGCCGCCGACATTCCGGAGAAGATCAAACACTTCGGCAAAGGACAAACCGAGACCATGCTGGAACTGCCTCCGGGCAAGCACACCCTCCAATTGGTGCTCGCCGACTACGGCCACTTCGCCCACAACCCGCCCGTCGTCTCCAAGAAGATCACCATCACGGTGAAATAAGCTTTCCGGCGACTCCCCCAAATTCTCAAACGCAAGAACCGGCGGCCCTTTGACAGGCCGCCGGTTCTTTTTGTTGTCGGTCTAGAATGAAGAGCCGGGCGGGATTAATCAGACCCGCGATCACACAACCAAGGACCGCCAGCCAATAAACTCCTCAAACCCACATTCTCGGAGCCCGCCCGACTCAAACCCGAAAGGGCGGGGCCGCCGCCGAAGCGGCGGTCCCGGCCCGCAAGATCAATCGAAGTCGTCCACGCGAATCGTCCATTCGCCGCGTTGAGACTGGATATGCCCCGTGGTGGCGGCGCGATCCTTGGCTTCGGCGTGACCGTCGGCATAGAGCCAGTTCATGATCGTGCCCAGGTGACTCACGCGCCGAATCCAATCATCCGTGCTGTAACCGGATGGGTTGCGATTGCCGACCAGTGTGCGGCTGCCTCCGGATTGATTCTGCCGGTTTCCGCCGGCATTGCGCCATTGCGCGTAGTTGACCCACGATTCGTTCCAAGCGCCCCACTCGCTGGTCCGTCCCGGATACTCCAGAAAGGCGATCGTCGCATGCGGCTCCAGCAGAACGCCGGCGCGCACCGCGGGAATGCTTCGCACGGCATTCTCATCGACGTGTCCCCGCCAGGCGGGTTTGCCTTGAGCCACACGCTGCGCATGCTCGGCCTGCCATCCCCAGAAATTGGGATTCACATTGCGGCCATCGATGTTGATGCCGATGCCGGTCCGCACGTCCGCATTGATGGTGTGGTACCGCTCGGTGGTGTTCACGCCCGTCGCGCCCACCTGCCCGTTCTCCATGTAACGGGGCATGGCGTAGGAACGCCGGATGCGCATGTTGTTGCGCACCGGGCGCGGAATGTTGTCCGAGGGACACCACAAGGTGGTCTGATCGCCGGCGCCGAAGCGAATCTCATTGAGCCAACGGAGCTGCCCCACGGTGCCGCCGCCGCTCAGATAGGAGTGCATGACGTTGGTAAAATCCCAATAGGTGTTCTGGTTTCCGGTTCCAGTCTGAATGACCCGGTAGCCGGCATAGGGAAACTTGTCCTTGTTGTCCCCCTGATACATGAACATCGAGTTGCCGAGGTTCTTCATGGCGGCCTGGCACTTGGTGGCCTGCGCCTTCACCTTGGCCTTGGCCAACGCCGGCAGCAGCATGGCCGCGAGGATGGCGATGATCGCAATCACGACCAAGAGTTCGATCAGGGTAAAGGCGCGCAGGCGCGCCCGGAGTTGGGTGGCGGGGGGATGTTCTTCTGTCATGGTGTTTCGGTTTTGTGCGGGTTTGACTGACGCAACCGCCCGGCTTGCCAAACAATCGCCAAACCAGCGGTTACAACCCATCTTACGTCCCCGAAAGATGACCGGTTGCACGCATGTTGCAAAAACCGGAATCTCTGTGACAAAGAGGAAACATCCCTCAGCGGAAAGAGCGTCTTCAGGGGGACTCGATCAACTCCTTGAGTTGCCGCAAGCTCAGGGTCGTCTCCAACGCCTGATCATCATGGAGAACGATCTCATACTCCCCGCGTTCGATCGGCCGCAACTCCCGAATCCGGTCCAGGTTCACAATGACGGAACGATGCACCTTGGCAAAGAGCGTCGTCGGCAACCGTTCAAGAAACTCGCCCAGGGTCTCACGATGAACAATCGTTCGCTCCCCGATGTGGATCTCCAGATAATTGCGGTCGGCCTCCACCCAATCAATTTCCCGCGGATCCAGAAAGTGAACCCGACTGCCGTCCCGCACAACCACGCGCGGGAGCGGATTCGATGCCGAATTGGTAAGGTCCGATGACACGTTCAACGTCTTGCCTCCCTGACGAACATCGAACCAACCGCTCACAAAGCAGTGCTGAAATCCGGAATCCTCGTAACAGAAAGGCCTCTTTCGGGTTTAAGCGGCCTCCAGCAACAAAGCCCTGCGAATCTCCCCGACCGGAAGCTGTGTCGGCAACGATGCCCCGGACCGCATGTGCAGCAGGTAACGCCCCTTGCCCACCGTCTCGACCTGGCAGACTTTGTCACGGTGCACCGCCAACGAACGCTGGAGTCGAACGAATTGGTCCGTGCTCAACCGCTCCAGAAGTTCTCTCAACCCGCCGCGGTGCAGGCATCGCGTCTCTCCGGCGTGAATCTCAACGTAATTGCCGCAGGCCGAGATCCACTCGATGTCGCGAACCTTGATAACGTGTATTCTACCTGAATCACGCACCACAATGCGGGAAGGACCCGCGACCGGCGCCCCGGGCAAAGGCGACTGCATGGAAACCTGTTCTGATTTCATTTGGAACGAACCGACCGGTCTACAACTCCCGGACTCACAGCTGTTTGGGCTCAACGACAGGACCCCGCGGCCGGTTACAAAAAACTCGCAACTCGGTCCCGCCGACCGCCCCAGATCCCAATCCCGTCCCTTTTTTGTAACTCGTCCGGCCTCTTTCACGTTTCAACCGCACGATGACGGAGATTGGCATTGCCGAAGAACGAGTACAAAATCCTTCCGTGGCTGATGAATCCCAATTGGAAGACGCAGAGCTCGTAAGCCTCGCGAGAGAGGGCGACCTGTCGGCCTTCGATGAGATTGTCCGGCGCCATCAGGATAACATCACGGGACTGCTGTTCCGCTTCTGCCCTCATCGATCGGACCTCGAAGACCTGGTGCAGGAAACCATGATCAAGGCCTTCAAGAACCTGAACAAGTGGAAGGAAACCGCGCCTTTCGCCAACTGGCTCAAGAAGATTGCCGTCAACACCGGGTATGATTACTTCCGAAAGAAAAGCCGGCAGCCCGCCTCCTTGGCGGAATCCAGCGGCGAGGCCAATGAAATTGCGTTGGAACAACTTGAAGACCGGGCCGAAGCGCGACGGCGCTCGCCCTACACGGAGGAAGTGCAACGCCTCCTGGCGACCCTGCCGGCCGATGACCGCACCGTGCTGACACTGCAATACCTGCACGACATGCCGCTCCAGGAAATCGCGGACCAGATGAATTGGGGCCTGTCCAAGACGAAAATCAAGAGCTTCCGCGCCAAGCGGAAGCTGAAAGAAAAACTGAAAATTTATGGAATCTCACGAATCTGACGAACTGAGGTCGTTCGAGGAACTTGCGGCCCGGGCTCGCCGTGAAGAGGGCCCGGACGTCGATGTGCGCCTCTATGTGAAAGCGGCCCTGTCCGGCGACGCATTGACCGGCTTCACCGCGGCCGCGGCCAAGAGTCGGCGCGAGGAAGCCCCCGCGGACATCGATGTCCGGCTGCTCGTCCGCGCCGCTCTGCTCACAGCTCCTCGCTCCGAAAGCTCCCCTGACTGGATGGATGTCATGCTGCGCGCCTTTCGGCTGCCCGTGATGCGTCTGGCCATGACCGCCTGTTTCATCGCCCTGTTCGTCGCCTCCAATGTCGTGGAAACCGCGCCGCAAAAGACGTCCGCGATCGCCGAAAGCCCGACCGGCTTCGAAGACCCGGTAATGGCGTTTCTGGTCACCGGTCAATAACCCCCGGCTCGCGAATGAAAAAGAAAGCGTTCAACGTGCTGCTGATCCTGACCGTGTTTCTGGCCATGGGCTTCCTGGCCGGAACGACTTGGTCGGGTCTGCGCACGGACAACGCCTCAGCCAAGCCGCCGCCGCCGCCCAAGCCGGAGCGCCCCAAGGGCTTTGCGCCCATGCACATTGCCTCCTTGCTCGATGGCATTGAGTTGGAGGAACCCAAGCAGCGCCAAGTGCGCGACATCGAGCAGGAACTCGACACCAGTCTGAGATTCTTCCGCGAGGAATTCATGGGTGACATGAAGCGGATCCACAAGGACATCGACTCCAAATTGATCGCCCTGCTGAATGACGAGCAGAAGGTCCGGTTCTCTGAGAACAAGCGGAAATGGGAGGAGCGTATTCGTTCCGGATTCGGACGCAGAGGTCCGGGCAAGAACAACCGCCGCGAGCACGGAAGCCGGGACAACGGCGGCGGCTCCCGCGATTCCAACGGTTGGAATGAACTCCGGGACTGGCGCACCAAGGCGGACATCAACCAGGACGGCGACCTCTCCGAGGAGGAGAGCCAGAAGTTTTGGGACAACTATTGGGAGACCCGCGGCGGGCGCCCGGCCCCTTCGCGTGGCGACTGGTATTGGATTCTCCGAAACTTTGCCGAGATCGACGCGAACAACGACGGCTCGCTCTCCGTGGAGGAATGCCGCGCCGCCAAGGACAACCTCAGTTCCCGTGGGCCCAGCCGTTTCGGCGGACGTCGCAGTCCGAGCGGACCGCCGCCGCCCCACTTGAGAGACGTTTCCAATGGCATCGCTCCGCCTCCGCCTCCAGTCGGCGCCTTCCCCGACGAATCGGCTGACGCGCCGAAAAAGCAATAAACAAGAGGCCGCCCGGCAAGAAGGCCAGGAAGACCGGGCCGTCGCCGCCAAGACTTCCGGGCAACGCTTGTCTTGGCCGCCCTCACTTTGGTATCTTCCCGCGCATGCTTTTGGATTTCACCAAAATGAACGGAGCCGGCAATGACTTCGTGCTCATCGACAACCGCGAGCGAAAGATCAACCTGACCCCTGCTCAGGTGCAACGTCTGTGTGACCGCCAACGCGGCGTCGGCGCAGATGGCGTGTTTTTGTTGATTCCCAGCGAATCCGGCAAAGCGGATTGGGCCTGGGAATTCTACAACAGTGATGGTTCGACCGCGGACATGTGCGGCAACGGCGCCCGCTGCTTCGCCCGCTTCATCAACCAGATCACCGGGCCGAACGGCGATGTCACGTTTGAAACCGGCGCCGGAGTGATCAAGGGCAGCTTCGACCATGAAATCGTCACCGTCGATCTGACGGAACCCCATGGCCTTTCCCTCAACAACGTTCTCAAGACATCGCAGGGCGAAATGACCGTTCATGCTCTCGATACAGGCGTCCCGCATGCGGTTGTCTTTGTGCCGGACGCCGATCAAGCCATGGTCAACGCACTGGGTCGGGAAATCCGCAATCACGAGCGCTTTGCGCCGCACGGCACCAACGTCAACTTCGTTCAGGAGTTGTCCCCGGGACATATCCGGGTGCGGACCTACGAGCGAGGCGTCGAGGGGGAAACACTGGCCTGTGGCACAGGCGTCACAGCCGCGGCGATCATCACCTCCGAACTGAAAGGCATCCAACCGCCAATCAAGGTCCAGGTCCAGGGCGGGGATACCCTGGAAGTCTTGTTCAACAAGTCCGTCGACGGCTTCAATAGCGTCAAACTCAAGGGGCCGGCCGACGTCGCCTTTCACGGGAACATCGAGCTTTAAGCAACGAAAACAGACTGGCCACACCCGCCGCCTTGCCTGATTTTACCCGCCCCTGTCCCCCCGGGAATCCAACGAATCGAATCATGTTTACCGGAACCTATACCGCCATTGTGACGCCGTTCAAAAAGAACGGACAAATCGACGAAACCGCCCTTGAAGCCCTGGTCAAGGCCCAGGTCAAAGGCAAGGTCGATGGCGTCGTCCCGGTCGGCACGACCGGCGAGTCCCCCACCCTCGGTTTCGAAGAACACAAGCGCGTCGTCGACCTCACGGTCCGCGCGGCCGACGGAAAGATCAAGGTCATGGCCGGCACCGGCGCCAACAGCACCGAGGAAGCTATCGAACTCACCAAGAGCGCCGAGGAATGCGGCGCCGATGCCTCTCTACAGGTCTGCCCCTACTACAACAAGCCCACCCAGGAAGGGCTCTACCAGCACTTCAGCGCCATCGCGCGAAATACCCGTTTGCCGATCGTGCTCTACAGCATCCCCGGCCGCAGCGTGATCGCCATCGCCGTCAACACCGTCGCGCGCCTCGCCAAGGACTGCAAAAACATCGTCGGGATCAAGGAGGCCGGGGGCGACGCCGACCGCGTCAGCCAACTGCGTCAGGCCCTGGGCGCCGAATTCACCATTCTCAGCGGCGACGACGCCCTAACCCTGCCCTTCATGTCCGTCGGCGCCAACGGCGTCATCAGCGTCGCGTCCAACATCATCCCTGCCGAGATCGCCAAAATGGTGAAAGCGGCCAATGCCGGCAAGTTTGCCGCCGCCCAGAAGCTGCATTTCCAGTATTACCCGTTGTTCAAGGACCTGTTCATTGAAACCAGTCCGGGCCCCATCAAGGCCGCCATGGCCATGCTCAAGCTGATCGGAGAGAATTACCGCCTGCCCATGACCAGGATCGACAAACTCAACCGCGCGCAATTGCGCAAGACGCTCAAGGCCTGCGGCCTCTTGAAGTAATCGAAATCTGTCGTCAGTGATCAGTGGCCGGCTTTCTGACATCTGCTCTTGCCCCGCCAACACCTGCCCAGCACGACTCAGACCGGACACGCATCCCGCATCCCATTCTCTCATGACCCAAGTCATCATCAACGGATCCAAAGGCCGCATGGGCCAGGCCCTGATCGCCTGCGCCGAACGCATGGACGGCATTGAAGTCGCCGCCGGCGTCGACATGGGCGACGACCTCGCCTCCGTCATCGATTCCGCCGACGCCGTCATCGACTTCACCCTCAAGGACGCCACGCTCGCCGTTGCCAAGACCTGCGCCGCGAAGAAGAAGGCCCTCGTCATAGGCACGACCGGACACGAGGACGACGAACGCGCCGCGATCGTGGCTCTGAAGAGCGAGATCCCCATCGTCTGGGCCTCCAATTTCTCGACCGGCGTCAACACCCTCTTCTGGCTCACCCGAAAGGCCGCCGAGATTCTTGGACCGGACTTCGATCTGGAGGTCGTAGAGATGCACCATCGCCACAAGGTCGACGCCCCCAGTGGCACGGCCCGCACCCTCGGCGAGATTCTCTGCGACGTCCGCGACAAGGACTACAACAAGGACCTGCGCCATGGCCGCGAAGGCATGGTCGGCGCCCGCACCGACGAGGAAATCGGCATGCACTCCCTGCGCGGCGGCAGCGTCGTCGGCGATCACACCGTCGTCTATGCCGGGCACGACGAGCGGGTTGAGTTGACCCACAAGGCCGCCAGCCGCGACATCTTCGCCAACGGCGCCCTGCGCGCCGCCATCTGGGCCGCCAGCCAGAAACCCGGACTCTACAACATGCAGAACGTCCTGGGACTGGAATGAACCCCACCCCGTAGCAGCCGACGTAAGGAGGCTCCCACCAAATGCCGGGCGATCGCAGTCAGAGCCTCGTCACGTCGGCTGCCACGCCGGAAGCCGACGCCGCACTGGCCATCATCGCCCTCGGTTCCAACCTCGGCGACAGCGACGTAACGATTCTCGCCGCAATGGACCGGCTGCAATCGCTTTCCGATTCCCCGCTCCTCAAGTCATCGCTCCTCAGAACCGCGCCGGTCGACTGCCCACCCGGTTCGCCGGACTTCGTCAACGCCGTGGTTGGATTAATCCCGCGCGAGGGCGAGACACCCGAATCCCTCCTGAAAAAGCTGCTGGAAATCGAACCGAAATTTGGCGCCCGCCCCCGCATCGTGACGAACGCCCCGCGACATCTCGATCTCGACCTCATCGTCTTCGGTTCTGAGACACGCGACACGCCGGAATTGAAACTGCCCCACCCCCTCGCGCATCGACGCGAATTCGTCCTGCGCCCCCTCGCAGAGATCTCCCCGGATCTGAAATTGCCCGGGCAGTCAAAACCCGTCGCGCAACTCTTGTCCGCCGTGACGTCTTCCTGAGAGACTGGCGTATCGATCCGACCTCGTGAGCGACAACCTTCCAGACCGCGACAAGCCCGACTCACCGACCAGCGCAAAAGCCGAAATCTGGCGCGCAAAGTCGGGTGAGCCTTTGCGTGAAGACGCGGACTTTCTCGCCGTGGAAGAACCGATGGAGATTCGCATCCGCGGCGCCAGCATCGCTGTCACCATGCGCACCCCCGGGCACGACCACGAGTTGGCCGCCGGCTTCCTGCTGACCGAAGGCGTCATCGCCCAGCGATCCGACATCGTGGAGATCGCCCATTGCCAACAGGGCGAGGCCGTCGACCGAGACAACATCCTCAATGTCTACCTCGCGCCCGATGTCGAGCTCGACCTCGAGAAACTCACGCGCCACGTCTTCGCCTCGTCCAGTTGCGGACTCTGCGGCAAGGCCTCGATCGAATCCGTGCGGCAATGCTTCCCGAGGATTGATTCTACGTTGCGCGTCGATTCCAAGATCATCCCCTCCCTACCCGAGAAGCTTCGCGAACATCAGGCAACCTTTGACCGGACCGGCGGACTCCACGCCGCGGCGCTGTTCGATGCGCAGGGCGCGTTGCTTGTCGCACGAGAAGACATCGGCCGTCACAACGCCGTGGACAAGAGCCTGGGCGAGCGATTCCTGGCCGGGCATTCAATGACGGACAACATCCTCATGGTGAGCGGTCGAGCTTCCTTCGAAATCATGCAGAAGGCGCTCGCCGCCGGCATCCCCATCGTCGCCGCCGTCTCCGCGCCCTCGAGCCTCGCCGTCGAATTCGCCAAGGAAAACGGGCAGACGCTGATCGGCTTCCTCCGCGGGGAGTCGTTCAATGTGTATTCCGGCCCGGAGCGGGTCGGGTGAAAGACAATCCGTTGGCATGGCGTCCCGACGATCTTGCGTTTCACCATTCGCGCTCGTTGCCCCCAGCCCTTGATCCGCGATTGTGGCGCGGCCGTCTTCGCCTGAGCCACGCGGTCCCGATGCAAAACAGCAACACCCCCACCCCGGTCAGAATAGCCATTCGTCCAGACGGCCGCCCCTTACCGCACAAAATGCCCCTGATGAAACCGCATGATCTCGAGCCCCTGCTTTTCGTAGATCCGTGATCCGCTGTGATCGACGCCAGGAACGATCAGCAGGCGGTGCTCAATGTCCAAGGACTTCAGGAAAGCGGTCCATTCGAGGTTGTTGTGGAAATTGAAGCCCTTGCAGCCGACGTAGGCGAGGATGTTCAGTTTGGGTTCGGGATGCTTCGCATACTCCCGCGCGCGATCCCAGGTGTTCGCGCCCTTGATGAACTTGAGGTTGTCGTTCTCCCAACCGCCGCTCAGCGAAACGCGCTTCTCTGAAAGATGCCCGCCCCCGCCCGGAGCCGCCGACACGAACAGCTCGGGATACTTGAACATGATCCGCGCCGTGCCCCGACCGCCCTGGGAGAAGCCCTCAATCGCCCGCCCCTCGCGCTTCGCGATCGTGCTATAGGTCGCGTCGATATGCGGGATCAACTCCTTCACGAACACCCATTCCCCGTAGGACCCTAGCTGCGGCATGTCGTAGTGACTCACCCTCCCGCCATTCACGAAGACGTAGATCGTGGGATCGATCGCGCCTGACGCCTGCGCTTCATGGATGAACTTCGCCAACTTGACGCTCTTCAATTCGCTCCCCGGCCGACCGCCATGCAGGTAGTAGACGACGGGATAACGCTGCGAACGCCGATCCCCGGCCGCGTAGTTGGGCGGCAGGTAGATGCAGTAGCCGACATCAACGCCCATCGACGGGCTACGAAAGGTCTGATGCCGCACGCCCTTCGGGAGTTCGCCCTTGGGCATGTTCACCCATTTGAACGGCGGGGGCGCCTTCTTCTTCCTGGCGGAAGCCGCGGACGCTTTTCCTTTGGTGTCGGACTTGCCCTTGGTTTGCGCTTCGGCAACGTGCGTCGTCGAGAGCAGTCCCGCAACCATTCCAGCCATGATCCAATTTCGCATGCGCAGGAATCTACAATGATAACAGCGGCGGGCAATCGGTTTTCGGTGAACCGGGCTGAAAGCCCTGCGCTTTGCGCGGCCGGGCCTTCAGGCCGGAACCTTCCAGCGCCATCCCTTCACGTCCTCCTCCAATGCCGCCCGGCAATTATCATCGCCGCACGAGCAGCCGTTCCCTAAAGTTCGGCCGTCAACAAAGGATCGGACCCACATTCATGGAAACACCGAAAAGCCACCTCCCGGCAAATCTCCAATCGGAATTATCCCAGTGCGTTTCGCGGCTTGAGAAAGCGTTGGGCGAAAACCTTCATTCCCTCGTCCTCTACGGCAGTGCTGTCCGGGGCGGCTACGACCCCGGCGCCTCCGACATCAACCTGTTGATCGTCCTCGAGGCCTCCACCGCGCACGCGCACCGTGCAATCCGGGAAGCGCTCGCATCCAATGCTCCTTTCGAGCCCTTCATTGTCGAATGGAGCGAGATGCCTCGCGCCGGCCGGGTCTTCGCCCTCAAGTTCATGAGCATTCAACGGGATTACACGCTCCTTTCCGGCACGGACCCGTTTGCGGAGTTCTCGGTGTCGCAGGATCTGCTGGTCATGCTGACCGAGCAGGAGTTGCGGAATCTGCGCATGCGCCTGACCCGCGCCTATGTCACCGCCGGCCCGCAACATCGCCGTTATCGCCAGCTTCTGGCCCACCAATCCTCACGCATCCTGATCTCCCTTTCCGACTGCCTGCGTTGCGCCCGGATGGACATGCCCCAGTCCCTACCGGATCGCATTCCTCTCTTCAAAAAACTCTTCGACGCGGATGTGCAGATACTTCACGACCTGCTGAAACTACGCCAACGCGAGGGCGAATTGTCGGAGGACGAGGCCTTCGAATGCCACGTCGGTCTGGCCCGACTCTTGAAATCCGCCCTCGCCTGGATGGAGAAGGAATGGGGGGACCTGCCGTTATGAGCGAGACCATCCGATGTCCATTCTGTCTGTTCGAAATGTCCCAGCCGATGGGCGGCGCGCCGGATCAAACATACGCCTGCGCCGGCTGCAACAAGCCCTTCCCGTTGAAAGACGCTCTTGTCGGCACGACCGGGGGCTACAAGCCCGCTCCCGCCAAAGACAACTCGAATCAGTCAGCCGCGCCCTTGTGGTGGACGACGATCATCCTGTCCGCCGCAGGCTCCGGAGCGACCTATTACTACTGCGACAAGATCAAGGGCCCCGACTTCCTGCTCCTCTATGCCGGGCTCGGCTTCGTCGTGTTCGTCCTGCAACTCATCGTCCGACACTCCTGGGACAATCGTTTCTCGGTGAGCGTCATGGCGCTCATGATCTTCTGGTCGGTGGGATTCACCCGCTACCTCACGGGTTACTATCTCCATGAGATGCGGAAGTGGGATTTCCTCTTCATCCTCATGGGCGTCGGCGCCGTGGCGCAGTTCCTGCGCGCCAGCATGTTTGAGGGGGTGGGCTCAGGTCCCGGTTCCAATTCCGGCGGATTCTGGATGTCCAGTTGCGCCTCCGGCTGCGGAAGCTCCTGTGGCGGCGGTTGCGGCGGCGGCGGCTGTGGAGGTTGCGGATCATGACCCGAATCGGAATAGGCTACCGTCGCACGCTGCACGATTGGATCATCGCGAATTCCGGATGTCTCGAATGCCTCGAGGTCACCGCAGAGCATTTCTTTGGGGCGGATCACTCGCTTCTCCGCGAGCTTGGCGAACGGTTCCCTCTTTACGTGCACGGCCTTGGACTTTCGCTCGGCACGCCCGGGGCTCTCGATGCAGCAACGATGAACCAGTTCAAGGAGGTCGCCGATTCCGCGAATGCGGTTCACGTCAGCGAACATGTGGCCTTCACACGATCCGCCGAAACGGACCTCGGCCACCTCAATCCCCTACCCCGGACCGAAGACTCGCTCCAGACCTTCATCGAACACGCCCGCGAACTGGCATCCGTCACCGGTCGACGCGTCCTCCTCGAGAACGTCACGACGCACCTCGATACCGGCGGCGAGATGTCGGAGCCCGAATTCCTGAATCGACTGAGCGCTGAATCGGGATGCGCGTTGTTGCTCGACATCACCAACCTCTTCATCAACAGCCGCAACCACGGCTTCAACGCGGAAGACTGGCTCACTGAACTGGACAAAAACACTGTCGCACAACTCCACATCGTCGGCTACGAATGCCGAAACGGAGCCTACAACGACAGTCACGCCCAACCGATCCAGGAGGACCTCCTAAAACTGACCCGGCAGGCGCTCCGACGATTCCAGGTCGAATCAATCATTCTGGAGCGCGACCAAAGATTTGAGGAGACGACCGAGATCGAAGCCGACCTCCAGAAGCTCAGAGCGCTTGTTTCCCCCGCCTCTCAATCTCATGACCGAACCTGAACCCATGGATTGGGTCACCGCCCAGACGCGTCTCTTGCGTTCCCCGAAGCTCAGGGCGAAGTTTCGACGCGACCCCGTCGCATTGGGGCAGGCCTTTGATCTCTCGCCCGCAAACCAACAACTCCTTGCCCGACTCTGCCCGGACCAGCTGGACGCCCAAGCCCGGACCTTGATCGACAAAAGGATGCATGAGGCCTTTCCGCTCCTCCCCCAAACCGTTGCCGACCTTGCCGGCGATGCCCGCAGCCTGTTTGTTTCCCATGCGCTGCGGTATTGGCCCGACGGCCACCAGCGTCACACAGCGGACGCGCTTCAGTTCTGCGAATCCTTGCCGTCGCCTTTCCGGAACTTGGTGGATCAACGGGAAGTCAACCGCCTCCGCTTCCGGCTCGCCCCCGCTCCGATTCGGATTCACTGGATCTCAGGGAAAGCGAAACGAGGATCTGGCTTCCTGGGATTCCACGTTCTCTTTCTATTGAGTCGCCGCCTGCGGCAGTTTCAGGTGGGCATCGCCCTGCCCGAATGATCGACAGCGGCGGCCTCCGCCGTAGAATGCAGTCATGCATCACCTCAAATTCAGAGTCGCTTTTGCGACGCTTGCCTTTCTGATTTCGTTCTCCCTCTCCGCCCACGCCGACGACCGCCCCAACATCGTCTTCATCATCGCGGACGACCAGGCCTGGGACGACAGCGGCGCGTATGGCAACCCCAAGGTCCGCACCCCGAACCTCGACAAGCTCGCCGGTCAGGGCATGCGCTTCGACAACGGCTTCCTGACCATCGCGTCATGCAGCGCGAGCCGCTCCAGCATCATCACCGGCCGCTACCCCCACAACACCGACGCCGAACAACTCCACTGGCCCCTGCCCGGCCGGCATTTGACCTTCGTAGAACTGCTCAAACACTCCGGCTACTACACCGCCGCAGCCGGCAAGTGGCACCTGGGCGAAGAGGTGAAAGATCGTTTCAATACCGTCGTCGAGGCCGACGTCTCCGGCTTCCAACTCCCGAGCGGCAAGGATCAGGACAAGGGCAAGTTCGTCCAACGCATGTCCGGCGACGCGCGCAGCGGCTGCGACCAATGGATCCCCACACTTCGCGGCCGGCCCAAGGACAAACCCTTCTTCATGTGGCTCGCGGCCCTGGATCCGCATCGCCCCTACGACGAAAACATCATCCCCGAGCCGCACAAACCCGAGGATGTGATCGTCCCGCCCTATCTCGCGGACATCCCCGAAGTGCGCCAGGACCTGGCTCTCTACTACGATGAAATCACCCGCCTCGACATGTTCGTCGGCCTGGTGATGAAGGAATTGGATGCCCAAGGCGTCGCCGACAACACGTTGATCCTCTACATCAGCGACAACGGCCGCCCCTTCCCCCGCGCCAAGATCACGCTCTACGACAGCGGCATCAAGTCGCCCTGGATCGTGCGCTGGCCGGCCCAAGTAGAACCCGGGTCAACCACCTCGCGTCTCGTCAGCGCCGTCGACATCGCGCCAACCTTCCTCGAACTGGCGGGAGCGCCCAGTTCCTCTCTTTTTGAGGGCAAGAGCTTCGCCAAACTGCTGACCAACCCGAAGGCCAAAATCCGCGATCACATCTTCGCCGAGAAGCACTGGCATGATTACGACGACCAATGCCGGGCGGTCCGCGATGAACGCTTCAAATACATCCGCAACTTCTATAACGATGTTCCGGCGACACCCTCGGCCGACGGCGTCCGCAGCCCGACCTACCGCAAAATGCTCGCCATGCGCAGCGAAGGAAAACTGACCGAAGCCCAACAGAACTTCTTCATCGCGCCGCGTCCAGCGGAGGAACTCTACGACTGCCAGGCCGATCCGCACGAGACTGTCAATCTGGCCAACGATCCAAAACACGCGACCACTCTCAAACGCCTCCGCCGCGCGCTGGCAAATTGGCAAGCGGAAACCAAGGATCGCATCCCCACGAAACGCACACCCGACGAATTCGACCGCAACACCGGCTTGGCCACCCCCGCCCGCATCCGCCCCCGCCCCTCAAAGGCCATGATGCAAGAACGCGGGATTATCGATTGAGTTTGTTCTTCGCTATCGCCATTCGCCAAGAAACGCGCGCTCATACCCCAATACCCTCACCCCTCATACCCCATCCCCATGACCCGCCCTGAAGCCTTCGCCCTGCTCACGGAATACACCAAGTCCGATTCGCTGATCAAACACGCCTTGGCCGTCGAGGCGGCGATGCGTTCCTACGCGGAGAAACTGGGGGAAGATGTCGAACAATGGGGCTTGGTCGGCCTGCTGCACGACTTCGACTACGAACGCTGGCCGGAGGAACCGGAGCACACGCGAGAGGGCGCAAAGATCCTGCGGGAGAAAGGCATCGATGAGGAATCCATCGGAGCCATCCTCGCCCATGCCGATTGGAACCTGGATGAGTTCCCCCGCGATCGCCCGATCCGCAAGGCGCTGTTCGCAGTCGATGAACTCTGCGGCTTCATCACCGCCGTCGCCTATGTTCGCCCTGAAAAGCTCGCGGGCATGACGCCCAAGAGCGTTCGCAAGAAAATGAAGGCGAAGGGCTTTGCCTCCGCAGTCAAGCGCGAGGACATCACCGGCGGCGCGGAATTGCTTGGCCTCGAGGTCAACGACCACATCGCCAACGTCATCGAAGCCATGCAGGGCGTGGCGGAGGAACTGGGATTGACGTGAACCGGGCGCCAACCACGTAGAACGGAATTCATTCCGTTTTGTTCGAGCCCCCAGGCGAGGATGAACGACGCTGACGAACAAACCTGCAACCGCCCCCCGCCCCGTGCCACATCCACCACCCGCGGCGTCGCCTCCAATCCCGTCAACCGCTTCGAATCCATCCAGGTCGAGCCGGATCCGGATTGGCACGACGAAGATGAACGCCCGCCCCGGACCGAATTCATCCGGGACCATTCGCAATCCATCATCAGCTACAACGACAGCCCGGACCTGAACTTCCGCGCCAGCGTCAATCCCTACCGCGGCTGCGAGCACGGCTGCGTCTATTGCTACGCCCGCCCCACCCACGAATACGCCGGCATGTCCGAGGGCTTGGACTTCGAATCCAAGATCCTCATCAAACCAGAAGCCCCCGAACTCCTCCGCAAGGAGCTCTGCGCGAAGAAATGGAAGCCGCAGATGATCGCCATGAGCGGCGGCACGGATTGCTACCAACCGGTCGAACGAAAGCTCCGCATCACGCGCGCCTGCCTCGAAGTCTTGGCCGAAGCCCGCAATCCGGTCGGCGTCATCACCAAGAACGACCTCGTCACCCGCGACATCGACCTCCTCTCCAAGCTCCACGAGCACAAGGCCGCGGCCGTGTTCATTTCCTTGACCACGCTCGACCCCGATCTCCGCAAGATCATGGAGCCGCGCACATCGCCGCCGAAGGCCCGGCTCAAGGCCATCCGAAAGCTCGCTGACGCGGGCATCCCCACCGGCATCATGATCGCGCCGGCCATTCCCGCCTTGAACGAACCGGAGATCCCCGCCCTGCTCGAAGCCGCCGCCGAAGCCGGCGCGCGCCACGCCGCGCTGGTCCCGCTTCGCCTACCTCTGGGCGTCGCCGACATGTTCGAAGCCTGGCTTGAAGACCATTTCCCCGCCCGCAAGGAGAAGATCCTGAATCGCATCCGGGAAATGCGCGACGGACGAATGAACGACGCCAACTTCGGCTCGCGTATGAAGGGCCTGGGCGTCCATGTGAAACAGATGCACAAGATCTTCGAAGTCGCCTGCCGCAAAGCCGGAATCAACCAGGAGGAACTCGCCCTCTCAACCGATTCCTTCCGCCGCCCCGAACGCGATCAATTGACGTTTCTTTGAGAGGCACGAGCCCTCGGGTTCGTCCTCAAAGTTGCAACCTTGAGCCCCCTCCACACAACTCGCCGATGATTAGGAATTGGGCACATCGCATGAACGCAACAAAGTACAGCGCTTTCAACCACGGCGTTTTCGCGTGAATATCCGCGTTCATAAACCTATGATCCTCTCATGCACAGGAGGTTTCGGAACATTAGCCTGATACGCTTCATTCTGACATTTTGCTCCACCGCCGGAACAATCCTCGCTCTATACTTTACGTTCTACTTCGACGCTCACATGGCGTGGCGGGAATTCGCATTGCTTGATGAACACAGGCATCCAACCAAATCATTGGACACCATGCCCGAAGAGGAATTGCGTGAACTATTCCATCGGATGATCGCGATGCCGCTCTGGTCGGATTGGCTGCCATACCAATATCTTTTCTTCTTGGGCGACGAATCCTCAGTGCCTCTCATCATCAACGCAATGAGGTGGGCTCCCGAGCCACAATATGATCCAGCAGAACTGAAAACTCAGGCATCGTATGCCAAGAAGCTCCAGCTCCGCCGTCCTGCAGCCCGGAAGAAAGTCCCGACGAACTGGCGTGAGGGTTTCAGAGCCTTGGAACACATTACATTCCAGCCCCTCCCTCCTTCCCACTCAGTCTGGGATTCTTGGTATCAAACGAACAAACACAATTCACGGTTCGAATGGATTATACACGGCTTCAATCTACGCGGAGTCCCGTTAAAAAGCAGGCCTGATACCGCGACGATAAATCTCCTCTTGGAACAGTTGGCGGTTCCGGACGACTACGATACCGACGACATTCGCTTCATCGATTGGGACCGGAATCAATTCCACGCGCTCTGGTTGCTTGAGAATGCTGATTACGGCCTTGTCTCAAATGTCGTCATGCAAGCCTCCGAGTTGGGAACAGTCCCCCAACGGCGCGGCCTCGCCCGCTATTGTCGCACCATTCCCGATACCGTGGCCCCGTCGGAACGGCTGCTGAACCGCCTCACGAAAGACGAGGATCGCATGACGAGAATCCTGGCAGCCTGGGCCAGAACAAACCGAATCAAGGCAACGAACATTTCCCCTTACAACCGCTAGAACCAAACGCGATCAGTTGACACTGTTTTGAAGAACTACATCTGATCCCAGAACCAGTTCGCTGTCCGGTCCGCGGCCTCCTCGGACATCAGAATGCTGATGTGCCCATGCGGCAGGACGGCGGTCTCCACGCCGCCCCAGATTTCCGAAAGATGTTGCATGGTCTCCAACGGCACAAACTGATCGTCGCGCCCAACCACCAACAACATCTGTTCCGCAGGCAATCGGGGCTCGTAGATTTCCAAATTCAACCGACTCACGTCGAACTCATTCTCTTCCACCGCCCGCCGCACCAAGGCCGCGAAGTCGATTTCCACCAGCGCGCGATCCATCCGACTGACCGGCGTCAGGAAGGCGGCGCAATCGACCGCATCCGAATGGCAGACCAGCAAGCCCTCCAGCCAACCGCCCAAGGAATTGCCCCACAAACCAACCTTGGGCGCGCCATTCGCCTTGAGCCAGGCGATCAACGCCCGCAGGTCGAGCAGGGATTGATGCGTCGCCTGGGTAATCGCGAGCAAATCGCACGAGAGGAAGTCGCGGACGTCCTCCCGTCCCCGCGGCCGACGCCCCAAATGAAACGGCAGTTCCATCAGGACTCCGTTGACGCCCCGCATTGCCAACCGGTTGGCCCAACCGCGCATCACTCCGCGATAGGCCGGATCCGCATTGTAGCCGTGAATCAATATCACCGAGGGCTTCGATCGCCAGTCCGCGCCCGCGGGAAACAACTTGCCACGGACCGTATTATTCGAAGTCCAGGGCGATTCGAAGGGAGAGGCAAATTCGAAATCCTCCAGGCTGGTGAACCGGAGGTCCGGAACACCGACCACCTCCGAGCCAAAGAATACCTTGGACTCCAACAACGCCTCCGCCAATTCTGCATGAGCGGCAAAGTCCGGCTCCTTCGTCAACCGGGCGGCGGCCAGGTTGATGACCAATCGATCAATCGGTTTGGTGAGAAAGGGAAACATGGACCGCCTTCCGTTCAGTTCGCGCCCAAGCCGAAACGGAGCGCCGAGCATGGCTCAGCAAAACCATTCGACTTCGCCCCATCATCTCCGGAACGCCCTGAGGAATCGCCCTTTCCGAGAATCTTGCGGCTCTGTCCCGCCATGAGAAACCTCCGCTCGCAGCCTAATTCCCGCCCCCGCCTTTCTGGATCTTCGCCCAGGTATCCTTCAGGGTCACCGTGCGATTGAACACCGGCTTGCCCAGCTCCGAATCCTTGGCGTCGACGCAGAAATAACCCATCCGCTCGAACTGAAAGCGGTCCCCGGCCTTCGCATCCGCCAGACTGGGCTCCAACTTGCAGTTCGTCAGGACTTCCAGCGAATCGGGATTCAGGAAGTCGTGGTAATCCTTGCCCTCGGGGACGTCGTTCGGATTCTCAACCGTGAACAATCGGTCATACAATCGCAACTCCGCATCGATCGCGTGCTTCGCGGACACCCAGTGAATCGTGCCTTTCACCTTGCGTCCATCCGGCGCATTGCCGCCCTTGGTTTCCGGATCGTAGGTGCATCGAAGCTCCGTGATCTCGCCGGTCGCCTCGTCCTTCACGAAGTCGTGACACTTCAGGAAATAGGCGTAGCGCAAGCGCACCTCGCGCCCCGGGCCCAAACGGAAGAACTTCTTGGGCGGGTCCTCCATGAAATCGGTCTGCTCGATGTAGAGTTCGCGTGAGAAGGGAACCTTGCGCGTTCCGACGCTTTCGTCCTCCGGGTTGTTGATCGCCTCCAATTCCTCCTCCTGATCCTCCGGGTAATTCTCAATCACCACCTTCAACGGCCGCAGCACGCCGGCGCGCCGCAATGCGATCTTGTTCAAGTGCTCGCGAATGCTGAATTCCAACAGCGCAATGTCGGTCATGCTGTTGAACTTGGTCACACCGAGGCGGTTGCAAAAACTGCGAATCGATTCCGGCGTGTAACCACGACGCCGATACCCGGAAATGGTCGGCATCCGCGGATCGTCCCAACCACTCACCCGCTTCTCCCGCACCAACTCCAGCAGCTTCCGCTTGCTCAGCACGGTGTAGCTGATGTTCAGCCGCGCGAACTCGATCTGCCGCGGTTTCCATTCCATTCCGACCTCGTTCACGCACCAGTCGTAAAGCGGCCGATGCACCTCGAATTCCAATGTGCAAAGCGAATGGGTAATGCCTTCGATGGCATCCGAAAGGCAGTGGGTGTAATCATACATCGGATAAATCTTCCAGGCATCGCCGGTCCGGTGATGCTCGACCTTCTTGATCCGATAAATCACTGGATCGCGCAGGTGGAGATTCGGCGAAGCCATGTCGATCTTCGCGCGCAAAACCTTCTCCCCATCCGCGAACTCTCCCGCCTTCATCCGCTCAAAGAGATCGAGATTCTCCTCGATCGGACGATTGCGATAGGGACTTTCCTTGCCGGGCGAGGTGGGAACGCCGCGATACTCCTTGCCAAACTCTTCCATCGAAAGCTCGCAGACGTAGGCCTTGCCCTTCTTGATCAGGGTGACCGCATACTCGTAAAGCTGGTCGAAGTAGTTCGAAGCGAAGAACTCGCGCTCCTCCCAGTCGAAGCCCAGCCAACGCACGTCCTCCTTGATCGACTCCACATACTCCGTCTCCTCCGCCGCCGGATTGGTGTCGTCGAAACGCAGGTTGCAGCTGGCGTTGTCATTCTCCTGGGCAATCCCGAAGTTGAGGCAGATGGACTTGGCGTGTCCGATATGCAGGTAGCCATTCGGCTCTGGCGGGAAGCGCGTGGCAATCCGGCCGTCATGTTTTCCAGTCTTCAGATCCTCCGCAATAATCTCACGAATAAAATCCGCTTTCACCGCCGGTTCGCCCGACGCGCTGTTCGATTGGTCTGTCATAGATGTCGCTGCAAATTTGAGCGGAAAGCAATCGCACAAGCCGGGGCGATTCTCAACAAGGATTCACGGGGCTCCAAGAACTTGTAAATTGCATCTGATGCGTTAGCATCTGATTCATGCGAACGACACTGGATATCGATGACGACGTACTGGCGGCCGCCAAGGAAATCGCGTCAAAAGAGCGAAAAACCGCCGGTAAGATCATTTCGGAGATGTTTCGGCATGGCATCCACGCAGAAAGGACGGCAGGCTCATCGCCAGATTCCCAATCGGAATTCATCATGAAGAACGGAATTCCAGTGTTTCCGTCCCGAGGCGAAGTCATCACATCGGAGCACGTGGCTCGAATCATGGAGGATGAAGGCATCTGATGCGCTCCCTTCTCGACGTGAATCTCCTGATCGCGTTGTTGGATCAGGACCATGCCTTTCATTCCCGCGCTCATGCATGGTGGAGCGCCGAATCCCCCGCTTGGGCAAGTTGCCCCCTCACTGAAAACGGGCTGATCCGCATCATGTCTTCGGCCGCATACAGCCGCGTCAGAAACAGGACTGTTTTCTCGGTGACCACTCAATTCGAGCAATTCTCCGCTGCCTCGGACCACGAATTCTGGGACGACTCAATCTCAGTGTGCAACGCCAGTCTTTTCGATCATCGCGCAATACTCTCCTCCAAAACCCTGACGAATCTCTATCTGCTGGGCCTCGCCACAACACGCGGCGGTCGACTTGTCACGTTCGATCAAGGCGTTTCGCGCAACGCAGTTCACTTGGCGGAAGAAAAGAATCTGCTCGTCCTGTGACGCGACGGAGACATTGAGATCGTCGGTCCACTTCGCTACAAGTTCCTCATGAATTCACCTCCCACCGCCCCGCGCGGCTTCCATGTCATGACGAAGCCAATGGGCGCGCTCTGCAACCTCGACTGCAAATACTGCTTCTACCTCGAGAAGGAAAAACTCTATCCCGAGAACGAGAACTTCAAGATGCCCGACGATGTGCTGGAGAGCTACGTCCGGCAATACATCGAGTCCCAGGATGTCCCGGAAGTCACCTTCGCCTGGCAGGGCGGCGAACCCACCTTGGCCGGCGTCGGCTTCTTCCGCAAGGCGGTCGAGTTCCAGAAGAAATATGCCAACGGGAAAAAGATCCTCAACGCCCTCCAGACCAATGGCACCCTGCTCAACGACGAATGGTGCGAGTTCTTCACAGCCAACGACTTCCTGATCGGGCTCAGCGTGGACGGCCCCAAGCATCTCCATGACTTCTACCGCGTCGACAAAAAGGACCGCCCCAGCTTCGACCAGGTCATGGCCGGTCTGGAACTGCTCAAGAAGCACAAGACCGAGTTCAACACCCTGACCGTGGTCAATCGCAAGAACTCGCAACATCCCCGCGAGGTCTACCGCTTCCTCAAGGAAATCGGCTCTTCCTACATGCAGTTCATACCGCTGGTGGAACGAAAGGCCGACTCATCCGCCGAGCAACTGGGGCTCGATCTGGCAACGCCGCCGGAATCGGAAGTGGAACAGAACGATTCACCGGTCACCGAATGGAGCGTCCAGGCCGAGCAATACGGAAATTTTTTGGTGGAGATCTTTGAAGATTGGGTCGTCCAGGACGTGGGCCGGGTGTTCGTGCAGCTGTTCGACGTGACCCTGCAGAGTTGGATGGGCGGCGAGTCGGACCTTTGTGTTTTCGCGCCGAAATGCGGCGGCGCCATGGCTCTGGAACACAACGGCGACCTCTTCTCCTGCGATCACTACGTCTACCCGAAATACAAACTCGGCAATCTGATGAACCAGTCGCTCGGTGATATGGCCAGGAGCGAAGCCCAACAGAAATTCGGAGCCGACAAAGCCGACACATTGCCAAAGTATTGCCGGGAATGCGCAGTGAAGTTCGCCTGCAACGGCGAATGTCCCAAGCATCGATTCATTTCCACACCCGATGGCGAAGCCGGACTCAATTACCTCTGCGCCGGCTACAAACGCTTCTTCGAACACGTCGAGCCCTACATGAAGGTCATGGGCCAGTTCATCCGCGAGGGACAACCCGCGGCCCGCGTCATGGATCTCATCGCCGAGCACGAGCAATCGGCCGCCTGGAACGACGTTGGCCGCAACGACCCCTGCCCCTGCGGCAGCGGCAAGAAATACAAAAAATGCTGCATGTCCCGCAGGGAAACGAACGCAAGGCCGTAGCCGCGACCTGAAGGTTGCGGCTACGATTGCACATCACCCCGGCCCGAACCTTCCAGCCATGCTTCCGTCCTCCTCCTGAACGCCTCCAACTCCTCTTCGCTCACCCCCAACGGATCAAATCGATAGCGATAATGCGCCCGCAGGATTCCAGCCAGGGCGCTCAAATCGAATGGCGTCGCGGCCTGCCCCAACCGATCCAGCCAGAGCCCGAAGGTCTCCCCCCTCCGTCGCTCCAATCCGGCGGATTCCAATCGACGTTCAATCTCATAAAAGGCGGAATCCATGCCCGGCCATACAACGCCGACCAGATCGCCCGAAGCATCCGCCTTCGACTTCCCTCGCTTCCTGCCCCGCAGCAATCGCCAGAACAGAAACGCCACCAGCAGGACCACCGCGCCAGCCAGATACTGCTGAAAACGCCCATCACGCGAACTCCACCACCAAGAGGAAAACCCGAACTGCAGTTTCCTGAAGAAATCGGAGATCGATTCAAGAGCCGAGCCATACTCCTCGTCCTCGATCTCCTGCCACGACGCCGGCGTCATGTCGAAATCGACCCAACGCCGCGAGGCGGCATCCCAATAAATCGCCCAGGCATGCCCATGCCGCTCACGAACCACGTACTCGCCGGCAGCTTCGTCCGACGCCTCATGCACCGAATAGCCATTGGCATAACGCGCCGGGATGCCCGCCCGCCGCAGCAACAAGGTCGCGGCCGTCCCGTAGAACTCGCAGTGCCCCTTCTTTGAGCTCTCCAAGAAATAGGACAGCGGCGTCACGCCGTCGGGCAGCTCCACCGCCGACACGTCCTGATGCGTGCTGTATTCGAAATCACGCAGGAAGAACGCGACGATCGCAGCCAGTTTCTCTTCTTGGGACGCCCGGGAATCCAGCCGCAGCAAGCGGGCCACGCGATCGATCGCCGGCCGCTCATCCCCCGGCAGGTTCAAGTCCTCCATTCCCCCCTCGGCATCAACGATTGGCTCCAACTCCGGGACCGCGATCTCGCCATGACGCGCCTCGTACTCCACCAAACCCGGGCCTTCGAGGACCTGCGCGACGCCATACTTGTTGCGGTTCAACTCGCCCACCACCAGGTCTGCCAACTGCCACGTCCCGGACGGCAACGGCAGAATTCCTTTTCCCCGCTGCAGGTACTTCGAAACCCGGACGGAATGGGTGGCGGCTTGCCTTTCACCAAGGGTCCAGGTCGTGGTGTCCAGTTCCGGAAACGCCGAGGAAAACTCACGTCCTCGACCAGCGTTCCAGTGCTCCCCATAAAACGTTGAATAACTGGAGTCCCTGAGCAATGAGGGCACGGGCCCTTCCACCTGATTCACCCGCAGGACAATTCTTCCCGAGAGTTTCTGATCGCCCAGTTGTCCCATTCGCGTGTAGCTCTTGTTCGGGTCGACGCTACGGTTCGCCCATTGACTCACCCATTGCATGATGCCGCTCTCCAGTTGTCCCTGCAGGCGATGCAATCGCTGATGTCCGCGGTAGCCAACCCACGCCACCGCGACCATCAAGGCCCCGAACAGGACCGGGGAAAAGCGCTTCGGCCGCAACGCCCACAACCCGCCCGCGGCCACCGCCACGAACCCCGGATAAAACCAGCGGATGCCGTGCTCCGTCGCGCTGGCGCTGAACAGGCAGATCGAAAAATAGAGATAGCTGACGTTGAACCCGCCCGAGGCCTCGATGCCCGCAGCGCGTTCCCGACGTCGCATCAAATAGAGGAACGTGCTCGCAGGATGCCGGTCGCGTTCACCGTAGGCCTGAGCCAGGGCAAACGGGAAAAAGAACATCGGCCACCATTGAAAGAAGAGAAGGGATACATACGAGGTGTAGCGCTGCTCTTTGGCGCCGCCCACCGGGTCCAGGGAATGCAGCAGCGTCACCACCAGATTCTCTGAATCCCGGGTGGCAAAACAGTACAATGCCGCGCCCAGAAACAGGAGTCCGCACAGGTCCCAGATCCGATTGTATTCCCGGGCAGTGAAACGCCAACGCGTCGCAACCATGCGCGACGCTTCAAGCGCGACACCCATGATGACGCCAAAGAGGATCGCCCCGACCTGCCACCCCCAGAACAACAGCGCAACCAACAACAGCAACGGCGGCGTCTTCATAGCCTCGCAAGCCCCTCCTCAATCTCCCCGACCGTCAATTCAAGAAAGGCGTCCTCCGATCCGAGATTCACTTCTTCCATCCTGACCGGAGTCGCCCCGTTTTCCCGCACCAGCAGGACCATCACCGGAACACTCATGCCGCGCAGCTTGTCGACCAATCGCCGCCGCGCCTCATCCCACTCAATGAACACACAAATGCAACCGCTCACCTCCGTCGCATGACGGACCACCAGATCGTCGAGGTCATCGAACGGCTTGCCCGGACAGGTTTCAACGGACGCCAGGATCTCAAGCATCTGCTCGCTGTGCGCCACTCCTCGCCCGGCGGTAAAGCAATACGCCTTCGGGCCGACGAACAGGAGATCCAGCAGGCAATCCTGGGTGTCGATCGCACAAGCCAGCGAAGACGCAACAGAGACCGCCTCTTCGAACGTCTCGCTATGCGCATGCTTGCTGAAGGTGTCCAGGATCAACGCGTGGCGAACGAAAAACTCCGCCTGGAATTCCTTCACAATCGGACGCCCCACCTTGGCCCAACTCTTCCAGTGGATCCGACGCTGGGGATCGCCATGCCGATACTCCCGCAAGGAGGCAAATTCCTCGGATTCCCCGACCGAGGACGCCAACGCCACCCCGCCCTGCTGATAACGCATGGAGCCCGGCAGGTTGAAATCCGGCAGCGGATATCGCTTTGGCAGTATCAGAAGCTTGTCCGCCTTGGGGATTTTCACCAGGTTTCGACACAACCCGAACGGATCCGGGCAGGCCAGCGCGCCATTCTCGATGCGCAACGCTCCCCGTCGAATGGGCCGCAACTGCAGGCGCGCCTCGGATCGTCCCAACGGAGGCAGCGACGGCAGAACCCGCTCCTCAATGGAACCGCGCGTGTTGCGCTCAATCAGCCACAGCCAGCGATGAAACTTGAAAAAGCGGTCCACAAAATTGCGCCCTTGCTCCTGGGGTTCCGGCGTGGTCGCAAACACATCCAGGGATGGCCGCGGATCCGTCAGATCGTCGACGTAGCGCAAGGAACGCTGAAGCCTGGGCTGCAGGTTCTCCACGGTCACGGTATAATCCAGGGCCTCGCCCGCCGTGCCATAGCGAGGCAATGTGCGCGACAACGAGAACTTCGGCCGCTGGAACCGGCTCGCCAAGGCCGATACCGCGAGCAACGCGGCAAGAAAGGCAAACGCCTGATAGGCCACCGTCCGATTCGTTTCCGCCCCCAGAAACGCAGTGACGACCATTCCCACCGCAACGACTTTTCCCGCTGGAGTGAACTTCCGCGAATACCAGCGCATCATCCCCGAATATCCCCGGTAATTCCGGTAGAGCCGCCGGATGATCAGGGGATGTTTGGGGGACGATTGGCTCACGATCGGAGGTGATTGATGAACAGTGAAGTCGCGCCTCGCTCTTGGGCTTTGGTTTGAAATCCCAAGCTCCAAGCCCCAAATCCCAAATTCCCGATGAAGCGGTCTTCCGCTTCGAAACGCCTAGCATTGCCCGGCATCGACGCGGCAAAAGCCCCTCTTCCGAGCAATGCTCGGCGCTCCAATTGCGACCATCGCCCACCGCCTTTGGAGGCCAATTCAACCGCCCCGTTCCCAATCGATCTTTGGAGCTTGTTCATTGGAGCTTCTTTGAGATTTGGAGCTTGGGATTTGGAATTTCGCAACGACGCCTTCCTACGGCGCCATTCACGCCGGAACCGCCACCGACTTCATGATCTCTTCGACCACGCCCAAAGCCGACGTCCCCGCAAATCTCGCCTGCGGATCCAGGGCCACACGATGCGCGATCACGGATGCCGCGATCTCCCGGATCTGTTCCGGGGTGACGAATTCCAAGCCATCAAACAAAGCCAGCGCCTGGGCAGCCTTCATCAAGGCCAGCGACCCGCGCGGACTGGCGCCCAACTGCACCCCGGACGTCGAACGAGTCGCCGACACCAGGTCCACGATGTAGCGCTTCAATTCTTCGCTGATCCGAACATCCTTTACCGCCGCCTTCAATCGCATCACATCCTCAAGATCAACACAGGGGCGGATCGATTCAATCGGATGCGAGCGCTCCTGCGCCGACATGATCGCCACCTCCTCCTCCGGCGTCACATAGCCCAGGCTGAACTGCAGGGCGAAGCGGTCCATCTGCGCCTCGGGCAAGGGATAGGTTCCCCGAAACTCCACCGGATTCTGCGTCGCAATCACAAAGAACAGCCCATTCAACGAACGCCGCTCCCCTTCCACGCTCACCTGCCCCTCGCCCATCGCTTCCAACAACGCCGACTGCGTTCGCGGCGACGCGCGGTTGATCTCGTCCGCCAGCAGGATGTTCGTGAACACCGGACCCGCATGAAAATCGAAACTCTGCTCCTTCTGGTTGAAAATCGAAACGCCCAGGATGTCCGACGGCAACAAATCAGGCGTGAATTGGATGCGCTTGAATTCCGCATGAATCGATAAGGCCAAGGCCTTCGCCATCGTCGTTTTGCCCGTACCCGGATAATCCTCCAACAACACATGCCCGCCGCTCGCAAAAGCCGCCAGCAATCGCCGAATTGCCGGGCGCTGCCCCCGCATCACCGTTTCCATGTTCTCCGCTATCCGGGCATACGTTTCCTGTGGTGTTGGTTCGCTCATGATCGACTCCTCTCTGAAAACCCCGAAGGATGGTGATTGGTTGCCTGTGAGAATTCCCGTGCTCACATCGCAAAGTAATTCAATTCAACGCATATGCAACTATATGAAAGCAAAAAATAGTTCAACAAGCCTTCCCTCCCCGGTAGACCCGCACCTTTTCGATTTGATTCCTTTCACTGGTCTCGATCACGCAGAAATCGGCGGCATTGCCTGCCTTCAGGGAGAAATCCTGTCCCATCAACGCGGCGGGTTGCGCCGAGAACGCGTCCCAAACACGCTGCCATGGCAACCGCAGCATCTCGGCCGCGCGTCGGATACCCTCAATCGGCGTCAACGCCGAGCCGGCGAAGTTGGTCTGCCCGGGTTGCCGAACAACCAGATCCTCGCCCACCTCGACTTCAAACCGCCCGATGGAATAACGCCCCGGAGGCGCGCCTGCCGGAGCCACGGCATCCGTGGTGTAGTAGATCGACTCCGGCGGCAGGACCTTGTGAATCAACCTGAACGCCATCGGCGACAGGTGAATCGAATCGCAAATCAATCCTGACATCAGTCCCGGGGTCTCAAAGACTCGCCAGAGGATGTTGTCGTGTCGGTCCAGCTGTTGCGGACAGCCGTTGCCCAAGTGGGTAATGCCCGTCGCGCCCGCCGCCACGGCTTGTTTCAAGACTTCCGCCGAGGGGTCGGCGTGTCCCACGCTGACCTTGATGCCCAATGACACGGCCTTCTCGATAGCCTGCAGGGCCCCTTCGCGTTCCGGGGCCAAAGTCAACAGGATCGGATCATCCGGCAATGTCTCACGCAACGCCACCATATCCTCCGGCGTCGGGTCCCGCATGACGCTGGCCTCGTGCGCTCCCTTGAACCCCGGCTGTTCATTCAGGAACGGCCCTTCGCAATGCCATCCGACGATCGCATCCTGCAACTCCGGATCCCGCTCGCGCAATTCACGGTAACGCCGAAACCTCGCCAGCATCGTCGACCATTCCTCCGTGATCAGCGTCAACATGAACCTGGAACATCCATCCCGTCGCAGCCCACGCGCCGCCTTGAGCAGGCTTTCGACGCTGACCTCATCCTGCTGAAAATCCACGCCGGCATACCCATTGATCTGCACATCCACCAGCGGCGGCGCAATCCAGGTGTTCTTCAACAGATCCGTACAGGGCTCGTCCGAACCCTCGACCTCCGAGAACACCCCGTTTCGCCATTCAAGGCGACTACGATTCCCCGTCGCGTAGTGACGGCCGACAAATTCTACTTCACTCATGAAATGGGCTTCGCTAGGTTGCGACACTCCGCGCTCGGTTGGCCGGATCGTTCCGACACTCGCACGACGGAGGACGAAAGACAATCACGCCATCGACCATCCATCCATCCATCTATCGGCAACCGCCATGGGCTCTCCAGACAAATCCTTCCACGTCGATTCTCTCGCAGTCAAAGTCTACACCTCGCCAGCCGATCTCTACGAAGACGCTGTCGTAGAAACCCGCACGCGCCTCGCGCAGGCCATTGAGGACAAAGGCTCCGCCGCCGCCATCCTCGCAACCGGCAACACCCAGATCGATTTCCTCCAACTCCTCGCCGAATCCGGCGACGTCGATTGGTCAAAGGTGACCCTGTATCACATGGACGAATACCTCGGCCTGCCGGGCGACCACCCGGCGAGCTTCCGCCGCTACATGAAAGAGCGCGTCGAAAGCCTGCTGAAGCCGAAGGAGTTCCACTACCTCCAAGGCGACGCCGACGAACCCATCCGCGAATGCGAACGCTACGAATCCCTGCTGCGCGCACAGCCCATCGATCTCTGCATGCTCGGTCTCGGAGAGAACGGCCACCTCGCCTTCAACGATCCGCATGTCGCGAACTTCGGAGACGTACGCGCAGTAAAGATCGTTTCCCTCGACGAAACCTGCCGCCTGCAGCAGGTGAAGCAGGGGCACTTCCCGGACATCCACACCATGCCGCAATACGCGCTGACCATCACCATCCCCACCCTGCTCTCCGCCAACAGGGTCCTCTGCATGGCCCTCGACGAACGCAAACAGACGCCGGTGAAACGTCTCGTCCAAGGCGAAATCAGTCCCGAGTGCCCCGCCACCGCGCTCCGCCATTGCGATCGGGCGACGCTGTTGCTGGATGCCACGGCGGCCGCTTCGCTTTGAAGCCTTATCAACACATTCCACCAACCCGATGCGATTCCTGACCGATCCCGTCCTTCGTTCGGCCAAACAGGCGAGGGAATTCCTCGACAAGACAATCAGGGACGGCAAGACAATGGTCGCCTCGTCCTGGAATAAACTTCCCTTGTTTGCCTCGACCGAAGCGGTCACGCACGACGACGATGAACAGACGGATGAGACCCACTACTTTCTGGTCCCGTTCCGTCCAGCTCCAAAGGGATACGCGCTCTACTCAAGCCGCCGACTGCCTCGCGGCTACGCCCCGGTGAACGATCTTACAAAACAGCGCGTCTTCCACCTGCCCTGCTCCGGTTCAGAGGAACTTCTGGAGAAACTCATTCTTGATGACCTTTTGGGCAAGGAGAGCGCCCATCCGGACACAGCTGGAGTCAAGCCGATCCACGATCGCCTGCGTGAACTGGGCGAGGAAGTGGACAAGCAGACCAACGGCGTGACCGGCGGCCTGCTGATCGTGGGCGGCGTCGTCGCACTCGCCAATCCCGTCATCGGAGCCGGCATCGTCGCCAAAGCCCTGCTCCCGGCCGTCGGTGCAAAGCTGTCCGGGGAGGGCCTCAAATACTCCGGAGAGAAACTGAAACAATGGCAGCGGGAAGGCGATCAGCGTAAGCGTGAAAAGGAAGCGCAGTCCACGCTGAAGGCCGTCGACGTCAAGATCTCGGTCAACCCCGTCCTCCAAACGCTGGAAGAAGCGCTAACCACCACCGCCGCTGAGTTCGAGCCCCTGTTGGAAAGCTACGACTTCAATGGTTTTGCCCTCGAAGGTTGGCAGGGGCAACAGATGTTGCAGCTCACCGCCCACGCCGTGGGCTCAGTCTACGCCGAGGTGATCGACAATCCCTCAACCCACGCCGAAGCCTGCCTCGGCCCAGAGGACATCCGTTGGCTGAAGGCCTTGAAATCGTTTGAGAAACCGGCAGGCGATCAAATTGTCGAGACTTGAGCCGCCCTGGAGTCACCGCCGCGCGACGTAGAACGGAATTTCGTCCGTTGGTTGCGCGAAGGTCGGGAAGGCGCACCTGATCAATGCCGGCTCCAATGGACGTTCCGCTGCTTTGACTTGCGATGACCTAAGTCGCAAACAGAGAGAATCCCGTTCCACGTCTCGATTCTCCTGCGCCTATTGCGCCTCTCCGCGGCCCGATTCCTTCGGCGTTCCCGCCGCCGGCGTGTTCAACACCTGCATCTGGATCTTGATGACATAGTTGATCATGGCCTTCTCCGCGAGATTGATGCCGGCTTCGCGTGTGTTGACGTCAAAAGCGGTGTACCATTGATCCTTCACCGGCGCATATCCCAACTCATCCACCAATCGCCGTTGCAGGTCATCCATGTGCCCGGCTCCGTAGAAAACCGAGATCGAGGCCGGCGGCGTCGCCTTGGCGAGTTGCGACCTGAGATCCGCTACGACCTGTTGGTTGCGCGAGCGGATCAGCACATCGATCACTTCGCGCAACTCAGGCGGCATGGCGGCAGTATTGGCCAAATCCCCTTTCAATCCGCCCAACACCTCGATGAACAACAGCCGTGTGACCGCCTTCAACTTGGGGCTGGAACCGATGAACTTCAACATGGTCTCAACCATCGCCCCCATCGCCGAACTGCCGTCCATCACTTGCAGCAACCGATCAAACTGCTCGGCGGACTGGCTTTCACCCGCCGCGGGCGTTTCCTCCGCCTCCCCCTCGCCGCTTGAACTGGCGCCATCCTTTTCCGCCCCCACTTCCTTCTTCGGGGCGACGCCGTTCTCAGGTTTTGGCGTGGCTTCTCCGCCCGATCCGGCGTCTTCCGACTGAGCCTTCGACTGACCGCCCGCCCCATTCGATTGCGCCGATTTTTCGGCAGATTTCGCCGGACGACTCTTCTGCGGCATTTCTTCGACGCCTCCGCCCGACAGCAGCCAGCGGATCTGGGAGATCGACAAATCGCTGTTCTCAAAATGCGGACGCGTGTAGTCGACCGTGTCCAACTGGAAGACCAGGCCCAATGAATCGGCCAACGTCCCCTGCACGGAGTGCAACTCCTCGTCATCCGAAGCGCCGCTCTCGCCCGGCTTGGACTCGTCCTTGCCCCGCTTCTTCGGCGGCTTGGCCGGACCGCCGCCAACACCCTCGAACAACACCAAAGATTGTTCATCCAAATGCCTTTGCAGAGCCTCGTAGTAGGCGACATCCCCGACATGCGTCACGCCGGTCAGCCAGATTTCAGGACCATCCCCCGCGGGACGCCTGAACTGCCGGGCCACCACCTGAAGCTCAACCTCATCCGCATTCGGCCGAACCACGCGAAGGTAGGGAGCCGGATCCTCGGCAGCGCGCCCCGCTCCAGGCAGAACGCCAGCCAATACCGCTGCCAGAACGCCACGCCTCAGGATTCCGCCCAATCGGCTTTTGACTCTCATATTATTCATCAGACGCCCCACCATTGCCTTCCTTCGACCGAATTTCCAGCGTTTCGTTCGAAACGGCCTGTCCCGCCGTCGTTCCGGCTTTGCGAACGAAGGGAGATGCTCGGTTCTGATTTCTGATTTCTGATTACCGGCTCTCCTGGTTTGCCATCTGCCATCGCAGATTCCGCCCCACGCCCCAC
>CAZFLK010000016.1:0-56317 GCA_964519245.1 uncultured Verrucomicrobiota bacterium
CCCCTGTCGGGCAGTGACCCGGCCGCGGGCTCTGCGGTTTCGCTCAACATCGGCACATCCGCCACGCGCTCTCAAACCCAAACCCCGCCAGCGCCCGGCGGATACACCGCTTAACGTTTCGGGCAAGAAAATCAGCCTTGCTGGCCTTTGGCGCTCCAGTAAAGTTTCCGCATGACAATTGAAGCCGAAATCGAAGATCCAACCCACCTCAGGCTGAAGAAAGCGATTGATGCCAAGGTGGGTAGCGTCATCGTCTTGGAGATTGTTGAGCCTTCTGAACCCGATGTTTTTTCGGTGGGTGCCGCAGTGCTGCTTGAGCGCGCCTACGGCGATGATGAGCCTGACTATTCCAAGGCTGGAGAGCCGATTAGGGTTTCCTGATGATCTCGGAAGGAGACATTGTTGTTGCCGAACTCCCGCAGTCAGACGGCTCAGTGAAACTACGCCCAGTCCTACTCCTTCGGAAGCTCCCAGGGTTTGGAGACTTTCTTTCGTGTGGTGTTAGTACCCAGTTACGACAAGCCGAGGCAAACTTCGATATTATTGTTGAAGAGAGAGCTCCATACTTTGATGCCACTGGACTGAGAAGCTCATCGGTGCTCCGTCTGAACTTTCTGGCTTCGATTCCAATTAACCGGATGAGAAGGCGGCTTGCCGAACTCCCGATCGATATTTTGGAGAGGCTACAGTCTACTCTAGCGGGCCACCTCGTAGCGAACCAACGGCCCGAACGAATGAAGCATGGCATCGATTGATCGGGGAAAGGGGGGGTCACATCGATTCCATGCCTTGGTGAACTGGCCCGTCAGCCGTGACGGGCTTTTTCCATGCCCCCTTGCGTTTCGCTTTCCTGCCGGGTTTCCCCGCCAGCCTGGCCTTTGACCAAATCCCCCCCCGCCGGACATGACAACGCGCCAGGTCCCCTCCACCGGAAAGGATATTCACCGCGAACGCGCAGCGTTGAGCGGTGAATCGGGGTGGGTCCGCCCGGACTTGCAACGCGCGCCCAACCTTCCCCCGCCATGCGCGCAGGGACTTCCCTTGGGGCCGTGGTTCCCGTTTCGAGCCCGACGCCCTGGCGATGTCTTGCTTGGCGGATTCTTGTTTCATTGCGTTGTCAGTCCAACGGCGGGCCGCGCCCATTTCTTCACGGGGGCACGTCTCCACTTTCAACAATCGCTATTTTCTCTTTGTCGATTGTGGAGACGTGACCCTATTAACCGGATTGGCCGCCACCCTGGCCGGCCTTCGTGCCGATGACTGGAATAGGAAGCGCGACCGTTTTGGCCATCTTCTCGAATCCTTCGTGTTGCAGCAGCTCATCGTCCAGGCAGGATGGACCGATCCCGATCTGCGCTTCTGGCGCGACCGGGACAAGGACCAGGTCGAGGTGGACTGTGTGATCACCCGCGGCAGCAAGGTTTGGGGCATTGAGACAAAGGCGGCGGCAACGGTCAACACGTCTGACGGTCGTGGTCTTCATCGCCTGGCGGAACAGGCGAAGGGCGATTTCCAGACCGGAATCATCCTCTACGACGGGGATGCGGTCCTCCCGCTCGGGAAATCAGGATTCCTGGCCGTCCCGTTGTCGCGGCTCTGGGAGTGGTGAAGGTGATCGAACCCCGCGCTCATTTCTGCCGTTTCCCACTTTCACACTCGAACTCTTTGTTGATTGTGGATTGACCCTATTAACAATCTGCCGGTTTGTTTGGACAACGAAAGCGGCGCGGGGGCGAATGGCGCGGGTTGGCTTGGATCAGAACCGGGTTGGCATTGAGGGTTCGGCGGCTAGACTCGGAGCCTCATGAGCTTCGCGACGCATTTCATTCGGTCGTTGGCCGTGCTGATGGTTGTCCTGTCCGGATTTCCGGGGATCGGATCGGCGGCCCGTCCGGATGTTCTCTTCATCGTCATCGACGACCTCAACGACTGGATACGTTTGCTGGATGAGGATGCGCCGATTCGCACGCCGAATCTGGAACGGTTGGCCGCGCGCGGGGTTTTGTTCAAGCGGGCTTATTCGGCATCGCCGGCCTGCAATCCGTCCCGGGTTGCGGTGTTGACGGGATTGCGGCCATCCACCACGGGCGTCTACGGCAACAAGACCGATTGGCGCCGCGCGCTGCCTGACGCGGTGACCTTGCCGCGGCATTTCATGAATCATGGCTATCGCGTGGAAGGGGCGGGAAAGCTGTTTCATCACCACGACGCGGGCGCGTTTCATGATGCGGACTCGTTTCATCAGTTCCAGTCGATGCCGGATCCGCCGGACGCCCCGATGCCGGCGGTGAAGTTGAATCGCCTCAAATGGTATGGAAGCCCGAACACGGATTGGGGCCCCTGGCCGCGTCGGGAGACGGAGCACGTGGACGTCAGGACGGTGAATTTTTGTGTGGAGCGCCTGAAGGCCGAGCGCGACCGCCCCTTGTTCCTGGCCTGCGGGATCTTCCGCCCTCACATGCCCTTCTTCGCCCCGGAGGCGTGGTTTGACGCCTACCCGCTGGAGGGTCTCACGCTGCCGGAACTGAAGGAGGGCGACACGGACGACATTCCCTCGGGCGGACAAGCCCTGCTGAAGCGGAAGGCCTGGTTCTGGCGCGGAATGTTGCGGGCTGAGGAGGAAACGCCGGGAGCCTGGCGCGAGGCTGTGCGCGCCTACCAAGCCTGCGCGGGATTTGCGGATGCGCAGGTGGGCCGACTGCTCGATGCCTTGGACGACTCAGGACGCGCGGCGTCCACGGTGATCGTGCTCTGGTCCGACCATGGCTATCACCTCGGGGAAAAGACGCATTGGGAAAAATTTGCCCTATGGGAGAAGGCGACCCATGTGCCGTTCCTGATCGCGGCTCCGGGCGTCGCCGCGCCGGGCTCCGTGTGCGAGTCTCCGGTGGATCTGATGGCGGTTTATCCGACATTGATCGAGCTATGCGGCCTGACGTCCAAGCCGGAACTCGACGGCGTCAGTCTCGTTCCCCTGCTGCGGAAGCCGGACATGAACTGGCCTCATCCTGCATTGATGACCTATCTACGCGACAACCACGCCGTGCGCACAACGCGGTGGCGCTACATACGCTATGCTGACGGGTCGGAGGAATTGTACGATCATGCCGCCGATCCGAACGAGTGGAGCAACCTGGCCTCGGATCCGGGGCGAACGGCGATCAAGGCGCGCTTGCGGCAATGGCTGCCGAAAGATTCCGCGCCGCCCGCTCCGGATCTGAAACGTCGGTGAGGCGGCGCGCGTTGCGTTCAAGCCGGTATCGATCCGGTCAACAGGTGGGCGGCCGAGATCGCGGCGAGGTCATTCAAGACCCAGTCCGCTCCCAATCCCGCCAGCGCCTCCGTCTCATAGGCTCCCGTGGCCACCGCGATGGAGCGGGCGCCGATCGACCGGGCGCAGGCGATGTCGCGCGGTGTGTCGCCGATGATGAGAATCTCCTCGCCTCGCAGCTGCTGTCCCAGGATGCGGGACCCCCGGGCGTGGGCGATGGCCGCGAGGTCGTTTCGCGCCTCGCTTTCGCAACCAAAGGCGCCGGTTTCAAAATGCTCCCAGATGCCGAACCGACGCAACTTGATCTCGGCGCCGAGGCGGATGTTGCCGGTCAACAGACCGACCAGGGAGACGTGATCCGCGTTGGACAGCTCGGTGAGCAATCGACGAATGCCGGGAAGCGTGCGACCGCCGCGCTCGAGCAGCAGCTGTTCCAACCAATGCACGTAGGCGAGGCAGAAGCGTTCGAGATTGTCCTCTGTTGCCGGGATGCCGCACTTTTCAAAGAAGGCCCGCAGGATGCCCCGGTCTGTGTTCCCGCGAAAATCCAGTTCCGCCGCCGCCCCCTGGATCCCGAACATGGAGCGAAACACCTGCTCGAAGGCCTCGGCGCCCGCGCCGTCGGATTCGATCAAGGTGCCGTCGATGTCGAACAGGATCATGCGGATCATGGGCCGGGGAGGTTAAACCGGGGCCATCCGGGATAAAAGCCGGAACAGTTCGCCAGCCAGGGCAACGAAACCTTCTCCAGCGTGGGAACGCGCTGTTCACCTTCCCTCTGCGGCTGCGAATCGAAAGGAATCTCGACGCGTTGAAAACCCACTTGCATGGTTGGCACGGTTCCTGCCAAAAGACCGGCGTGATTCAAACGTTCCACTCCCTGTTTTCCCGCGCTCTGCAACGTGCCGGGTCCGTTTGCGCCGCCGTGGCGGTCCTTTGCGTTCCGAACGCGTTGTTGGCCCTTGGCTTTCGAATCCCGAATCAGGACGCCGCCGCGATCGCCCGGGCGAATGCCTTCGTCGCGACCGCCGACAATCCGTCCGCGCTCTACTACAATCCGGCGGGCATCACCCAGTTGGAGGGGCATCAGGTCCAGTTTGGCATGCATGCCCTTTCGGTGAACTCGACCTACCGATCTCCGGCCGGCGCCCGGTCGAAAACCAAGGGGACGTTTCAACCGGTTCCGCAGCTCTATTACACCTACAATCCGAAAAACCACCCGTTGGCGTACGGCATCGGCGTCTATGCGCCCTACGGACTGGCCATTCGGTGGCCTGAAGCGAATCCGTTTCGCTCGTTGGCGGTCGATGGCAAGCTGCTCTACACCTCGGTCAATCCCACGGTTGCCTGGAAGGTCAATGACCAGCTTTCGCTCGCGGCCGGCGCGACCATCAACTATGCGCGGGCCGTTCTCCGTCAGGGACTGGTGTCTGGCGCGCTCTTTGACGAACTCCGCTTTCAAGGAGAAGACATGGATGTGGGCTACATCGCGGGCGTCCGCTGGCAACCGCTGGAGCAGCTGGCTTTCGGCGTGAAGTATCGCAGCGCCACGACCATGAATCTGGAGGGTGATTCCTATCACCGGCCGATCTCCGGCCGGGAGCCCACCAGCCTCACGGCCCCCCTGGCGCAATTCGTCGTGGCCGGGGTCTCTTATCGGCCGACGCCGAAGTGGAACATCGAGTTCAACGTGGATTGGACGGATTGGGATTCGCTGGAGACCCTGGTGGTTGACCGGGCCGTCTCGGCCGATCTGCCCCTGGCGTTCAACTGGGAGCCAAGCCTGCTCTATCACTTCGGGGTCACCCGCTATTTCGAGAAGGGCTGGTATGCCAGTTGCGGCTATTTTTACAGCGAGAACTCCACCACCGAACTCAGCTTCAATCCCATCGTGCCGGATACCAACCTGCACACCGGTTCGGTCGGATTTGGTCGCGACGGGGAGAAATGGACCTGGGCGTTGGCGGCGCAGTTCATCACCGGCCCGGCCCGGAACGTGAACACCCCGGCGGTGAATCCGCTGACGCTTCAATCGCCCAATGGCAACTACAAGTTCGAGAACTTCTCCCTGAACTTCTCAGTCGGATTGAAGTTTTGATTCCTGGGCCTCGTAGACGCGTTGGAAGTAACTGTGCGCGCCGGTCAGCCGGGTCAACCAGGCGCCAAAGGCGGGGAACAACTCGGTGAGCGCGAAAAGCGGGCGGACGGGCCATCGATTCACGATCACCTGCGGCAGGTCGCGCAGGATGGAGCGAACCACAGCGCGGGCGACCGCTTCAGGAGGCGACGTTCCGAGGATCGCCGGCGCCGCGCAACCCGACTCTTCCTTGCTGCGGGCATAGATGCCGGCCTCGACGAAACCGGGGCAGATGACCGAGGCGCTGACGCCCGTTCCCCGGTAGGTCGCGCGAAGCGAGGTGGTGAACGCGACCAATCCGGCCTTGGTCGCCGCGTAGGGCTCCTGGTAGGCGGGGCCGGACTTGCCTGCCAGCGAGGACATGTTGACGATGTGTCCCCGTCTGCGTTCCAACATGCTCGGCAGCAGCAATCGCGTCAGCGCCATCGGCGCCTCAAGGTTGACTCCCAACACCGAGGCGATCTCCTCTTCCGACAAGCGATGGTATGGGCGCGTGAATTCCACGCCGGCATTGTTGATCAGGATGTCGACTTCACCCAACTCACGCGCGACCGTCTCGACGACGCGCGCGCGTTCATTGGGTTGGCGAAGATCGGCAACCAGGTAAAACGCGCGGATACCGGAGGTCTCCAGTTCCTTTTTAAGCGGCGGAAGCTCGACACCCGGAAAGGCGACCAGGCCCAGGTTCGCGCCGCGCTTCGCCAGTTCGCGTGCTATCGGAACGCCCAATCCGCCCGAGGCCCCGGTGACGAGAACGTTGGTCTCTCCATTGATCGTCATGCTTACACAATCTCCTGCGGACACTTGGGCGTCGCGTCGAGGAATTGTTGCCCATAGCGCTTGGTCAACGCGCGATTGTCCAGCAGCACGACGATGCCCTTGTCGGACTTCGTTCGGATCAGTCGCCCGACGCCCTGACGGTATTTCAGAATGGCCTCGGGCAGGGAGAACTCCATGAAGGAATTGCCGCCGCGCGCCTCGATGTCCTCGATGCGCGCCTCGATCAAGGGGTGGTCCGGCACGGCAAAAGGAAGGCGGGTGATGATCACGTTGGACAAGGCCTCGCCGGGCACATCGACACCCTGCCAGAAGCTGTCCGTTCCGAACAAGACAGAGTCCCGGTCCTCCTTGAACTGCTCCAGCATCACCGACCGCGGCGTTCCCGTATTCTGCACCAGACACTCCAAACCGACGTCGGCGAAAAAGTCCTCCATGGCTTCGGCCACCTCCAACATCAGGCGCGAGTTGGTGAAGAGGACGAAGGCCTTGCCATGGGTTTCGCGAATGAAATGCTCGATCCAGTGGATCAAACTGTCGCGGTAGGCGTCGTCGCGCGGATCCGGCATGCGGTTCACGACGTAAAGCTTCATCTGATTCTCGAAATCGAATGGCGAACCGACCTGCAGCTGCAGGGCCGCCTGCCCGCCGACCCGGCCCGCGAAGTAGGCCAGACCGGCGTGCCTTGGATTCCGTTGGGAACCTTCGCCGGGACGCCGGAAGCGCGTGGTCGGCTCTGCCTGCCCGTCCGTCCTGGTGTCGTCGCCGCTTTTCACCGCCAGCGTGGCGCTGGTCATGATGATGGAGGTTTCGCTGCCAAACAGCCGTTCGCGAAGGTAGGCGGAGATGTCGATCGGCGCGGCGCTGAGCGTGAGATTCTGCCGCGTCCGACCGCCGCGCTCCACCCAGTAGACATAGCCCTCGGCGCTCTGGCTGAGAAAGGCCGCCACACTTTCGCGAAGCTCCAAGAGTCGGCGATTGCACTCCATCAACTCCTGGCCGGTTTCCGCGTCCTCGCTGGATTTGATCAACTCGCTGACCAGTTCGCGCAGCCGTTGAATGGGCAGGGTCATGTTGTCTTCCACCAGGTCCGGTTGGCGGATTCGCAACTCGGACCAGGCCCGGGCCTTGCCGTCGCCGCCCCGGTTGCCTCCCGGGTTCCGCTCCCTGTCTTCGGCCAGTTCACGACAGGCGCCATCGACGGCCTCGAAGAACTTGTCGGACTGGCTCAACAGATCGGAGACATGCTTCACCGCCTCGCCGCGTCGCAGGATGGAAAGCAGCCCCTTCTCCGTGCGCGGATTCCAGAGCCGTTGCAACGAGTAGCGCACCTGGCCGTTGGAGACGCTCAGGCCGATGTGTCTCGCCGCGACCTTCTCCACGGTGTGGGCCTCGTCGAAGATGACGAAGTCATTCTTGAACAGCACGCCTTCGCCCGGTTCCTCCGGCATGCCGCCGAGGTACATGAAGAACAGGGTGTGGTTCAGGACAACGACATCCGCGGAGAGAATCTTGTTGCGCGCGCGCTGGAAGAAGCAGAGTCCGTTGTCGCGCGCAAAATCGGACTGCTTGCCGCAGGTCTTGGGGGTGCAGATGCCCCGCTCCGAGCACACCTGGCTCCATACCTTGGGGTCCGGCTCCAGGTCGAAGTCCGACAACGTGCCGTCCTCGGTCGATTTCGACCATTCGTAGATCCGCTCGAGTTCCTGCTGCTCGGGCGACGTGAACAGACTGCCCGCCTGCGCCATGGCCCGGTGCAGCCGCTTTGAGCAAAAATAGTTCTGCCGCCCTTTCAACATGGTGAAGCTGAAGTCGACCGGCAGGACCTGCGTCAACATCGGCAGATCCTTCTCCACAAGCTGCTCCTGGAGATTGATCGTATGCGTCGAGATGATGGCCTTCTTCTCGTTCGCGACCGCAAAGAGAATGGCGGGCACGAGATAGGCGAGGCTCTTCCCGACGCCCGTTCCCGCCTCCGCGATCAGGTGCTCCCCGTTCTGCAGTTGACGCGCCACGGCCACGGCCATCGCCTGCTGCTCCGGGCGATACTCGAAATTGCTCGCCTGCGAAAGCACGCCTGTCGGCGAGAAGAACGCTTCCACCTGGGCGACGAGCTCCGCGCCGGCGGGCTGATGGTCGATGTCGCTGATCATTGGGGTTGCTTGGTCGCGGCCGGAAGGGGCGGCGCGGGAATCGGGAATCTTCCGTTCAAGGTCACACGCGCATTCGCTCGCGCCCGCACACAACGCGCCATCACGCCTTCCGTGTCTCCAGTTCCACCATCGAGCGGTTCTTGGCAATGCCGTTGGCGGGGAGAACGCCGCGCCAATTCACGCAGGGATACACGATGGCGTCCCGTCCGATCACGCTGCCGGGATTCAGGACGGCGTTGCAGCCGACCTCCGCCCGGTCGCCCAGCAGGGCGCCGAATTTCCGCAATCCGGTATCGACGCGTTGGCCGTCGAGCGCCACCAGCACGTTGCCGGGCATCACCTTGACGTTCGAGATTTTCACCCCGGCGCCGAGGTGGGCCCGGAATCCCAGGATGGAGTCGCCCACGTAATTGAAATGCGGGACCTGGCAGCCGTTGAACAACAACGCATTCTTGAACTCGCAGGAATTGCCGACCACGCAGTCGTCGCCGATGATGACATTCTCCCGGATGTAGGCGTTGTGACGGATCTGGCAGTTGCGGCCGATGTAGGCCGGTCCCTTGATCATGGCGCCTTCCTCCACCACCGTGCCCTCGTCGATGAAGACATCCTCCCCCACGAACACGGACCCGATGGCCGTGTTGCGAAGCTCGGGCTTCAGGCGGAGGGACAGGTAATCCCGGATGCGGCGCAACGCATCCCAGGCATGCTCGCAGCCGTCAAAGACATCGGCATGATCCGTCTGCGAGAAATCGAACAACTCATCGGGCTTCAACACGCCGTCCAAGATCCAAGAATCCAACCCGCCCCGCAAGGCCGGAGTCGCAGGATCGAGCGGGCGGTCGCGTTCCCCTGGTTTGATCGGACCCGCCCCGATCCGTCAATCAGGCGCCCAGCAACTTGCGGTAGGGATGCCCCTCGTTCTGGTCGATGCGTTCGGGGCGTCCCTTGTGCTGGTAGACGAGGCGGGTGTGGTCAATGCCGAGAAGGTGCAGGATGGTCGCGTGAAGATCGTGGACATGCAGGCGGTCCTGCACGGCGTAGAGTCCCAGGTCGTCGGTGGCCCCGTAGGCGGTTCCTCCCTGAACGCCGCCGCCGGCCATCCACATGGTGAAGCCCGTGGGGTTGTGGTCGCGCCCGTCGCCCTTCTCACTCATGGGAGTGCGGCCGAATTCCCCGCCCCAGATGACCAGGGTTTCGTCCAGCAAGCCGCGCGCCTTGAGGTCGGCGAGCAGTCCGGCGATGGGTTGGTCCACCGCGTGGCAGAGCGCGGGGTGCTTCTTCTCGATGTCGGTGTGGCTGTCCCATTTGCTGCCGGCGCCGCTGTAGAGTTGCACGAAGCGGACACCGTTCTCGACGAGCCTGCGGGCGAGGAGGCAATTCCTGCCGAAGATCGCCGTGCGCTTGTCCTCCATGCCATAGCGTTGGCGGGTGAGCGGGGTTTCCCGGCTGAGGTCGACGGCCTCGGGCGCCTCGGCCTGCATCTGGTAGGCGAGTTCGTAAGTCCGGATGCGCGCCTCCAGCTCGGTATTGCTTTCCCGGCCCGAGTTGAACTCCCGGTTGATCTGGGCCAGCAGGTCCAGCTTGTCGCGCTGACGGCGCCGGTCCACGCCCTTCGGGTTGTTCAGGTGCTTGACCGGCGCGCCGTCGGACTTGAACTCCGTTCCCTGGTAGACGGCGGGCATGAAACCGCTGCCCCAGTTGCGGACGCCGTTCACGACCGTCGAACCGCTGTCCTTGATGACCACGAACGCGGGCAGGTTCCGGTTCTCTGTGCCCAGTCCGTAGGAGGCCCAGGCGCCCAGCGAGGGTCGTCCGCCAAAAATGGAGCCGGTGTTCATGGAGCAGACGCCGCCGGCGTGATTGATCCCGCTGGAGGCGCAGGAATGAATGACGGCAAGATCATCGGCGAACTCGGCCACGCGGGGAAACCAGTCGGAAATCCAGAGGCCGCCCTGGCCGTATTGACGCCAGGAGCGGGGACTTTCGAGCAGCGGCGACCGTCCCTCGCCGGCGGCGGTGAGCGGCGTCTTGAAGCTGGCGGGCAGCGACTGTCCCGCCAGCTGGTTGAGCAGCGGCTTGCGGTCGAACGTATCCAGGTGACTCGGGCCGCCCTCCATGAACAGGAAGATGACGTTCTTGGCCTTGGCGGCATGATGGGGCAGCGGACGAGCTTGAGCCGCCTGGCTTTCAAGCGAGGCGAGCGCGAGCGCCCCAAAACCGCAGCCGGCCGTTTGCAGGAATTCCCTGCGAGTGGTGGGAAGATCGAAACGTTGGCAGGACATGACTGGGCTTCAGTGAAGGTAAAAGAACTCGTTGGAATTCAGCAACGCCTGACAGAGGTCGGTCAGCGCCTGAAGTCGCGGGTCGCTCGTGGCCGCGTCTCCCTTGACGCCGCTCCAGCTGAAGCGCGGCCCCGGCTTGTCCCCCGCGCGCCAGACAACCAGACCGTCGCGCCATCGATTCGGATCGGGGCTCGGCGGGGCGTCGGCCAGGTCGCCGCGGACCACGCGGAGCGCGGCGATCTCGCCGTCCCATTGACGCGACGTTCGACGCACGCTCTGTCCGCCCAGAACGATCGGCGAGTCGGTCTGGCTGAGCCGGGAGAGATCGTTCATGGCGACGGTCGCTGTTTGTGGAGCGGCCTCCGGCGCGTCGAGATCGCGCAGGGTGAAGCGGACCTCCCGACGCGATCCGAGGACGCGCACGACCAGGTGTTGCCGGCGGTTCAGGGGGAAGCGGAGATTGGACGCGACGATCTGGTAGCCGCGGTTGCCATTGCCATCCTCGCCGACCAGTTGCATGAGGATGTTGCGGGGTTGATAGCGCGACTTCACCCCGGTGACATCGATGCTCCAGCCGAGGCTCTTCTTGTCGCCGTTCCAACGCGTGACGAGCGTTCGCGTTTCGGCGTTCACGTCAATGCTGTGGAGCGTTGCGACGGCTTCGATGGTGAAGTTGTCGCCTTCCCGCCCGCTCGATTTCGCCACCAGACGCTCCCGGTCGCTGTTGATCTTGAACAGCCCGCGCGCCGCCGCCGTCTGCCTGGCGTCGTTGCGTTGGCTTCTGGCCGCGTCGATGCGGCGTTTGATGAAGGCCTCGGCGGTCGCCTTTTCCCGGGCGCTGGGCGAACGGCCCAGAATCGCCAACCAGGCCGCGTCGACGTTCCCTGCGCTGGAGGCCGAGCGGCGGGCGCGGGCGAGCGCCCAGTCGCCGTTGAGCAACTGCAGGGCCTGGGTTGGGGTGGTGGTGCTTTGGCGCCGGGAGGCGCTGGCGAAGCCGGCCGGCTTGTCGAGGGCGGACAACAAGTCGTCGGGCTTGTTGCGTTTCATCCGCGTGTAGATCGCGCGGCGCGGGGCTTTGCCGTCGGCCGCGGGACCGCCGACCTTCAGGTCCAGCTCGCCGCTGGCCGCCAGCATGGCGTCGCGAATCTGCTCCGCGTCGAGGCGTCGAGGATTGAAGCGCCACAGGTAGCGGTTGTCCGGATCGACCTTGGCCAGGGCGGCGTCCGGTTCGCGGCGCGCGGTCTGACGATAGGCTGCGGAAAGCATGATCTCGCGATGCAGGGCCTTCAGCCGCCAGCCGTTGTTGACGAACTTCGTGGTGAGGAAATCCAGAAGTTCGGGGTGCGTGGGACGTTCGCCCAGGACGCCGAACTCGCTGGTCGAGGCGACGATGCCGCGCCCGAAATGATACTGCCAGACGCGGTTCACGATGACCCGGGTAGCGAGTTGGTTGTCCGGCCGCGTCATCCATTCAGCCAGGGCTTTCCGGCGTCCGGTGGATGTTTCGGTGGGCGTGATCGCCGGCAGGTCCGACGTGATCACGGAGGGAAAACCGGGAAGGATTTCCTCCGAGCCCTCACGGGTCTTCAGGATATTGGGCGGGGCGATGGGGCCGGCGTCGGTCGCGACGAACGCCGCCATCAGCGGCTTGGGCTTCAGGTGATCGAAGCTTCGCAATGTTGCCTGGAGGGACGCGTATTCCTTCCGTGCCTCCTCGGTCTTCAGGTCCTTGGCCGCCTTGAACTGACCCCGCGCGAACTTCAGTTGGCGCTCGCATAGTCCGGCGAGCTGCTTCTCCAGCGCCTCGCGCTGATCGGCGGGTTTGAGCGTCATGGCCTGCAGGTCGGCGGGAAAACTCTTGCGCCAGGTCTCGACGTGCTTGGCGATCCCCGGTCTGGTCAGCTTCTCGATCCGGGCCCGGACGTCCGCGGTGGCGGCCTCCCAGACCGCCAGTTGTTCCTGGTAGGCCGCCTTCTGCGCGGGCGTTGCCAAGGGCAGGTCCTCGCGCCAGTGCACGGGCGTGAAGAAGGCCCGCAGGCGGTAGTAGTCTTTCTGCGGGATGGGGTCGAACTTGTGGTCGTGACAGCGCGCGCAACCCATGCTCAGGCCGAGGAAGACCTCGCTGGTGGTGTCCGTCATGTCGGTGAGGATCACCTCCCATTGGCCGCGCACATCCCGCAGGTTGTATTCGTAGACCGGGTGCCGCAGGTAGGCCGTGGCGATCAGGGTCTCCGGATCGTCGGGAGCCAGTTCATCGCCCGCGAGTTGCTCGCGCACAAACTGGTCGTAGGGCTTGTCCTCATTGAGCGACTGGATCACGTAGTCGCGATAGCGCCAGACGGTCGGACGATAGGCGTCCTGGTTGTAGCCGTCGCTTTCCGCGTAGCGCACGAGATCCAGCCAATGTTGCGCCCAGCGTTCGCCGTAGCGCGGGCTCGCCAGGAGTTGGTCCACGAGCTTCTCGTAAGCCAGGGGATCGCCATCGGTCACAAAGGCGTTGATCTGGGACGCGGTCGGCGGCAATCCGTGCAGATCGAAGTAAGCGCGACGCGCCAACTCGCGGCGGTCCGCCTCCGGAGCGGGCGTCAAACCCAACTCCCGGTGTTTCCGGGCAATGAAGCGGTCGACGTTGTTCCGCGCCCAATCGCCGCCTGCCTGGGGCGGCGAGACATTCGCGACGGGCTGGAAGAACCAATAATTCCGCTGGGCCTCCGTGAAACCTGCCCCGTCGGCGACGATCGTGTCGGCGGCGGCCTCCGGCCAGGGCGCGCCCATTTCGATCCATTTCTCGAGGGCGGCAATCTCCGAACCTGGCAATTGCCTCGTGGGGGGCATCTGGAGTTCGGAATTGGCATAGCGGATGGCTTCGACGAGCGCCGAGCCGTCGGGGTCGCCGGGAATCAAGGCCGGGCCCGAGTCGCCGCCCGCTTTCAGGTGGCTGATATGATCGACCCGCAACCCGCCCTTTCGCTTCGTTTCCCCGTGGCACTTCTGACAGCGATTCACCAGGATGGGCCGAACCTTCTGTTCGAAGAAGGTCATCGCCGCGCGTTCGACCTCATTTGCCGCCGCGGTCGATGTCGCAACGGCCGCGAGCAGACCGGATAGCGCGTGGAATCGTGACCGGTTCATTTTGGCGTTCATTGAGTCGAACATTCGGGGAAGAACTCGCATATCGCGGGGCCGGGATTCATTGGCGTTATTGGGCGGAATAACCGCCGTCCACCGTCCAGACCGCGCCGTTCACGAAGGAGGCTTCGTCCGACGCCAGGAAGGCGACCACATTGGCGATCTCTTCCGCGGATCCCATGCGTCCGACAGGATGGAGGTGGTTGAGGGTTCGCAGCGTGTCGGGATCCCGGGTGACGTTGGCGGTGAGCGACGTGTGGACGAAACCGGGAGCCACGGCGTTGACACGGATGCCTTCCTTGGCCAGGCGCACGCCCAAGTCCCGGGTGAATTGACTGACCGCGCCCTTGCTGCTGGGGTAGGGATTGAATCCATCCGAAAACTCAAGGGCTGTCGGATACCCGGTGAACCCGATCACCGAGCTCAGGTTGATGATCGCGCCGCCGCCCGATTGCCTCATCGCTGAGACGGCCGCATGCGCCATGAGCATGGAGCCCTTGACATTCACCTCCATCACCTTGTCCCAACGCTCCGCAAGGCTTGCTTCGCTTGCGACATTGCGGGCGGTGATGCCGGCCGAGTTCACCAGGATATCCAGGCGATCCCACCGCTCCAGCGCGGCGGAGAACACCGCCGCGACCTCGTCGGGCTGGCTGACATCGGCGGCCAGCGTGGCGACGGACGGAAACTCCCGGGCCAGGGACTCCAAGGCAGACTTGTCGACATCCGTCGCGAACACCTCGGCGCCCTCCGACAGGAACTTCCGAACTGCGGCGGCGCCGATTCCAGAACCGGCGCCCGTGATGATCGCGGTTTTGCCTTGCAATCTCATGGGTCTAGCTACTCGAGGCAGCGCGTTTTGCGCAATTGAATTGTTCTAATTGGCGGCGGACATCACGGCGTGTAGATCCACTCTGGCGTGTTGAGAACCGCCCAGAGCGCGTCTTCCATGCGCAGACGCCAGTCGGGGTCCAACGCGTTGGTGGGCGGATCGCCCCGGCGGGCCTCGGCTTCGCGTTCCACGGCAAGGCTGTTCGCGGGACCGTCCACGTGGTTGGACCAGCTCAGGTAATACTCGCGCTTGCGCGGCTTCGAAGCGGGGCGCGTACGCTCGGCCTCGGGAATGATGCGCGAGTCGTAGCCTGCGGAAAGAAGATCAACGAAGCGCTGCTTCTCGGCGGCCGAGGGCTCCCGCGTCAGCAGACGCAGGTAGAGCCGGTCGACCAGGCGCTCCACGGGCTGCGCCTCCAGGGCCAGCTTCGTGATGTCATGGCGATCGCTCAGGCGTGTCAGCCAGACGCCCATGGTCCCGTTGGCGTAGATCGCCGGTTGGAGGATGTTGGGTTCGGTCTCGCGCAGGCTCCGCGGATCCTGCCGGGCCCCGCGCCAGCCGAAGGTCTCCAGGACGCTCGCGACCGCGGTGATGCGCGGCAGCGAGAGGCTCGGGCGGTCCCGCTCGTTGGAGGTGGAGGCCAGCATCCAGGCGCGGCGGGGTTTGCCGAGATTGAGGCCGTTCCGGATCTCGCGGACGCTGTCGATGTCCAGGCTCACCTCCTCGAGGTCGAAGGGAGCGCCGGTGGCGTGGAACACGGAGTCCACGATCTGTTCGGCCTGCAGGCGCCGCGGCGCCGGGGACACGAACAGGGGACTCGTCTCCGCCAGGGACGGATCGGCGGCCCGCTGGTAGGCGTGGGAGTTGAGGATCAACCGGCTGATCGCCTTGACGTCGTAGCCGCTGCGGACGAACTCATGTCCCAGCCAACGCAGGAGCTCCGGATGCGAGGGGCCGCCCTTCTCCCAGTCCGAGACCTGGGCCACCAGTCCCCGGCCCATCAGGCGCTGCCAGATGCGGTTGACCATCACCTGCGCGAAGCGTTCGTTCTGCGGCGCGGTGATGAGCGCGGCCAGCCGGTCGCGCGTGTTGTCCGGATGTTCGGCCAGTTGGTCGGCGATCTTTTCGTCGCAGAAGCGCGCGAACGGCCAGGCCGGCTTCACGGTTTCCCCGGGTTTCATGCTGACCTCGATCAAGGGTTTGCGCCCGGTCTGGTGCAGCCGGTCGTCGGGCACGCTGCTCGTCTTGGGCAGCTTGATCGCATCCCGTTTGAGCAGGGCTGCCAGTTGCAGGAGGTCCCGCTGCTTGGAGACGTGGGAGGGCGCGTCATGGCAGCGGGCGCACTTCATTTCCACCCCGAGGAAGGCCGAAGTGACGATGATGCCCTTGGCCGCCATTGGCAGGTCGTTCTGGGAGGCGGTGGCAAAGCCGGCCGGTCCGCCGAAGCGTTCGCTGCCCTCCATGCGGATCAGTTCGGTGACGAAGAGATCCGCCGGCTTGTTGTCGAGCAACGACTCGTGGATCCACCAGCGAAAGGGGCCGGTGTTGTTGAGCGTGGGGTTGATCATGTTGGGGTTCTCCGCCAACACGTCCAGCCAATAGCCCATCCAGTGGTCGGCCCAGCGACGATCGGCCAGGAGCCGGTCGATCGCCCGCGCCCGACGCGTCTTCGGATCATCGCGACGGAAGGCGGCGATCTCCGCTTCGGTGGGCGTGACCCCGACGGTGTCCAGGGTGACGCGCCGAAGAAAGGCGAGGTCCCCGGCCAGGGGATTGGGCGTGAAGTTGGCGACGTCGAACTGCGGCCAGGGGGCGCCGTTCTTGATCCAGCGTTGGAGCAGATCGACCTGCGCGGGGCTGAGCGGGTCGCCCTTGGGGGGCATGATGTCGTCCTCGTCTTCGGTGGTGATGCGATGGATCAATGAACTCTCGGCCGGCTTGCCGGCCACGATGGCGGGACCGTCGGACTTGCCGCCCCGGAGCATGGAAGAACGATCGTCCACCCGCAGCCCGCCCTTGGCCTTGCCGCCCTGGTGACAATCGTAGCAACGCTGCTTGAGCAGCGGTTGGACGTCCCTGAAGTAGTCCGCGCCGGAGTCGCCGGCTTGATGGGACTCCCGGGCCACCGCCGCGATGCGGGCGCCGATGAAATGGTCGATCTGGTTGTGGGCCGGATAGCCGGCGGGCAGCTTTGGCGGCGAGACCTTGTCCGTCCTAGCCAGCCATTCCTTAGCGGCGGCGCGGCGCCGGTTCCAGTAGTCGGCGTTGGCGGCGCGGCGCTCGGCGCGGGCCTTGGCGTTCACCCCGGCCAGCCATTCGCGGCGTTCGGCCTCGTAGGCCGCCCAACCGGCGTCGGTGTAGGGCACGCGGCGCTTGCCGGGCGAGAGCAACGACCAGGATTCGCTGCCCTCCAAGGAGATCGCCGCGACCGTCTCGCCGAACTCGGGGCGTTGCTTGAGCTTGCCTTTGAGGTTGCCCAACATGGTTTCGAGGATGATGAAATGCTCGCCGCCCGCCGTCTTGAACTCGCGCCACACTTCCCGGTTGCCGGGTGGCGCGAAGCGGAAATCGGGCCCGAGGTTGAGGTAGTCATCCTGCTCGGCCAAGGGGGTATGGCCGCCGGAGTCCGTGACCCTGGGGGGCGTTTCCAGCAGTTCCTTGCCGTCGATGTAAAGCCGGGTCAGGCCGCGGCCGCGAAGCAGCAGACGATGTTTTCCGGCTGGCAGGTTCACCATGGCCGCGGCGCGAACATGGGATGGGTTGGCGCGGTCGGCGCGGACGCCGGTGGAAATGTATTTGTGCGGCGCTTCGAAAAAGCCGAACGCCTCTTCCTCGTAGGTTTCCGTGACAACCGGTTCGTCGGGCCAGCCATTGGATGACGGGACGCCTTTCTCGCTGATCTGCACCAGGACCTTGCCCGGCGGGATCATGTCGGGAGTGACCGGGGGTGGAGGCGGGACGTAACGATAACGTTGGGCGATCTCCTGTGGATCAAATCCGCCTCGTCGCAGGGACACAGTGTCAAGCCAGCCGTCGAAGGAGGAACCGGGAGCCCGGCCATAGCCGGTTCCGATGACCAGGTCGTCAGCGTCCTGCACCGGCGGTTGATCCGTTGGGCCGTCGACGCCCCATTTGCCTTGGGTGGGCTTGCCGTCGATATAGCCGCGCGCGCTGTCGGCCTCGCCGAAGGTGAACTGAAAGGCGATGTGATGCCAACCGCCGGCGGGAACGGCCCGGTCGCTGTTCCAGCGATGCCACGCGATTTCGCCGGTCTTGGGATTCCGGCTGGTGAACAGGAAGTTCAACTGGCCGCCGCCGCCGCTGCCCTGCAAGCGGATGGAGTAGTTCTGATTGGCCTCGGCAAACTTCTCCCCGTGCTCGATGTGTCGTCCCTTGCCCATGAGGTAGACCCAGCCGGAGCCGATGGACCGGATGCGGATCCAGGCTTCGAATCCGAAGGTGTCGCCCTTGCCGAAGCGAATATTGGTGAATCCGCCTCGCTCGTGATCCTTGACCAGGATCGCGCCTTCGTGGCCGGCGATGGACAGCGCCGTATTGTTGGCGGAGAAGTCGGGATACTTCGGGGGTCTTGGACCGGGGGCGGGAGAGCCGGGTTTGCCCCACCATTCTCCCGGTGACTGGGCTCCGTCGAAGCGCCATTCCAGGATTGGCTCGGTTGCGGCGGCGAGGCTGGTGAGGGCCGCTAGCGTCAGGGCAGTAAGACAGGCGAGTGATTTCATGAGAAGACTGCCGAGGCGAGGGCTTCCGGGATTCAGGAGAACAAGGCTTTCACGGGCTTCCCGCCATCGGTGATCGGGACTGGGCGGGCGCCATCGAAGAGTTCCATGGAAGGGTCAATGCCGAGGGCGGCGTGGATGGTGGCGTGAAAATCCGGAATGGAAACCGGGTTCTCCAGAATCTTTTTGCTGAGTTCGTCGGTCACGCCGTAGGCGCCGCAGTGTTTCAAGCCGCCGCCGGCGAGCAAAAGGCTGAAGGCGGTGCCCTGGTGCCCGCGGCCGCCGCGGCCGTCGTACGAGGCCGGCCGCCCAAACTCGGTGCCGATGGCGACGAGCGTCCTGTCGAGCATGCCCTGATTCTCCAGGTCGGAGATCAGGGCCGACAAGGCGATATCGAGTTCCTTGATCAAGAGATGCTGGTTGCGCTGGCCTTCATTGTGCGTGTCCCAGCCCGTGCCGTTGATGAAGTTCAGGTTGTGCGAGACCTCGATGAACCGGACGCCCGCCTGCACCAGCCGACGGGAGAGCAGACACCGTTGGCCGAACTCGCCGCCGTAGCGGTTGCGCAGGTCGTCCGATTCGTCCTGCAAACGGAAATGACGCATGAAATCGGGACCTGCGAGCCGCAACGCTTCATCCTGCGCTTCACGATACTGGGCGATGACGGAACCCTCGGGAATGCGATCGGTCAAGGGCTCCAACAGGCGCTTCCGGCGCTCCACGCGCGTGGGGGTGACATCGACGGGCCGCGAGAAACCCGCGGGTCCGCTCTCGGTGTCGACCAGGTAGACATAGCCATCCTTGGCTCCGAGGTAGCCGGAACCGCGGCTGACGTTCGGATACCCGATGAGCATGTAGGGCGGGACGCTGGGATCCACCGCGCCGCGAACGTGGCCAATGATCGAGCCGATCGAGGGATAGGTGATGCTGCCGCTGATCAGACGACCGGTGTGCACAAAGTTGGTGCCGAAGGCGTGTTCGTCGATCAGGTGATGATTGATCGTGCGCATCGCGGTCAGCCGATCGGCGAGCCTGGCGGTGCGCGGGAGGTGCTCGCAGAACTTCACGCCCGGCACGGCGGTTTCGATGGCGGCGTATTCGGATCCGGCGACCTTGGGCGAGGCCTTGGAGTTGCCGCGTCGCTTGGGATCGAAGGTGTCGATCTGCGCCATGCCTCCGCCCAGCCAGATGAAGATGACATGCTCGGCCTTGCCCTTGGGGAAGGCGCCCTTGGGAGTCGGCGAGGCCAACAACGAGGGAGCGCCAAGACTGGCGCCGGCCAGGCCGGCGCCCGAGAGTTTGAGGAAGTCGCGTCTGTTCATGATCGGTGTGCTTGAGTTCACGGAGTGTAGATCCATTCGGGAGAATTGAGAACCGCCCAAAGGGCGTCTTCAAGGCGGAGGCGCCAGTCTTGTTTCAGCGCGTTGGTGGGCGGGTCGCCCCGGCGGGCTTCGGCTTCCTTCTGCTGGGCCAGCGTGTTGGCCGGTCCGTCCAGATGATTGGACCAGCTCACATAGCGGATGGGTTCGCGTTTTCCCGCGGGACGTTCGGCGCGCTCGGCCTCGGGAATGATGCGCGAGTCGTAGCCTGCGGAAAGAAGATCAACGAAGCGCTGCTTCTCGGCGGCCGAGGGCTCCCGCGTCAGCAGACGCAGGTAGAGCCGGTCGACCAGGCGCTCCACGGGCTGCGCCTCCAGGGCCAGCTTCGTGATGTCATGGCGATCGCTCAGGCGTGTCAGCCAGACGCCCATGGTCCCGTTGGCGTAGATCGCCGGTTGGAGGATGTTGGGTTCGGTCTCGCGCAGGCTCCGCGGATCCTGCCGGGCCCCGCGCCAGCCGAAGGTCTCCAGGACGCTCGCGACCGCGGTGATGCGCGGCAGCGAGAGGCTCGGGCGGTCCCGCTCGTTGGAGGTGGAGGCCAGCATCCAGGCGCGGCGGGGTTTGCCGAGATTGAGGCCGTTCCGGATCTCGCGGACGCTGTCGATGTCCAGGCTCACCTCCTCGAGGTCGAAGGGAGCGCCGGTGGCGTGGAACACGGAGTCCACGATCTGTTCGGCCTGCAGGCGCCGCGGCGCCGGGGACACGAACAGGGGACTCGTCTCCGCCAGGGACGGATCGGCGGCCCGCTGGTAGGCGTGGGAGTTGAGGATCAACCGGCTGATCGCCTTGACGTCGTAGCCGCTGCGGACGAACTCATGTCCCAGCCAACGCAGGAGCTCCGGATGCGAGGGGCCGCCCTTCTCCCAGTCCGAGACCTGGGCCACCAGTCCCCGGCCCATCAGGCGCTGCCAGATGCGGTTGACCATCACCTGCGCGAAGCGTTCGTTCTGCGGCGCGGTGATGAGCGCGGCCAGCCGGTCGCGCGTGTTGTCCGGATGTTCGGCCAGTTGGTCGGCGATCTTTTCGTCGCAGAAGCGCGCGAACGGCCAGGCCGGCTTCACGGTTTCCCCGGGTTTCATGCTGACCTCGATCAAGGGTTTGCGCCCGGTCTGGTGCAGCCGGTCGTCGGGCACGCTGCTCGTCTTGGGCAGCTTGATCGCATCCCGTTTGAGCAGGGCTGCCAGTTGCAGGAGGTCCCGCTGCTTGGAGACGTGGGAGGGCGCGTCATGGCAGCGGGCGCACTTCATTTCCACCCCGAGGAAGGCCGAAGTGACGATGATGCCCTTGGCCGCCATTGGCAGGTCGTTCTGGGAGGCGGTGGCAAAGCCGGCCGGTCCGCCGAAGCGTTCGCTGCCCTCCATGCGGATCAGTTCGGTGACGAAGAGATCCGCCGGCTTGTTGTCGAGCAACGACTCGTGGATCCACCAGCGAAAGGGGCCGGTGTTGTTGAGCGTGGGGTTGATCATGTTGGGGTTCTCCGCCAACACGTCCAGCCAATAGCCCATCCAGTGGTCGGCCCAGCGACGATCGGCCAGGAGCCGGTCGATCGCCCGCGCCCGACGCGTCTTCGGATCATCGCGACGGAAGGCGGCGATCTCCGCTTCGGTGGGCGTGACCCCGACGGTGTCCAGGGTGACGCGCCGAAGAAAGGCGAGGTCCCCGGCCAGGGGATTGGGCGTGAAGTTGGCGACGTCGAACTGCGGCCAGGGGGCGCCGTTCTTGATCCAGCGTTGGAGCAGATCGACCTGCGCGGGGCTGAGCGGGTCGCCCTTGGGGGGCATGATGTCGTCCTCGTCTTCGGTGGTGATGCGATGGATCAATGAACTCTCGGCCGGCTTGCCGGCCACGATGGCGGGACCGTCGGACTTGCCGCCCCGGAGCATGGAAGAACGATCGTCCACCCGCAGCCCGCCCTTGGCCTTGCCGCCCTGGTGACAATCGTAGCAACGCTGCTTGAGCAGCGGTTGGACGTCCCTGAAGTAGTCCGCGCCGGAGTCGCCGGCTTGATGGGACTCCCGGGCCACCGCCGCGATGCGGGCGCCGATGAAATGGTCGATCTGGTTGTGGGCCGGATAGCCGGCGGGCAGCTTTGGCGGCGAGACCTTGTCCGTCCTAGCCAGCCATTCCTTAGCGGCGGCGCGGCGCCGGTTCCAGTAGTCGGCGTTGGCGGCGCGGCGCTCGGCGCGGGCCTTGGCGTTCACCCCGGCCAGCCATTCGCGGCGTTCGGCCTCGTAGGCCGCCCAACCCGCGTCGGTGTAGGGCACGCGGCGCTTGCCCGGCGAGAGCAATGACCAGGATTCGCTGCCCTCCAAGGAGATCGCCGCGACCGTCTCGCCCAGTTCCGGGCGTTGCTTCCGGGTCTTGTTCATGATGTTGCCGCGCAACGTTTCAAGGATTACGAAGTGTTCCCCGCCGCGGGAGGTGAAGGTCGTCCAGGCGTCGCGGTTGCCGGGCGGCGCGAATCGGAAGTCGGGACCGAGATCCAGGTAGTCGTCCTGTTCAGAGACAAGACCATGGCCGCCCGGGTCGGTCGGGCGCGCGGAGGTTTCCAGAATCTTGGCGTCATTGATGAACAGCCGTGCCGTGCCCCGACCTCGCAGAAGCAAACGATGCTTGCCGGCTGGAATCGTCACGATAGCGGCGGCCCGGACCAGCGATGGATTGGCGCGATCCGCGCGCACGCCAGTGGAAACATACTTGTGCGGCAGTTCGAAGAAGCCGAACACCTCTTCCTTATAAGTCTCGGTGACTTCGGGCTCCTCCGGCCAGCCATTGGACTCCGGGACCCCCTGCTCGCTGATTTGCACCAGGACTTTTCCAACCGGGACCATCTTGCGCGTGACGGGCGGCGGGGGCGGGACATAGCGATAGCGCGTGGTCAACTTCTCCTCATCGAAAGCGGAACGATAAATCGCCAGATTGTCCAACCAGCCATGAAAGGATTGCCCCGCGCTGCGGCCGTAACCCGTTCCGATCACGAGGTCGTCCGCGTCTTGAACCGGCGGCAGATCCGTGTCGCCGCCCAGATCCCAGACACCGGCGGTCGGCTGGTTGTCGATGTAGGCGACCAGGCTGCCGGCCTTGCCGAAGGTGTATTGCAGGGCCACGTGATGCCAGCCCGTGGCCGGGATCTCGGCTTCGCTCCACCAGCGATGCCAGTCGCGCTTCTTGGTCTCGGGATGCTCACTGGTGAACAGGAAGCCCAGCTTCGCGCCGGTTCCCGTCCCTTGAAAACGAATGGCGTAGTTCTGGTTCATCTCGCCGAGATCTTCACCGAGCTTGCCATGGCGTCCCTTGCCAAGCGCGTAGACCATGTGCCCCTTGCCGATCGATTTGAATTTCACCCAGGTTTCGAAGGCGAAGGTGTCTCCCTGGCCAAATCGGATGTTGGTGAAACCGCCGCGTTCATGATCCTTGACCAGGATCGCGCCTTCACTCCCGGTGATGGCGACGGCCGTGTTGTCGGCGGGGAAGCCCGGATACTTCGGTGCGCGCGGTCCTGGCGAAGGCGCGCCGTAGTTGCCCTGCCAGTAACCCGGGGAAGCCTTGCCGTCGAAGCGCCATTCAAGAAGGGGTTCGGCCGTCCCGGCTGTGGCTGCGGCCGCCATGACCAAAACGCAAGAAAGCGGATTTCTGAGGTTCACCCGAGCAAGTTAGCCTGCCCTGGTCGAAAATGCACGAAGGGCAGCGTACCACTTTCGTGGGGGGGGCGCCCCTCGGGAAGCTGGCGTTCCCGGGTGGCTTTCCAGTATCGTCGGCTGCGTTTATGAGATTGATCGCGGCTTTCCTGTTGTTGGCAGGCCTGACTCCTGAGGCTCCCGGGGCGAAGGTTGTCGAGGCGGACGTCTGTGTCTATGGGGGCTCGTCCGGAGGGGTGATTGCAGCGGTGCAGGCTGCGCGGATGGGCAAGCGCGTGGCGCTGGTGGAGCCCGGACGGCATCTCGGCGGGATGACCTCCGGCGGCTTGAGCGCCGTCGATATCGGGGATCCCCGCAGCGTGGGCGGCATTGCCCGGGAGTATTTCACCCGCCTCGTGGCGGGCTACGGCAAGCGGCTGAACTGGGGCGAGCCCTTCAAAGGCAAGGGAGGGCCGGCGACGGGGGGCGCCTATTCGATCGAGCCGCACGTTGCAGAACGGGTCTTCGACGAGATGTCGGCGGAGGCCGGGGTGATTGTGCTGCGCGAGGCCCGGTTGGCTGCGGTCGCCAAATCAGGCGGGCGGATCACGGAGTTGATCGCCGACGATGGACGACGCGTGCGCGCCAGCATGTTCATCGACACGACCTACGAGGGCGACCTGTTGGCGGCCGCCGGCGTCAGCCACACCTTGATGCGGGAGGGCAACGCGATGTATGGCGAAAGCTACAACGGCATTCACTACACCGCGAAGTACCGTCCCCGGGTCGATCACAAGAAACCCGGGCCCAACGGTCGAACGCCAAGTGGACAGGGTGTTTGGGATCGCGACTTTCCGCTCGATCCTTACGTGGTGAAGGGAGATCCGGACAGCGGCCTGCTGCCGCTGATCAACGAGGGCGCGCCCGGTTCCCAGGGCGATCCGGCTCCGGGCGTGATGGCCTATTGTTTCCGCTTGTGCCTCAGCACGGCGGAGAACCGGCTGCCGATCGCGCCGCCGCCCGACTACGATCCGCAACGTTACGAACTCGTCGCGCGCTTCATCGAAGCCTGCCTGGAGATCGGCGACGACATGGATCTGCGCTGGTTCAGCAAGCACGACCCTTTGCCGAACGACAAGTGGGACTTCAACACCGCGACCTTTGGCGGCAACCTGCCGGGCGCAAGTTGGGAATGGCCCACCGCCTCGTACGAACGTCGCGCCGAGATCGCCAGGGAGATCGAGAACTATCATCGCGGTCTTCTTCACTTTCTCGCCACCGATCCGCGTGTCCCCGTCAACGTGCGGGAGGACATGCGTCGCTTTGGGCTGCCACCGGATGAGTTCAAGGACAACGGCGGCTGGCCTCACCAGATCTATGTCCGCGAGGGGCGGCGCATGGTCAGCGACCTGGTGATGACCGAACATCACACCTTCGGCCGCAAGTTCGCGCCGCGCCCCATCGGACTCGGTTCCTATGGGACGGACGTCCATGAGATCCGCCGGATCGTCAAGGACGGCGTCGTCGCGCGTGAGGGCAAGGTTGCCGGCGGGCGCGGCGGATTCGGCCCCTATCAGATCGGCTACGGGGCCATCGTGCCCAAAGCGGAGGAATGTGAGAACCTGTTCGTCACCTTCGCCCTGTCAGCGAGTCACACCGCGTTTGCCAGCATCCGCATGGAACCGGTCTTCATGGTTGTCAGCCAATCCGCCGCGACAGCCGCCTGTCTCGCGATTGACGACGGCGTGTCCGCGCAGGAGTTGGACCACGCGACGCTCAAGCGACGACTCATTGCCGACGGTCAGGTCCTCACCTGGCCCGGATCGCGCCCGCGCGCGGAGCTGAAAGGCATCGTGCTCGATGAAAGCGCCGCCACGTTCACGGGGGCCTGGACTCGCAGCAACGGCCAACCTCCGCACATTGGCAATCACTACCGCCATGACGCCAACCAGGCGCGCGGCCGGAAGACCGCCGTATTCCGGCCGCGAATCCCGACTACCGGCGATTACGAGATCCGTCTGCTTCACACCGCCCATGAGAACCGCGCCACCCGGGTCCCGGTCTCCATTCTGATCGATGGGCAGGCAGCGTCATTTCAGGTGAACCAACGAAAGCCGCCCGCCAGCCTCGGCGTGTTTCGCCTTCCCGCAGGCGATCGGGTCAAGGTCGTCGTTTCCAACGCGGGCGCGGATGGGTTTGTTGTCGTTGATGGCTTGCAGCTTCGGCGGTCGCCGATGGCCGGAGAGTTCGGACAACCGCGGGTGATCATTCCGGCGCCGAAGGATCCACGATACCAGCATCTCGCGTGGCCGAAATTGGTCGCCGCCGAAGATGGAACCCTGGTCGCCGCCTATATCGCCGCGCGGAAACACGTCAACGGCGACGGCTGTCCCGCGGTGTCCGTATCGCGCGATGGCGGCGCGACATTCAGTCCGCCGAGGATCCTGCGACATTTCGACAGTTCGATGCCCTATCAGCACGGCGCGAATCTGGCGTTTGGCAAGGCGGTGGACGGCTCCCTGGTCCTCCTGGCGATGGCCTTCACGGACAACCTGCGCAACAACATCTACGGCTGGCGCTCGACCGACCACGGAACGACCTGGAATGCGATCGACACCGCTTCGTTGGGCCCCAACAAGACCGGCTCCGTCTTCGGTCATGTTTTTCCCGTGCCCGACAAGGGTCTTGCCGTCTGCGGTCACTATCGGCAGCCGAAGGGCAACGGAATCTGGATCGCCTGGTCAACGGACCACGGGAAGACCTGGGGGCTTCCCCACACCATAACGACGAACAAGTTCTTCGAGCCGACCTTCGTTCATGCCTCCGGCAGACTCATCGGCCTGGTGCGCGAGAACGCCGCGCACGCCTACCATCAATATGCGAGCGACGACCTCGGCCAAAACTGGGAGTTCCGGACCAAGGCCCTTCAGGGCGACCCCGAGGCCAATCATCCGAGTCCGTTCATTGTGGTCGACCCAACCAACCCCGATCGCCTCTTGGCTCTGCAGACCGAACGCAACGCGGAACGGGCCATCCATCTCTGGGAGGCGGATCTGAAGATGTTGCGTTGGCGCCGACTGGGTCGCGTTGTGTCCCATCCGGCGGCTGAAGACTTTGGCTACCCCTGGATGAGCCATCTGGGGGGAGACGAATGGTTCCTGGTCTACTATGGCGGCGGGAAGGACGGTCCGAACTCGATCTACGGGATGAAGTTCGCCCTGCCGCGCCGTTGATCACCCATCCACCTTCACGATTCCCCGTCGGATGGCTTCAGCCGTCGCCTGCGCGCGGTCGGAGACATCGAGTTTCTCGAGGATGTTGCTGATGTGGCGTTTGACGGTGTCCTCCGCGTTGCCGAGTTCTGCGGCGATCTCCTTGTTCGCCCGGCCTTGGGCGATGAGAGCCAGGATTTCACGCTCTCGCGGGGTGATGGCCGGTCCCTGCTGAAGCGATTTCAACCTGCCCGCCAGATCGGCGGGCAGGAAGGAGCCGCCATCCGCCACCGTGCGCAGCGCCGCCATGAGATCCTCCCGGCCGGCGGATTTCTGCAGATAGCCGGCCGCCCCGGCGGCGAGCGCCGCCTGCACCTCGTCGTCGCGGGCAAACGTGGAGAAGATCAACACCCGCGCCTCGGGATCGATCTCCAGCAGATCCCGGGTGACCTCGATGCCATTCCGCCCCGGGAGTTGCAGGTCCATCATCACGACATCGGGCGAGCGCCGCCGATATAGTTTCACCGCGTCCTCCCCTTGATCCGCTTCGGCGACGACCTCGATGTCGTCCTCCAGTTCCAGTGACGCCGCCAGGCCGCTGCGAACGACAAAGTGATCGTCCACCAACATGACTGCGACCTTGTCCGGTTTCTTCACAATGACAACGGAAGGTGGACGCAAAGGCGCGAGCCCTGTCCCGGTTTGCTTTCCCAAGTCACTTCGGCTCCGATCTTCCGGCATCTTTCGCGGATGCCCATGCAGCCGAAATGCCCCGATTTGCCGCGCGTTTCGGCGGGCGCGTCGAATCCTGAACCGTCGTCCTCGATGCGCATCACGAACTGGCTTCCGTCGCAATCCGCCCGCAGCGTCACGGTCTCGGCGTCGGAGTGTTTGATTGCGTTGGTGATCGCCTCCTGGGCAATGCGTTTCAAGTGGTGGACGACATGCGCCGGCAGGTCCGGCAGATCTGGTCCCGTCTCGCAGCGGACGCGGGGTTTGACGTCCTCCGGGTGATCGGCGGCCAGTTCCTGCAGGGCCGTCCCAATGCTGCCGGTCTGGCCCGGCTCTTCGCGCAGGTCGGAAACCAAATTGCGGGTTTCCGTCTGGATCCGGGTGACCAGACTGCGGGCCCCCTGGATGAATCCGTCGAGCTTCTTGTCGGTCGCGCGGGCGGCGGCGGCATCGAGCCGCAGGGAGAGTCCGGCCAGTTCCTGCTCCAGCGTGTCGTGAAACTCCCGGGCGATGCGCTGACGCTCCTCGAACGCGGCCTCGTTCTCGATGCGCCCGCGCAACGCGTCGGTTTGACGCGACACCTGGCGTCTCAGCGAGGCGATCCAGAGTCCGCCGAGGAGCACGGTGGTCAGCAGGACGATTGAACCGAGAGCCAGACGTCTTGGCGTCCACCAATGGGGCGCGCTCAACAAGCGGATGTCGCCGGCTGACCGGAGGTTCAGGCTGACCGAGGCCGGGCGGGCGCTGTATTGCGAGTCGAGGGTGGATTCGACGCGACAGATGCCGGTGACCTGGAGGCGGGATCCGGGAGCGAACAACTCGGGCAGCAGCGGCGCGCGCGCTTGGAGAGTGTTCTCGCCCTGTTGCAGGAGCAGCACATGACCGTCGGGTGTGCGATAAGAATCCGTGATGGTCGCCTCGATCGAGACCAACTCCCCGTCGCTTTCCCCGTTCAGGAGATCCTCCATCGCCAATCTCACCGGGGGCGGCGGCGGTCCCGGCTCTCGGCGCAACAACGAGGCGTCGACCACCGAGGCGCTGAACTTCGCCATCTCCGGGAAACCGACGACTTCGATTCGATCGCCGATCCGCAGTTCGCTTTCCACATCCCGCAGGCGCACGCCGACGGACGATTCCTCGTCGCGGATGAAGATTTCCCCGTCCGGAAGCATGGCCAGCGTCACGCCGCTGACGCGGATTCGGTGACCTCCCTGGCCTTCGATATCAAAGGTCAACAACTGCGTGGTTGAAACGGTGGGAGCCTCCGCTTCATCTGGCGCGATGGTCAATGACTCAATCTCCGACCAACCGCTGCAGCGGAGATAGGGGCCGACCAGTTGTCGACGGTTGTTGATATGTCCGGCGGCCAGACCGATGGCCCGAACGCGATGGTCGATCAGGGATTGGTCCGACGGCGCTTCCTGGACGCGCACCTCGACGATCTGCGCGCCGAGGGCGACCCGCACAACGCTGGCGTCCTCTTCCTCCGGAACAATTGAGCGCACGATTCCCTCCACCGCCACCCGTTGATAGTGAAAGCGTCCTGAGGTCAGGTCTTCGAAGGTCGCCGGCCGGGCCTCGGGCAAGCCCCGATGGCCGAGCGCTTCAAACCGGGCTTCCTTGATGCCGGGGAGATAGAGACCGGGATAGGTCGTTCCGCGAACACGCACGGCGTCGCCGGGCTTGGGCGGCGTCCTGCCTTCCAGTTGGAAGAAGGTTCCCGCTGTCTCGTCCTGCACGAAGATGGTCCCCGGGGGATCGGCGAAGATCACGATGCCCACCAGGTCGACCGGCTGACCCGCCTCGGCCTCGTCAAAGGTCAGCGATCGAACCTCGAGAGCCGTGCTCAACTGGGCTTCGCTCGAGCCCGCAATGACGACGAACGCGCCGAGGCAGACAAGGTCGGTCCAGCGCGGGAATCCGATTCTTCGGCGGGAGTGTCGCACGGGCGGATGCTGCTCGGGAAACCGACAAAACTCAAAGCAAACCCGCTCCATCCGCGCAATTGACATGGATCGGTCGCGTGCAAAGCTGCAGTCCATGAATCGGATCTGGGTTTCCCGCCTTCGCGCGATGGGTCTCTCGCTCGTCGGCATGATTGGCCTTTACATCCCGGCTGGCCAACTCTGGTCTGCGGATGCCGTCCGGAGGATCGACGGCTACAAGGGAATCTGGTTCACCTTGGGGCAGTATTATGGGAAAGGCGAAGGCGGCGAGCCCTATACCCGGCGCCGGCGCAAACCCACCTTTCCCTATGGCGACAAGTATTCCGGCGGCTTGGGCACCTACACCGCGAAGCACATGCCATTGGCCGTGTACAGCGCCGCTGTTGACAAGACCTTCTTTGTTTACGGGGGGACTCCGTCGGCCGACAAGCGCCACCTTCTGTGCATGATCTCCTACTACGACCACAAGGCGAACCGCGTTCCCCGGCCGGTGGTTGTTCACGACAAGGAGGGCGTCAACGATCCGCACGACAACCCGAGTCTGGCCATCGATTCCAAGGGGCATCTCTGGGTGTTCGTGAGCGGTCGAGCGCGGGCGCGTCCGGGATTCAAGTATCGCAGCCTCAAACCCTACAGCATCGACGGATTCGAGTTGGTTTCGCAGGAGGAGCTGACCTATCCGCAGCCGCATGTGGTCAAGGATCGCGGCTTCCTGCACCTGTTCACCAAGTATACGGGTGTGCGCGAGCTTTACTGGGAACGCAGCGACGATGGGCGGCAGTGGACGGAAGACCGGAAACTCGCGGGGATCCGCGAGCCGGGGCTGCAACGAGGAGGTCATTATCAGACCAGCGCCTCGTCAGGAACCGCAACCGGAACCTTCTTCAATCGTCATCCCAACGGGGTGGTCGACCAGCGGACGGATCTTTACTACGCGCAGACCCGCGACATGGGGAGGACCTGGACCACGGTGGATGGCAGGCCGCTGAGAACGCCGCTGGTCGACGTCGATAGTCCGGCGCGGGTCATCGACTACGCGGGCCAGGGGCTGAACGTCTATCTGAAGAACATGGATTTTGACCGTGATGGACACCCGGTCCTGCTCTACCTGACCAGCCCGGGACACGAGCCGGGCCCCCCGAATGATCCGCGCCTCTTTCGGATCACCCGCTGGAATGGAGACGCGTGGATCACCACGACAATCGGTCGCACGGATCACAACTACGACATGGGCAGTCTCTACCTGAACGAGGACAAGTGGACGGTTGTCGTCCCGTCCGCGTCCGGTCCGCAGCCCTACCACGGCGGCGGGGAATTGGTCTTGTGGGAAAGCCGCGATCAAGGCGCAACCTGGGCGCGACGCAGAAACATCACCCGGAACAGCAAACGGAATCATAACTACGCGCGTCGCCCACTGGCCGCGAAGGATCCCCTCTCTGTATTCTGGGCTGACGGCGATCCGACCGGGCTCAGTCCGAGCCAGCTCTACTTTGGCGATTCCACCGGCGAGCAGGTTTGGGTTCTGCCCTACGAAATGACGGGCGAATGGGCGCAACCGGAACCGGCGTTTCGCGTCCGGTGACCCCGGCGGCGGCGCTGCGCCGCAAGGCTTTTCGGTTCATTGCGGTTTCAGACGTTGGTGAAGTTGTTCACCGGCGTTCAGGGGGGTGGCGGCATGCCCAAGAAAAGACGCCGAAACCGGAGTTTCGGCGTCCTTGTTGCCGGGCAACTGTCCTGTTCGCCGAGAACGGCCTGATCCGAAAAGTAATCGGACCAGGCGGTCCCGGCTGTGTCTCTCTTTACGCCGCCAGCCGCGCCCCCGCGTCCCTGGCCCGGCTCTCGAACGTCAGCTCCCCGTCCTGGTATCCGACGGTGATGTCGCTGTTCTCAGTGACGTCGCCGGCGAGGATCCTGCGTGACAGGGCGGTTTCGAGCTCGCGTTGCAGGTAGCGCTTGAGCGGACGCGCGCCGTAGATTGGATCGTAGCCTTCGCGGGCCACATGTTCCTTCGCGGCTTCGGTCAGCTCGAGGCCGATGTGGCGGTCCGCCAAGCGGAGGCGCAGTCGCTCCAGCTGCAGGTCCACGATGGTCTTGATCTCGTCCAGGGTCAGCGTCTTGAACAGCACCGTTTCGTCAACCCGGTTCAGAAACTCCGGCCGGAAGCCGGCGCGCAGTTCGCCCAGGACGCGCTCTCTGGCGGCTTCGGGAATGTCGCCGTTCTCTGACGCGCCCTCGATCAGATGTTGGCTGCCGATGTTCGAGGTCATGATGATGATCGTGTTCTTGAAGTCGACCGTCCGGCCCTGGCTGTCGGTCAAGCGACCGTCATCCAGAATCTGCAGGAATACGTTGAACACATCGCCGTGCGCCTTCTCGATCTCGTCGACCAGCACGACGCAATAGGGCTTGCGCCGGACGGCCTCGGTGAGTTGGCCGCCCTCCTCGAACCCGACATATCCCGGGGGCGCGCCGATCAATCGCGCGACCGCGTGCTTCTCCATGTATTCACTCATGTCGAGGCGGACGATGTTGTCCTCCGAGTCGAACAGCGACTGCGCGAGCGCGCGCGCCAGCTCGGTCTTCCCGACGCCCGTCGGGCCGAGGAAGATGAAGGAGCCGATCGGGCGATTCGGGTCTTTCAATCCCGAGCGCGCGCGGATGACCGCATCCGCCGCCGCCTGCACAGCCTCATCTTGTCCGACGACCCGCCGGTGCAGGATCTCATCGAGGCGCAGGAGTTTCTCCTTCTCGCCCTCCAGCAGTTTGGCGACTGGAATGCCGGTCCAGCGGGAGACGACCTCGGCGACTTCGTCCTCGGTCACTTCCTCCTGGAGCAGCCGGTTGCCGTGGTCCCCTTCGCGTTGTCGGGCGACCTCGTCCTCGAGTTGTTTTTCCAGTTCGGGCAGGCGGCCGTAGCGGAGCTCGGCGACGCGGTTCAGGTCATGGTTGCGTTGGGCTTCCTCGATCTGGTTGCGCGTGGTCTCGATGGCGGTCTTCAGCGCCTGGGTGTTTTCGATGGCCTTCTTCTCGTTGTCCCACTGGGCGCGCAGGGCGTCGCGGTCGGACTTCTGGTCGGCCAGCTCCTTCTCCAGCGCGCTCAGCCGCTCACGGGACGACTTGTCCTTCTCCTTCTTCAACGCCTCGCGCTCGATCTCGAGTTGGAGGATGCGCCGCTCGAGGCCTTCGAGCTCCTCGGGCATGCTCTCCATTTCCGTGCGGAGCTTGGCCGCCGCTTCATCCACCAGATCAATCGCCTTGTCGGGCAGGAATCGGTCTGAGATGTAGCGGTCTGACAGCATGGCCGCTGCGACCAGCGCCGCGTCCTGAATGCGCGCGCCGTGATGGAGTTCGTAGCGTTCGCGCAGTCCGCGAAGGATCGAGATGGTGTCCTCGACGGTGGGCTCGTCGACCATCACCGGCTGGAAGCGCCGTTCCAGCGCGGCGTCCTTCTCGATGTGTTTCCTGTGTTCGTCGAGGGTGGTGGCTCCGATGCAGTGGAGTTCGCCGCGGGCGAGCATGGGCTTGAGCATGTTGCCTGCGTCCATGGAGCCCTCGGTCTTGCCGGCCCCGACCACGGTGTGAATCTCATCGATGAACAGGATGATCTCGCCGGCCGCCTCGTTGACCTCGTGGAGGACGGCCTTCAAGCGCTCCTCGAACTCCCCGCGGAACTTGGCCCCTGCGATCAAGGAGCCCATATCCAGCGCGACGATGCGTTTGCTCTTCAAGCTCTCCGGCACGTCGCCCTCGACGATGCGGCGGGCGAGCCCTTCCACGATCGCGGTCTTGCCGACGCCGGGTTCGCCGATGAGGACGGGGTTGTTCTTGCGTCGACGCGACAGCACCTGGATGGCGCGGCGAATCTCCGTGTCGCGACCGATGACCGGATCGAGTTTGCTTTGTCGGGCGAGCTGGGTGAGGTCGCGGCCGTACTTTTCGAGGGCGTCGTAGGTTGCCTCGGGATTGGCGCTGGTGACGCGTTGGCTGCCGCGCACTTCCGAGGCCGCTTTCAGGAAGGCGCCCTTCTTGAAATCGAGCTCCTTGAAGATTCTGCCAATCGGCGAATTGACCGGCTCATCGAACATCGCCGCGAAGACATGCTCGACGCTGACGTACTCGTCCTTGAGCTTCTTGGCTTCGTTCTGAGCGGAGACGAGCAGCTTCTTCAGTCGTTGGGTGATGTAGATTCCGGTGTCCGTGGCGGTGTCGCCGCTGACCCGGGGCAGGGCGTTGAGAGCGTCGTCGAGCTTCGTTCTGAACAGGTCTGGCGCGAGGCCGCAGGTCTCGACGAGGCGCGGAATCAATCCGCCCTCCTGGTCCAGCAACGCCAAGGCGGTGTGTTCGACGTCAACCGCCTGGTGCTGCATCTGCGTGGCAATATCCTGCGCGCCTTGCAAGGCGCCCTGCGCCTTTTCGGTAAATTTGTTGAGGTCCATGACTTGGTTCCTTTCTCCGGCTGGCCGGTTGTGATGGTTTGCTAGTGTTCTCTTTCTGAGCGTTCTTAAGCATCGATAGCGCCGGAGGAGAATGAGCGGGGTGGACCTGGTCCCGGAGGAATGACTCGCCGCCCGATCGACGGGGAGGTGTGATGGTTTGAAGCGCTGACAAACTCGCGAAATGTCCGATTTTGAGCTCATTTTGCGCTTTTTCTCCAATACCCCTTGGTGTCTGTCCCCAACACCGAAAGGGGGCGACTCGTCTGGCGGGGCGCCGGCATGTCCCTCGGTTGAGACGAGCGCGTCTCTCAATCCGGGGCATCCAAGCACACCTTGGATCTCAGGTTGGGTCATTATGGCGCACAGTATTGACCCGAGTCTTGACTGAGCATGAGGTGGCCGACATGGTCGGTTCCGGCCTTCGTCAGCGACAAACGTCGCCCGCATCCTCCCATGTCCATCGATCAAATCGCCAACGTCCTGATCGAGCACACGGCGGCGACGTGTTTCTGGGCGGCGTTGCTGTGGGGGAATTCGGCGGCCCTCGTCTTCGCGGTGACGGCGGGGATGGGCGTCATCGACCCGCTGCCGATCGTTGTGTTTTCAACGCTGGGCAATTTCTGCAAGGACACCTTGTTCTTCTACCTGGGACGGACGCGACTGATTGACCGGTTTACCTCCGCCAAGCGCGTTGCGCCGGCCTATGAGCGTTTGAATCGATTGCGGGAGAAGCATGCCCGTCATGATCTGAAGGTCTTTATCGTGGTGAAGTTCATGTATGGGTTGCGGTTGCTGTCGGTGACCTACTTCGGAAGCTTGAACTATCCGTTTGCGCGCTATGCGGCCTACAATTCCATTGCGTTGATCATCATCAATGCCGTGATTGTCGCGGTTGGTTGGGGTATGGGAAAGGGTTTGGGTGAGAGGTTCGACCCGTTCTCGAACGCGGTCTCCGGGGTGACGTTCATTCTGTCGGTTGCCGTTCTTTACAGCCTGATCCGGAGGGCCGCGTTCCGCTTGTTCGGGAGGGAGAACACCGAAACGAAAAAAGCCGCCCCGTGAGGGGCGGCTCCGTAGATCGTATCGGCGATCCAGCGATCTGATATCCGGAAGCGGGCGGGTTACTTGGCCTCGCCTTCTTCGGCGGGAGCGGGCTCGGCGGCCGCCTGTTCGGCCTCGACCGCGGCCTGACGCGCGGCGGCGGCGGCCTGTTCCTCTTCCTGCATCTTCTCCCATTCCTCCTGGGTGATCTCGTTCACCTTCGCGTGCTCGGCCAGCAGGTCCATCGCCTTGTTGGTCTGAATCTGATCGTGAATATCCATCAGGCGACCGTCCTCGCGCAGTTTCTGCGCGAGCTTCTCGGGCTTGGTCTTCTGCTGCTGCGCCATCATGCGGATCTGCAGGTCAAGCTCCTGCGGGTCGACCTTGATCTCTTCCTCTTCCGCGATCCGGGCGAGCAGGAAGGACACCTTGAGCCGGTCCTTCGCGCTGGCATTGGCCTGCGAGAAAATCTGATCCTTGTGCTCGTCAATGATGTCCTTGGAAATGCCGCGACGGTGGTTCTCCTCGACAATGTCGTAGATCACACTGCGCGTCTCCTTCATCAACGCGGTTTCCGGGAGTTCGCAGTCGACGCTGCGGATCAGAGCGTCCGCCAGTTGATTCCGGATGTGGCGGCGGCGTTGGTAATTCTTCTCGTTTTCGAGGTCCTGGCGCACGCCCGCCTTGAGCGCGTCGAGCGACTCGGCGTCGAAGGTCTGGGCGAACGCGTCATCCAGCTCCGGCATGACTGATTCCATGAGGCCGGTCAACTCGATGTCGTACTCGGCTTTCTTGCCGGCCAAGGTTTCATTGCTGAAGTCCTCGGGGAATTCAACCGGAACGGTCTTTTTCTCGCCGATCGTCATGCCGATGAGGGCTTCGCCGAGTCCGGGGATGAAGGAGTCCTGCTTGGCCAGGATCGGCAGGTTCTCGCCGCCGTGGTACAGTTCCGCGTCGGGCACAATCTCCTTGATGGGTTTCCCCTCGGAGGATCCGCTCATGGTCACCTTGGTGAAATCGTCCTCCTTCACCGGGCGATCGGCCTCCTTGAGTTCCGCCTTGCCTTGGCGCAGGCGCTGCAGGGCGTCGTCCACCTCGGCGTCTGAAACGTCGGTTTGCACGGCGGTGACCTCGATGCCCTTGTACTCCGGCAATTCGAAGTCAGGCTCGGTTTCGACTGTTGCGGTGAACAGCAGGGCTTCGCCCTTGCCGAACTGGGTTTCCTCGATGTCCGGATAGCCGATGACCTTGAGGTCCTGCTCCTTGACCGCTTCGCGGTAGGCGTCCGGAATCATCTTCTTCTTCACCTCCTCGGAGATGCGCTCGCCGTAGTTCTTCTCGATCACAGCGCGCGGCGCCTTGCCAGCGCGAAAGCCGGGGATCTGCGCGAACTTGCGGAACTCGCCAACCATGGCGTTGAACTCCTTGTCCACAGTTTCCGCGTCAATCTCGACCCGCACAAGCTTCTTGCAGGGTCCCAAATCGTCTATCGTTACGTTCACTTGAATGCCTTTCAATTGGTCGAAAAAGCCCTAAATCACCAATAAACCGGGGGCAAATTCAGGGCAACGAGCCGGGCAGAGTAGGGAGTTGACTGGGGCAGGTCAAGCCCGCCTTCCGGGAGTTTTCGGGACGGTTGCGGACCTCCGGAAGGGCGGTCGAGGCGAACGGCGGTCCGGGCTCATTCGTCCCTTGTCGCGTTCCTGGCGGGCTTTGGCAATCGGCTTGCGCGTCGCCGCCGGATCGGTTATTTGCCCAAAGCTCGCGCCGGAGCCGGTTCGGCTCCGGGTTACGGACGGGGCCGGCTCAACGGCGGCGGCTTCGCGCCCATTGGGGCGTCGTGTTGGCGACGCGTGCGTGAACCTTGGTTGTTTGCCCTGCTCATCGACCTGTAGACATAGCCAGTATGATTTCATTGCGTCACCTACCTACGTATCGCGGCGGCCGGACATTCGTCGCGACGGGAGCCCTGCTTTGCCTCGCCGCGGGGATTGCATTCGCGCAGGACGCGTCACAGTCCGAGTCGTTGCCAGGCATCCGCGCGACTTATTCGTCCGGTGGCGGCGCCCTCGACACCCGCATCGATGACAGCGTCCTGCATTACACACCGTCCGGGCAAGCCCCGACGCCCTTCCTTCGCGCCGGCGCATTCCAATGCGTTTGGGAGGGGTTCATCTCGGTCGATCTCCGGGATCGCTACACCTTTCGTGTCGAGGCCAATGGGGCGTTCCGGGTCGAGATCAACGATGCCATTGCGCTTGAGGGGGTGGGCTCGGACGACGGGCCCTCCGAGCCGAGCAAGCGCATTCGCCTGGGAAAGGGACACAACAAGCTCAAAGTGAGCTACACCAGTCCGAAGCGTGGCGACGCGTTTATCCGCCTGCACTGGTCGTCGCCGGACTTCGATTTTGAGCCGCTTCCGGGACGCGTGTTGTCGCATGCGTCCAGTGAAGAACTGGAGCGGGGCAAGACCTTGCGAAGGGGGCGTGAGTTGTTTGTCGAACATCGATGCCAGAAATGTCACAGCGACTCCGCGCCGGCGGAGGGGATGCTCGAGCTTTCGATGGATGCGCCGACTTTTGAGGGAATTGGTTCCCGTCGCAACGCGGATTGGATGCGAGAATGGATCCTGGACCCGACGACGTTTCGTCACGGCTCGGTTGTTCGCATGCCGAAGACGCTGCATGGTCCGAACGCGGAGCAGGATGCGGCGGCGGCGGCGGCCTATTTGGCGACCCTGGAGGCTCCCGGGAGGACCGAAGCGGGGTCTGGCTCCCCTGACGAGGGGGCACGGTTGTTCGCCACGCTGCACTGTGAGGCCTGTCATCAGAAGCCGGGGACGCACGCGGCCAACGACGAGAAAATTTCCCTGAACTTCGTGAACCGGAAGTTTGCGGGCGGCGCGTTGACGGCGTTTCTCGGGGAGCCGAGCCGACACTATGCCTGGATCCGGATGCCCGACTTCCGGTTGAGCCCGAAGGAAGCCGCAGGGCTGGCCGCGTTTCTGCGATCAGAGGCCGCGCCCGCTCCGGCGCGGGATTTGGCGGAGGGCAGTGTGGCGCGTGGACGCAAGATTGTGGAAACCGCCGGTTGCTTGAATTGCCATACCGGTCCCGGGCAGCAGTCCCGCGCGGAGTCGGTCGAACTGAAGGATGTCGCCGCAGGTTGCCTGGCTGATTCCATCAAGCCGGGCGGCGGGGCGGTGGACTATGGTCTCGAGGCCGGGGATCGCGCCGCTTTGCGCCGTTTCCTGTCAGCGGGCATTTCCTCCCTGTCGCGCCATGTGCCGGCGGAGTTTGCCGAGCGGCAGATCCGTCAGGTGGGTTGCGCGAAGTGTCACGGGCAATTCGACGGCTTTCCGAAACTCGATTCCCTGGGCGGCAAACTGAAGCCGGAATGGAGCGAGGCCTTCATTGCCGGACGCGTCGACGACAAGCCCCGCTACTGGATGCCGGCCCGGATGCCGTCGTTCGGCGTCCGCGCCCGCGGCGTCGCCCAAGGCATGGCTGCCCATCATGGCGTTGGTCCGGCGACGCCGAAGGAGCCGCCGGTCGATTCCGGAATGGCGGCGGCGGGCCGCAAGATGGTCGGCACGGACGGGGGCTTCTCCTGCATTGCCTGTCACGCCGTCAAGCAGTTCGGCGCGCAGCAGGTCTTTGAATCGGCGGGCATCAATTTCGGACAGGTGGGCGTCCGATTGCGAAAGCCCTTTTTTCAGCGCTGGCTGATGAATCCGTTGCGCGTCGATCCGGGCACCAAGATGCCGGTTTACTTCGCCGGGGGTCAGAGCCCGTTGTTTGATTTCTACGAGGGCGATGCGAAGAAGCAGATCGACGCCTTCTGGGAATACATCCGCCAGGGCGACAAGATGCCGCTGCCGGAAGAGGCGACACAGTAAAGGCGTGGGAGATCTGCGCGTCTCGGGAACGAAATCCCAAGCTCCAAGTTCCAAATCCCAAACAAGCTCCAAATCTCAAGCTCCAACCAAACATCACGCATTGGTGGTTTGGCGGCTTTGAGGTTCTCCTGGAACCGTTGTGAGAATCCCCGGCGACCTTTTTTGAGATTCGGAACTTGGAACTTGTTTGAGATTTGGAGCTTGGGATTTGGAGTCTTCGCGGAGGCCCTTGTGGCAATCCGGTGACATCGCCCTGGGCGCGTTGACACGCCCGTGGCCGATTGTTACGGTCCGCTCCGTTCATTTCGGAAACTGTCCGAAAAATGACCGGATGCCTCAACAAACAGGTGCTGGTGTTGAACCGTCTTTGGCAGGCGGTGCACGTCACAAGTGTCCGCCGGGCGCTCGCCCTGCTCTTTCAAGGACATGCCCAGGTCGTATTGGGGGACGACGATGGCGCCTTCCAAACCTTCAGTTTCGATGAGTGGCGGTATTTTTCCGAGGAGGAGCCGCACGAGGATTCCATTGGCGGCATTTCGTTTCGTCTGCGCGTGCCCCGAGTGATCGTCCTGGCTGTGTTTGACAAGCTGCCGCGCAAGGAAGTGAAATTCACGCGGCACAACATCTTTGAGCGCGACAAGAACACGTGTCAGTATTGCGGGAAGGTTTTCGAGCGGCGCGATCTGAATCTCGACCACGTCATTCCGCGGGACCGCGGCGGTCCGACCACCTGGGAGAACATTGTCTGCTCCTGCATTCCCTGCAACACGCGCAAGGCGAACCGCACCCCGCCCGAGGCGGGCATTTGCTTGATTCGCAAGCCCAAGAAACCGCGCTGGCGGCCATTCGTGCAGTTCAACCTCGGCCGCGAATACCACGAAAGCTGGAAACACTTCCTCGACATCGCCTACTGGAATGTCGAGTTGGGGGAGTAGGCGCCGCTCTGGTTTCCGCGGTTCGCGCCGGCCTCTTCGATGGCCTGTACGATGGCGTCGCCCAACTCGGCGCGGCGGCCGATGTGCCAGGATTCGAGGATGTCCGTCACGGCCCGGCGGACCAAAGCGTCATGCTTCAGGGGAATGATCAGCGCGGTCTTCACATCCTGGATCTCCTTCCGCAGGGATTCGTCCCGAACATCCTCGATGTTGACTTCGAAATACTCGATGCGCTCGCGCTCGCGGTTCAACTGATCGACTCGATTCTGGATGGCGGCGCGGAAAAGCTGCGTCTGATGGTAGTAGACCTGGTTCAGGCTGCGCACGGCCTCGTAGGCGCCGCGCAAGGGTATGTCGACGGCGAAGTGGCCGATCTTGGCCAGTGATTCCTCGTCGTAGCTGCCGATTTCATTGTCGGCATTGATCGCGACGAGGATGAGCCGCCGGCCGGGTCTGGGATGGTGGAGTTCGAGGTGGCTGAACAATTCCAGCGCGGTGACGATGCCGGTGTTGTCGTAGATGCCGCCATCCACGAGCCGGATGTGGGATTCCTTTCGTCCGCCATTGGTGGAGTTGTGCTTCTTGAGGTGGAGCGGGTTGAAGACGAAGGGGAAGGCGGCGCTGGCCATGACCGCGTAGCTCAGCGGGAAGGCTCCGGGCGAACTCCCGATGTCCTCCAGGGTGGTTGCGTGGACGAGCGGGTTGTGGAGCAGCTCATGCGAGTAGGCGAGGTCCCGCTGTAGGAACCAGTCGCGCGCCGGGTTGTAGGAGACCCCGGTCAGCGGATTGCGGTCGCTTTCCGTGTGCAGGGCGGACTGCGTGAAGACGAAGGGCAGCTTCGTCTCCATGCAGGTGGCGTTGAACATGTAGCGCGGCCGCGGTTTCAGATCCGCCAGCGTCATGAGCTTGCGGGGCGGAGTGAAGAGGTAGCGGTTGTTCTGGAGATAGGAATGCGTGCGCGCGAAGAGGTTCAGGGTGTCCCACTCCGTCGTGGCCAACAAGGCGGGCACAATGCCGGCGTGCGCGGGATTCAGGTAGAACAGCGCCGACGCCGCGCCGAGATTGCGGGTGATGTGGTCCGCCCGCTTGTTGCGCGTCAGCGCCTGCAAGCCCTGTCTGCGGGCGGCGACCTGGTTGGTTGCGCCCCGGGCGTGGAATCCGGCCGCGATCAGGCTGGAATAGATGGAGCCGCCGCTGACGGAGGAATAGATGTCCACGCAATCCATCAGCGGTTTGGCCGAATCGGCGTGGCGTCGGTTGTAGCGGGTCTCCAGTTCGGCCATGGCGTGCATGGCCATGCGCGCGGCTCGCGAGCCGCCGCCCGAGAAACAGAAGACCACGATTGTCTCCTGCGCCGCCAGATCGCGGAGGTCGTCGATCCGGTCGACTTTGCCCAGCGTGTTGGTGGTGATCGAGGCCGCCGGCTGATCTGCGCGTATTTTCTCCAGTTCCGCGAGGGTTGCGTCGCTCAGCGGCTTGTTGAGCTCCACATGGCGGAGATCGTAGGTCACAGGCGACTTGATCCGCGACACCGCGTAGAGGCCGGTTTCCAGCGCGCTGCTGCAACCTGACATGAGGAGGCTGACGAACGCGAGCAGGAGCGTGAAAGCGAAGCGAAGGGGACGGTCGCGCGAACTCCTGCGGGCGGATCCGCGGGCGTCCGCGCGCCGGGCTTGGTTCGGCGCGCCGGTTGGGGGCGCATGGGGTATCCTGTTCACGGCGGGTTGAGGCGGTCATTAAGGACGAGATTCGCCCGGCGTCAAGCTACGGGCGGCGGCGGCGACCCAATCTGCCGGCGATCCTTGGAGCGTTGTCTGGCCCACACCCCCTGCCGCTGCCGTTCGACTACAGCTCGCGCGGCTTGTCGATCTCGAGAAATCCCTGAAGTTGTCGAATGCGCGTTGGATGGCGCATCTTCCGCAAGGCCTTGGCCTCGATCTGCCGGATGCGTTCGCGGGTGACCTTGAATTGTTTGCCGACCTCCTCGAGCGTGCGGGCATAGCCGTCGCCAAGTCCGAAGCGGAGGGCGAGCACCTTCTGCTCGCGTTCGGTCAGGCCCGACATGATGTCGCCCAACCGCTCCTTGAGCAGGTTGAAGCTGGCGAGATCGAGCGGATTCTGGGCGGTCTTGTCCTCGATGAAATCCCCGATGTTGGAATCCTCGCTCTCGCCGACGGGAGATTGCAGGGAAACGGGTTGTTGCGACATCTTGAGCATGGCGCGCACGCGCTCGACCGGCAGTTCCATTTCGGCGGCGATTTCATCGGGCGAGGGTTCCCGGCCGTACTCCTGGAACAGCTGTTTCTGGAGGCGCATCAGCTTGTTGATCGTCTCGATCATGTGGACGGGGATGCGAATGGTGCGGGCCTGGTCGGCGATGGATCGCGTGATCGCCTGCCGGATCCACCAGGTGGCGTAGGTGGAGAACTTGTAGCCGCGCCGGTACTCGAACTTCTCCACCGCCTTCATCAGGCCCATGTTGCCCTCCTGGATGAGATCCAGGAAGGAAAGGCCGCGATTGGTATAGCGTTTGGCGATGGAGATCACGAGCCGCAGGTTGGCCTCGACCATCTCCGCCTTGGCCTCATGGGCTTCCTCGCTGCGTTGGAGCAATTCGTCGTAGGCGTCCATGAACTGCTGGCAGGGCATGCGGACAAACTCCTCCAGCGCGTGCAGCTTGGCCAACTCGCCCTCCAGCATGCTTTTCTGTTCCTTCGTGGGCCGTGACTTCCGGAGTTCGCCCATGACATAAAGGCCTTCCTTGAAGCGGTCGTAGATGTTCTCCGCGACATGCCCCATGTCCTCAATGACCGGCTGCTTGTAACCAAAGCGGGCGAAGGCCCGCTCCATTTGAAGCTGGAGCTTGTCGAGTTGGTTGGTCAGCCGGGTCTGCGCGGCGCCCGGCGAGGTATGACTCCATTTGGCGTAGAGTTTGTCGGCGTCGGCGTCGAGATCGCGGAGCTTGCGGGCCAGTTGCCGCAAGGCCTTGGTGTGTTTCTCCCGGATCGCCACCTTGGATTCGACGATGACGCGATCGAAACGCTCCTTGGGGGGTTCGGAAATGAGTTTCTCCGCCAGGGCGAGGTGTTCCTTGGCGGTGTAGCCAAAGCGGTAGATCAGCTCCTTGCAGGCCCTCTCGGCGGTTTCAATGCGCTTGGAGATGGCGACCTCCTCCTCCCGCGTCAACAGGGGGACCTGCCCCATCTGCTTGAGGTACATGCGCACCGGATCATCCAGGGGATCGGTGTTGGCGGAGCGGTCCGGCACATCCTCGTTCGCGGGCTTGTCGCGCTCGACTTCCGCCTGCTCGACGATTTCAACCCCGAGGTTGGTGAGCTGGGCCTGGATCAGCGCCAACTGCTCGGGGTCGGCGGCCTTCCCAGGCAGCGCCTCCTCGAGATCGTCGTGGGTCAGGCAACCCTGTTCCCGGGAGAGCGCGACCAGCTCCCGAAGCGCGTCCTGAAGCGCGGCGGGGAGCTCCCTGCCCTTTGGGGAATCGGCGGCCTGTTTGCCCTTCGCTGCCCGTCCGTTCACCCGCCCTTTCCTGGCGGCGGGCTTCTTTCCCGACGCCTTCGCCTTGGTCGATCTCCCTGGTGTTTTCGAAGCCATGATGATTCCCTTCGCAAGCCGCATTCCTGATTCGGACGATCGCAGATAATGAAACCGAACAAGCGGTAGTCAAGCTGCGATGGCGGTTCTTGAACCGAGTTTGTGAAAAAATTCACAAAATCGTCTTGTCTTGGAATAGGCCCGTGCTAGCTTCGCCGGGATTGTCCTTATATGGGAGTCCCCGGGCATGCAAAAAACGCAAGAAATCGGATATAATACGAAGGTCGAAGGCGACGTGACGATCACCCGCGTGGACGCCGCGTTGAACTGGTTTCGGAAGAATTCGTTGTGGCCGATGCCGATGGGTTTGGCGTGTTGCGCGATCGAGTTGATGGCCGCCGGGGCGAGTCGTTTTGACATTTCCCGATTCGGCTCCGAGGTGATGCGTTTTTCGCCGCGTCAGTCTGATCTGATGATTGTTGCCGGGACGGTGACGTACAAGATGGCTCTGGCCGTGAAGCGCATTTACGATCAGATGCCGGATCCGAAGTGGGTCATTGCTATGGGCGCCTGCGCCTCGACCGGCGGCATGTATCGCAGTTATGCCGTCCTTCAGGGTGTGGACAACATCCTGCCGGTGGACGTTTACATTGCCGGTTGCCCTCCTCGCCCGGAGGCCTTGCTCGACGCCCTGATCAAGATGCAGGGCAAGGTTGCCAAGGAAAATGTCCTCTCCAAAGCCGCGGCCGACTGAACGCGTTTCCGCAGGAGTTTATCCGATGACCCCCGCTGAAAAAGCTGAAGCCCTTCGCGAGAAGTTTGGAGACTTGGTCTCCGAGCCGAGGGAATTCCGCGGCGAAATCATGGTGGTTGTGGCGGAGGCGCAGCGAATCGCCGAAATTTGCGCGCATGCGAAGACGGAGCTGGGTTTCAATTATCTCGTCGACCTGAGCAGCGTCGACAACTACGGGGAGGACCCGCGTTTTGAGTTGGTTTACGAGTTGTATGGCTACGATCACGGCTGCCATCTGCGCTTGAAGACCTCGCTGTCGGAGGAAGTGGGCGAGGTTCCCTCGGTTGCGGGAGTCTGGCGCACGGCCGATTGGCACGAGCGCGAGGTTTTCGACATGATGGGCATCCGCTTCGTGGGCCATCCGGACCTGAGGCGCATCCTGATGTGGGAGGGCTATCCCCATTTTCCCTTGCGCAAGGATTTTCCCTTGGCGGGCAAAGCCACGGAAATGCCGGACGTGGCTTTCTCCAATCCGGCGCCGTTGGAAGGCGGGCCATTCGTTACCAGTCCGGGAGCCTGTGGCTCCGAGGAGCGCGAGCCCAGGGCGAAAACTTTCGAGCCGTAAGCAGCCGCTGAAGACATGAGTTCGGTCAGGGAAATAGAAATCAAGGACACCGCAGCCAGCGCGGCCAAGGCAGCGGCGGGCCTTGATGAACCCGCCGACCTGCATGGCGAGAAAATGGTCCTCAACATGGGCCCCTCGCATCCCGCCACCCACGGCGTCCTTCGCATCGTGCTGGAATTGGACGGCGAGGTGATCGTCAAGGCAATCCCGGATGTCGGTTACCTGCATCGCGGCGACGAGAAGATCGCTGAGAACATGACCTACACCCAGTTCATCCCTTACACGGATCGACTGGACTACCTCGCCCCGCTGGCGAACAATGTCGCCTACGCCCTGGCGGTGGAAAAGCTTGCGGGAATCGATCAGGCGTTGCCGCCGCGTTGCCAATACATCCGGGTCATTTGTTGCGAATTAGCCCGTATTTCCGCGCATTTGCTGGGCTTGGGGGCCTTTGCGATGGATGTCGGCGCGGTCACGGTGTTCCTACATACCTTCACCCAGCGGGAGAATGTCTACAACCTGATCGAGGAACTGACCGGAGCGCGTTTCACCACCACCTACACGCGCATCGGCGGCGTTTCGCGGGACCTGCCCGAGGGTTGGACCGCCAAGTTGCAGAAATTCCTCGATGAGGTCCGCGTCAATTTTGATGAGACCGAGAAGTTGCTGAGCCGCAATCCGATCTTTCAGGATCGCACCAAGGACGTGGGCGTCTACTCGGCCGAGGAAGCGATCGACTTTGGCCTCACCGGCCCGAACCTGCGCGGCAGCGGCGTGGAGTTCGACATGCGCAAGGCGCATCCCTACCTGGTCTACGATCAGCTCGATTTTGAAGTGCCCGTTGGGTCGAAGGGCGATTGCTACGATCGCTACCTGGTGCGGATCGAGGAGATGCGCCAGAGCGCGACGTTGCTGGAACAGTGCATCAAGCAGTTGCCCGGCGGCGCGGTCAATGTGGACGACGGCAAGTTCGTCCTGCCGCAGAAGGAAAAGGTCCTGACCAGCATGGAGGAGTTGATCCATCAGTTCATGCTGGTGACGCAAGGCGCCAACATCCCTCCCGGAGAAGTCTACTTCGGCGCGGAAAACCCCAAGGGCGAGCTCGGATTTTATATCAACAGCCAGGGCGGCGGAACGCCCCATCGACTCAAGATCCGCGCCCCTTCATTCGTGAATCTCGGCATTCTGCAACACCTGCTTCCCGGCCACATGGTCAGCGATGTTGTGGCAATTCTGGGGTCACTGGATTTCGTCATGGGAGAGTGCGACCGATGAGCGCCGCCAAGAAAAAAGCTCCAGCCAAGAAGGCGGCGCCGCAGGAGAAGGCGGCTGCCAAGACCCCGGCCAAAAAGGCCAAGGCGTCGGCGAGCCCCAAGGCTGCGACCAAGAAGAAGGCCGCGGCAAAGAAAGCGGCGCCGAAGAAAAGCAGCATCCGGGTTGCCGACAAAAAGGCGGTCGCCGACGCGCCCGAGGTCCATCAGATGACCAGCTTCTCCATGAACACAAAGCTGGAGAAGGCCATCGACGAGTTGGTTTCACATTATCCTCAAAAGCGCAGCGCGGTGTTGATGGTCCTGCACGCGCTGCAGTCGGAGTTCGGCTGGATTTCGAAAGAGGCGATCGAATGGACGGCGAAGAAGTTGGAGCTGCAGCCGATCAATGTCCTGGAAGTCGTCACGTTCTACCCGATGTTCAACGACAAGCCGGTGGGCCGTTTCCACCTCAAGGTCTGCCGCACCTTGAGTTGCGCGTTGGGCGGTTCCCACAAGCTGCACGCCAATCTCTGCTCCAAACTGGGATTGAATCCCAAGGGTCATGGCCAGCAAACCACGGCGGATGGAAAGTTTACCGTGGAGTTCGCCGAGTGCCTTGCCAGTTGCGGCACGGCTCCCGTGATGATGTGCAATGACGATTTCTACGAAGCGGTCACCGACGAGGCCGCCGACAAGATCCTGAAAAGCTGCGAATGATTCTTGACCACGGATGACCACGGATAAACACAGATTTGAATGCGGACGCGGCCATGTCGCTCCGACGGATCTCCGTGTCGATCCGTGTTCATCGGTGGTTGAAAAGAAGAGGGAAGTGGTTGCCCGACTAGGATTTGAACCTAGACAAACAGAACCAGAATCTGTCGTGCTACCGTTACACCATCGGGCAATGGGGCGCAAAGATTCAGCTGTTTTGAACCGTTAGTCAAGTCGCTGTTATGCCGCAGGAATACCGCCTCATCTTAAAACGCGCTGACGAGCCGGGATATACGAACGATATCTCGTGCTACATGAAGCATGGCGGCTATTCCACGCTCAAGAAGGCGCTGAAGCTGAAGCCCAAGAAAGTGGGCGATGCCAGTCAGACCGCGCAGGAGCAGATTCGCGAGGAGGTCAAGGCCTCGGGGCTTCGCGGCCGCGGCGGCGCCGGCTTCCCCTGCGGCGTCAAGTGGTCGTTCGTCGATCGCCGGAGCGGCAAACCGATCTATCTCATCTGCAATGCGGACGAGTCCGAACCCGGCACCTTCAAGGACAAGCAGATCATCTACAAGGATCCGCACCAGTTGATCGAGGGGATGATCATCTCCTGCTTTGCCAACGACGTGCACCTCGCCTACATCTACATTCGCGGCGAGTTCACCGAGGGCGCGAAGATCCTGAACAACGCCCTGGCCGAGGCGCGCAAGAAAGGGTTCCTCGGGAAGAACATCCAGAAGAGCGGCTACGACCTGGAAATCCATGTTCATCGCGGCGCCGGCGCCTATATCTGCGGCGAGGAAACCGGGCTGATCGAATCGCTTGAGGGCAAGCGTCCCTACCCGCGCATCAAGCCGCCCTACTTTCCCGCGGCCCTGGGGCTCTACATGTGTCCGACCATCGTCAACAATGTGGAGACGCTCTGCGCGGTGCGTCACATCATGGAAATGGGCGCCGCGGAATATGCGACCCTCGGCACGCCGCGCAACACCGGCACGCGCATCGTCAGCCTCAGCGGCCAGGTCAAACGGCCGGGCTACTACGAAGTCGAGGTCGGCAAGGCGACATTGGGCGAGTTGATCTTTGACGAGAACTTCGGCGGCGGTCTGCTCGACGGCCGCAAGTTGCAGGCGATCATCCCGGGCGGCTCCTCCTCCAAAGTCCTCAAGGCCGGCGAGAAGTTTCCGATGAAGCGCAAGGACGCCGAGGGCAACGACACGACCGAAGAGGTCGACTTGCTCGACCTGCCCTACGATTTCGATTCCCTGATGGCTGCCGGCACCATGTCCGGCTCCGGGGCCATCATTGTCATGGACGATTCGACCGACATCGTTGAGGCGCTCTCCAACGTCTCCGATTTCTACGCTCACGAGAGCTGCGGCCAATGCACGCCCTGTCGCGAGGGCTCGCTGTGGATGTCCAAGGCCTTGACCCGTTTGACGACCGGCGGCGGGCGCAAGGAAGATGCGGATTACCTGCTCCACATCGCTCACAACATCCAGGGTCGCACCATCTGCGCTTTCGGCGAAGCCGCCGCCTGGCCGGTGCTCAGTTTCGTGCGGAAGTTCAAAGAAGAGTTCGAAGCCCGCGGCGCGGCGGATGAGAAGAAACGCGCCGAGAAGGCGGAAGCAAAGTAATGGCAGCCAAATCCACAACCAAAGCTGACGCGAAGTCCAAGGCCGAAGAGCCGAAGGCGGAGCCGGCGGTCGAGATGGTGAAGATCAAGGTCGACGGCCGCGAGGTGGAGGTCCCGAAGACCACGCCGGACTGGCAGGGCAACCCGGTTCCCACCACGATGCTGCAGGCCTGCGAGCACGCGGGCGTGGACGTGCCGCATTACTGCTACCACAAGAAGCTCCCGACCGCCGGCAACTGCCGCATGTGCCTGGTGGAATACGGCATGCCGGCAATGGGGCCGGATCGTCAGCCCATCCTGAACGAGGACGGCACGCCGCAGGTCCGCAAGATGACCCTGCCCTACGAGCCGGGCACACCGCGCGGCGCCATCGCCTGCGCCTCGCCGATCGCGCCGGGCATGGAGATCTATCCGAATTCCGACGCCACCAAGCAGATGCGGGAGGCGGTCCTGGAATCGCTGCTGATCAATCACCCCCTCGACTGCCCGATCTGCGACCAGGCCGGCGAATGCAAGCTGCAGGAATACTCGGTCCAGCACGGCCAATCCGAGAGCCGTTTCGTCGAGGCGAAGGTCCACAAGCCCAAGCAGGTGGATCTCGGTCCGCGGATCATGCTGGACGACGAGCGCTGCATCCTCTGCACGCGCTGCATCCGATTCACTCGGGACATTGCCGGGGATGACGCCCTCGGCATCACCGAGCGCGGCAGCTACAACACCATTTCCGCCTACCCCGGCTCCCAGTTCGACAACAACTACACGCTGAACACTGTGGACCTCTGTCCGGTCGGCGCGCTGACGTCGAAGGATTTCCGCTTTCAGATGCGGGCGTGGTTCATGAAGGAGACCAAGAGTCTCTGCAACAGTTGCGGCACGGGCTGCAACATCGTGATGGGCTCGCGCGAGGAGAAGATCTACCGCTACGAACCCCGCGAGAACGACGCCGTAAACGCTTCCTGGATGTGCGACGCCGGCCGCCTGAACTACAAGTGGATCGGTCGCGACGATCGCTTGAGCGAAGTCAAGAGCGGCGGCGAGCCCACGACCTGGGAATCGGCGATTGAGGCCGTCTCGAAGACCCTTTCCAACGTTGAGGCCGGCTCCGTGGCGATCATTGCCTCGGCGCGGCAGACGAACGAGGAGCTCTACCTGCTCAAGAAGCTGGCCGACAAGCTGGAGGCGGTCACCGACATCGTGCCGCGCGAGGGCGAGGGAGACGACCTGTTGGTCAACGAGGACAAGAATCCGAACACGTTCGGAGCCAAGCTGATCGGCATCTGCGGCCGGAGCCCCGGCTCGCGACTGAAGAAGATCGCCAAGGCCATCGACGCCGGCGAGATACGGACATTGTTGGTGGTGGGCGAGGACGTCACCAAGTGCGGCATCGGGCCGGAGTTGCTCAGCAAGCTCGGAGCCTTGATCGTAAGCGACGTGCTGCCCAATGCCACGACGCACAACGCGACCTATCTGCTCCCCGGCTGCGCGCACGCCGAGAAGCGGGGCACGTTCACCAATGTGAAGGGACGCGTGCAGAAGTTCATGCGCGCAGTGCAGGCCCCGGGCGACGCGCGGCCCGAGTGGGAGTTTCTCCACGAACTGGTTTACAACGTCACGGGTCAGAACGGCTTCGTCAGCATCGAGGGCCTGTTCAACCTGATGGCGAAGGATGTGAAGGCCTTCAAGAAGGCCAAGCTCGAATGGGCGGCGCTCGGCGACCAGGGCGTCACTGTAGATTTTTAACGATTCAGGCGATGGAATTCTTCAACCAACTCAGTCCCGGCTGGCAGCTGACGATCGTCGCGGCGATCAAGGTCGTCGGCGTGATGGCTGTGTTGCTGCCGATGATTGCGTATTCGGTCATGGCCGAACGCCGCGTTTCCGCCTTGATCCAGGACCGCGTCGGTCCCAATCGCGTCGGACCCTTCGGCCTGCTGCAGCCCTTGGCGGACGGATTGAAATCTTTCCTGAAGGAGGACTACACCCCCGCTCACGTGCACAAGTTCTACTACACCCTGGCTCCGGCGATCGCGATGGTTCCCGCCTTCCTGACGTTCGCGGTGATACCCTTCGGCTCGACCCTGGGCGGTTCCGAGAAAATGGTGATTGCCGACCTGAATGTGGGGATCCTCTACACCTTCGGCATCGTCTCCCTGAGCGTCTACGGGATCGTGTTGGCGGGCTACGCGTCGAACTCCAAGTATCCTTTCCTTGGCGGCATCCGCTCCAGCGCGCAGATGATCTCCTACGAGATCGCCATGGGCATGGCGGTCATCCCGGTGTTCATGTTCGTCGGCAGCCTGAACCTGAGCGACATCATCCAGGCGCAGTCGGGCAGTCTGTTCGACTGGATGGCCTTCAAGTCGCCGATGACCTTCCTGTCGTTCTTCATTTTCCTGGTCGCGGTGTTTGCGGAAACGAACCGCCACCCCTTCGACATGCCGGAGTGCGAAACGGAGCTCGTGGCCGGCTACCATTCCGAGTACAGCTCGATGCGGTTCGCTTTGTTCTTCCTCGGGGAATACGCGGCCATGATTGCGGGATCCGCGTTGATCGTGACGGTGTTCTTCGGCGGTTGGACATTGCCCATTGCCGGATTGAATCTGCCGGCCCACAGTTTCCTGAGCGGCCTGCTGCACATCGGCATCTTCATCGGCAAGATCGCCTTCTTCATGCTGGTGATGATCTGGGTGCGCTGGATGCTCCCGCGTTTTCGCTACGATCAACTGATGGACCTGGGCTGGCGTCGCTTCCTGCCGCTGGCCCTGGCGAATATTCTGGCGACAGCCATCTGGCTGTTCGCCGCCAACTGAACCGGAACCGCTGAGACGAAGCCATGATTGTCAATCGCAACAAGCTCAGTTTGCTGGAACGCCTTTATATTCCGGCGTTGTGGGGCGGGTTCAAGGTGACCTTGAAGCATTTCCTCAACACGCTGCCGTTCGTCGGGAAGAAGGGCCCGGTGACCATGCAGTATCCGGAGCAGAAGTGGACCGTTCCCGAGGGCTATCGGGGCGCGCCCTACCTGGTGAAGGATCAGGACGACCGGACCAAGTGTGTGTCCTGCCAGCTCTGCGAATTTGTCTGCCCGCCCAAGGCGATCCGCATCACGCCTCCCGGACCGGAGGTCAATCCGGAGGTCGGCAACGTCGAGAAACGCCCGGAACAATTCGAGATCAACATGCTGCGCTGCATTTTTTGCGGCTACTGCCAGGAGGTCTGCCCCGAGGAAGCCATCTTCCTGCAGCAGGATTACTCGCTGACCGGTGAGAGTCGCGAGGAGATGATCTACGGGATCGACAAGCTGTTGGAATTGGGTGGGACGCACAACGACCGCATCCAGAAGTGGCGCAAGAAGAAGGAGGAGGCCGAAGCGCAGGCCGCGCACGGACACTGAGCCGCTGAAACCATGCACGATCTCCTTTTCATCCTGTTTTCCGGCTTGATCATCGTCTTTGGGGCGCTGGTCGTGGCCGGCAAGAACCCGGTCAACAGCGCCATGTTCCTGGTGCCGCTGATGATCTGCGTGGGCGGCTTGTTCGTGCTGTTGGAGGCCTTCTTCCTCGCGGCAATCCAGATCCTGGTCTACGCCGGCGCGGTGATGGTCGTCTTCCTGTTCATCATCATGTTGCTGGATGTTGACGTGGAGAAAGACCGCCAGATCAGCTCCTTCGCGGCCATTACCGGGATCGGCTCTTCCGGCGCCACCCTGGGTTTGCTCCTGTTGGCCCTTTCCCGCTCGGACTTGGGCGCGGCCGGCGGCGGCGAATCCACCCTCCAGGGCGAGACCATCCCGCTCGGGAAACTGCTTTTCACCGATTATGTGCTGCCGTTTGAGATCCTGTCCGTTCTGCTGCTCGTGGCGATGATCGGCGTGATCCTGCTCAGCAAGAAGAAACTGCAATAGACGATGGACATCGGAGTCGAAGCCTATCTTTTGGTCAGCATGCTGTTGTTCTGCATCGGCATGACGGGCGTGTTGGTGCGTCGCAATCTGCTGATCGTCTACATGTCGCTCGAGCTGATGCTCAACGCGGCGAACATCGCGCTCGTGGCGCTTTCGCGCTTCAACGACAACCTGAACGGTCAGGTCATGGTGTTCCTCATCATTACCGTCGCCGCTGCCGAGGTCGCGGTCGGGTTGGCCCTGATCGTTGCGCTTTATCGTCGCCGCCACACCGCTCAGGTGAACGAACTGAATTCGCTGAAACTTTGAACATGGACCCGTTGAGCTGGACAATCTGGGCAGCGTTTCTCCTCCCGCTGGGAGCGGCGATCGTGATCGCCGTGCTGACGCTCGGCAACCGCCAGGCCAGCGCGGGGCTTTCCATTGGCGCCATCACGCTTTCGTTCATTTTGACTGCGTTCTACAGCCTGATGAAAGGCCTGAACAAGGCCGGAGCCGTGGAATCCGAACTCACCTGGCTCAGCGTCAATGGCTCCGCTCCGGGTGACGCGCTGAACGTCGGCATGGGCATCCTGCTGGATCCGCTATCCCTGATGATGATGCTGGTGGTGACGGGCGTGGGCATGCTGATCCACATCTATTCCCGCGGTTACATGAAGGACGATGCGAGCTACTCGCGTTACTTTGCCTGCCTCAGCCTGTTCACCTTCTCCATGATGGGCATCGTGCTGGCGACCAACTTCGTTCAGATGTTCATTTTTTGGGAATTGGTCGGTGTTTCGAGTTACCTGCTGATCGGCTTCTGGTTCGGTCGCCCGGCAGCGGCCGATGCAGGCAAGAAGGCTTTCATCACCAATCGCATCGGCGACTTCGGCTTCCTGCTCGGCATCCTGATGGTCTGGGGCGCCTTCGGCGAGGTGAGTTTCTCAGTGGTTGCCGACGATATCGCGCACGGCGGGAACAAACTCGAGGGGATGGTCGCCTGCGGTTGCCTGTCCATGGCGACCTTGGCCGGACTCCTGATCTTCTGCGGCGCGCTGGGCAAGTCCGCACAGTTTCCGCTGCACGTCTGGTTGCCGGATGCCATGGAGGGCCCCACGCCCGTCAGCGCCCTGATCCACGCCGCCACCATGGTGGCGGCCGGCGTCTACATGCTTTGCCGAACGATCTTCATTTTCAACGAAGCGGCCTTGTTGGTGATCGCCTTCGTCGGCGGCTTCACCGCCCTCTTGGCGGCGCTCATGGCGGTGCAGCAGGATGACATCAAGCGGATCCTCGCCTACTCAACGCTGTCCCAACTCGGCTACATGGTCATGGCGGTCGGGCTCAATGGGCATGGCGAGGGCGCGACGGCTGCGATGTATCACCTGACGACCCACGCGGCCTTCAAAGCCCTGTTGTTCCTCGGCGCGGGCTCGGTGATCTGCGCGGTGCATCACGAGCAGGATATCTGGAAGATGGGCGGCCTGCGCGACCGCATGCCTGCGACCTACGCCACCTTCTGTATCGGAACACTCGCCCTGATGGGGCTCCCGCCCTTCAGCGGTTTTTACAGCAAGGACGCCATTCTCTCCTCCGCCGCCCCCTGGATCGGCGGGCACGGCAACATCATCCTGTTCATTGTCGCCTTGGCGGTTGCGTTCCTGACCGCGTTCTACATGACACGATTGGTCTACGTCGCATTCCGGGGCGCCGCCCGGACCGATCATGCCCGCCATGCCAAGGAATCTCCCGGCGTGATGACCAAGCCGCTCTGGGTCCTCGCGTTTCCCGCGGTTTTGGCGGGCTGGTTCGGCCTGGACGCCATTTTCGCCGGCCATTTTGGCGCGCACACCCACTACGATCACTGGTATTCCTACATTGTCGGTCCGGTGGAGCACGCGCCCTTCGTCGCCGCCATGGGAACCGCCCTGGCCGTGTTGGGCTGGTATGTGGCGAGTCTACTTTACCGGAACGTCGAGACCGACCCGTTGCCAGGGCGGTTGGGGTCTTTTGGCTTTGTCACCACGCTGATGCGCCGCCGCTTCTATTTCGATGAGATTTACAAGTATACCGTGGTCGCCATTCACGACGCGTTCGCCAGCGTGGCCGACTGGGTCGACCGCTGGATTATTGCCGGGCTGCTGGTCCGGGGATCCCATGGCACGACCGAACTGGTCGGCCGCATTGCGCGGATGCTGCAGACCGGCAACCTGCAAACCTATGCGGCCTTCTCGATTTTCGGCGCCGCTGTGTTGGTGATCGTGTTTCTCATTGCCTGATTTGATTGATGAACAACCTGACGCTAATCATCGCGATTCCGTTTCTCGCCGCGCTGGTCATCGCTTTTCTGCCGCGCAAGGAGAAGGACCTCGTGGGGCAGTTCGCCATGCTGGGAACGGGCGCTGTGATGCTGCTGGCGATCGCCTTGTTCGTCCGGTTCGAAACCGGATTCGCCGGATTCCAGTTCGAGTCCAAGGTCCCCTTTGCGCAGGCCTTGGGCATTTGGTTCCACTTTGGCGTGGACGGCGTCAATGTCGGACTGATTTTGATGGGCGCGATCGTGGGATTCGCCGCGACCTGCGTTTCGCTGCGCGAGATTCAGGATCGGCAGAAGGAGTTCTACATCATGCTGCTGGTGATGATCGGCGGCATTCTCGGATCTTTCGCCTCCATGGACATCTTCATGTTCTTCTTTTTCCATGAGTTTGCCCTTGTGCCGACCTTTGTGATGATCGGCGTCTGGGGGCGCGGCGTGGACAAGAACTATGCGACCTTCAAGATCACGCTCTACCTGGTCGTCGGTTCGATGATTTCCCTCGCCGGACTGATCGCCCTTTATCTTCAGGCCCCCGAACCGCGGACCTTCAACATGGTGGAGTTGGCGCAGGTTTTCCGGGACAGCCCGATCGCCGTCAGTCAGCAGAATCTGATTTTTCCGCTGCTGATGTTCGGCTTCGGCATTCTCGTCTCGCTCTGGCCGTTCCACACCTGGGCGCCGCTCGGATATGGCTCGGCGCCGACCGCCACCGCCATGATGCACGCGGGGGTCATCAAGAAGTTCGGGCTTTATGGCCTGATCCGCATCGCCCTGCCGATGTGCCCCGAGGGCGCCCAGAACTGGCTGCACGTGTTGGCCTTCCTCTGCCTCGGCAACATCCTGTATTGCGGTTTCGTCGCCATGAAGCAGAAGAACCTGAACCTGCTGATCGGCAACTCCAGCGTCGCCCACATGGGATTCGTCTTCCTGGGGATCGCCAGCCTGACTTTGATCGGCGTCACCGGCGCCGTGTTGGTGATGGTCGCGCATGGACTGCTGGCCGCTCTCACCTTCGGCCTGAGCGGTTATCTCTACGGCGAGGCCAAGACGCTCGACATGGACAAGATGGGCGGCTACCTGAAGCAGTTGCCGTTCATCGGCGCGGCCATGGTCATGGCAATGATGGCCGGTTGCGGCCTCCCCGGCTTTGCCAACTTCGTCGGCGAGGCCATGGTCTTCTTCGGCGCCTGGAAGGCGTTTCCCTTTGTCACCGTCCTTTCCGTCTGGGGCGCGTTGGTGATCGGCGCGGTCTATATGCTGCGCGCTATCCGCCATATCCTCCACGGCGAGGAGAACGCCGAACACAAGGTCGCGCTCAGCGACGCGGACGATTGGCGCAGGCGCGCTCCTTTCGCCCTGTTGCTGGCGACATTGCTGGTGTTCGGCTTCGCGCCGCGACTCCTGACCAACAAGATCCAGCCCAGCGCCAAGGCGATCGTGGATGCGGCCAACGGGGTTGAGACGCGCCTTGTCGAAGTGGCGCAACTGGACGCGCCGGCGACCAGCGGCAAGAACGATTTGAACGACGTCGAATGAATGCAGGTTTGACCATTCTGGAAATTGCGGTTGTCGCGCTCGGCCTGGGCGTGCTGCTGTTGGACCTGTGGACGCCCACGGAGAAGAAGCGGGAACTCGGGCTTTATGCGGCCTTGGCCGTGCTTGGCATCCTGGGAGCCAGTTTTGTTCTCGATCTCAGCGGTGAGGCCTTTGGCGGGATGTATGTCATGGACGGCATGGCGATGTTTTTCAAGCGGCTCGCCCTCTTCTCCATGGCGATCGTCCTGGTCATGTCGGTCGAGGTCGGCAACCAGATCAAGAGCGGCATTTCGGAATATTATTCCCTGACCCTTTTTGCCGGAGCGGGAATGATGTTTGCCGCCTCGGCCAACAACCTGGCCATGCTGTTTGTTTCGTTGGAGTTGATCACGGTGACCTTCTATATCCTCGTCAGCGCCCAGCGCAGCCAGTCGCGGGCGCTGGAGGCGGGTGTGAAGTATCTCATCATCGGAGCCCTTTCCTCTGCTGTGATGGTCTACGGCATCGCCCTGGTGTTCGGCATCGCGGGCGATCTTTCTTTTGTCGGACTC